>JAPLRD010000158.1:0-12510 GCA_026399375.1 Pseudomonadota bacterium
TCGCGCGCCCTTCTTGACCGCCTGCGCGTAGTCGAACCCGTTCGGCACGGCCACCATCATGCGGCAGGCGGCGATGCCCAGGTCAAGCGGCTGGTACAGTCCGTCCCCGCCGTGCTCGAGCAGCACATCCTTCCCGGCGATGCCCATATCGGCGGCACCGTACTGCACGTAGGTCGGCGTGTCCGAGGCGCGCACGACGATCAGACGCACTTCCGGCCGGCTGGTGGCGATGATCAGCTTGCGCGAGGTTTCCGGATCGTCGAGCGGCACCACACCCGCCGCCTGCAGCAGCGGCAGGGTTTCCTCGAAGATGCGGCCCTTGGACAGGGCGATGGTGATTTTGGACACGGTTGGCCTAGTCAATATTGCTAACGATACGAGGGGAAACATCCCCTCGTGCTCCCCTAAATCAGTCGCCCAACCGAAATCTTGTTGGGCGTTCGACATTCGCGATTTTACCGCGTCAGCCGCGGCATCAGTGAACCCGCTTGATGCGCGCGCCGAGCTGGGATAGTTTTTCCTCGATGCACTCGTAGCCGCGGTCGAGGTGGTAGATGCGCTCTATCATGGTCTCGCCCCTGGCCACCAGCCCGGCGATCACCAGGCTCGCCGAGGCGCGCAGATCGGTCGCCATCACCGCAGCGCCGTCCAATTGCGCCACGCCTTTGACGACCGCCGCATTGCCGGAAATCTCGATGTCGGCGCCCAGGCGCTGCAATTCGAGCGCGTGCATGAAGCGGTTCTCGAATATGGTCTCGGTCAACACCGCCGTGCCGCGGGCGATGCAATCGAGCGCCATGAACTGCGCCTGCATGTCGGTGGGGAACGCCGGGTAGGGCGCGGTGCGCAGATTGACGCTCTTAGGCGGGCCGTCCATGCATAGCGAAATGCCGTCGTCCTCCGCCGTGATCGTCGCCCCGGCCTCGCGCAGTTTCTCCACCACCGCGTCCAGTATGCGCGCGCTGGTGCCGCGCAGGCGCACCGATCCGCCGGTGGCGGCGGCGGCAACGAGGAAAGTTCCGGTCTCGATGCGGTCGGGCATGATGCGGTGCTCGGCGCCCGACAGCGCGCTCACGCCTTCGATCCGGATCATGTCGGTGCCGGCGCCTTCGATGTTCGCGCCCATCGCCTTGAGGCAGTCGGCGAGATCCACGACTTCGGGTTCGCGCGCCGCATTCTCGATGACGGTCACGCCTTCGGCCAGGCAGGCCGCCATCATCAGGTTCTCGGTGCCAGTGACGGTCACCAGATCGCTGAAGATGCGCGCGCCTTTCAGGCGATCCGCGCGCGCGATGATGTAACCGTGTTCGACACGGATGTCGGCACCCATGGCCTGCAGCCCCTTGATGTGCAGATCCACCGGACGCTGGCCGATGGCGCAGCCCCCGGGCAGGGACACGCGCGCCTCGCCGCAACGCGCCAGCAGCGGCCCCAGCACCAGGATGGAAGCGCGCATGGTCTTCACCATCTCGTAGGGCGCAAACGGCGAGTGCAGGCCGCCGGCATCGAGCTCGAGGCCGAGCTTTTCGTCCAGCGATACCGCCACGCCCATGCCGCCGAGCAAGGTCAGCAGCGTGGTGACATCGCGCAGATGCGGCACATTGCTGAGCCGCAGCGGCGCTTTCGACAGGAGCGCCGCGCACATGATGGGCAGCGCCGCGTTCTTGGCGCCGGATATGCGCACCTCGCCCGAGAGGGGCACGCCGCCCTGGATCAGCAATTTGTCCACGTTTAGCCCCTTTGGCCCGTCATCCCGGCAGTTGCTCGCCGGACTTTCCCGGCCACTCCTCCGGCGTGAACGTCTGCATCGACAGCGCATGCACTTCCTCGCGCATGCGCTCGCCCAGCGCCTGATACACACGCTGGTGCCGTTGCACCCGGTTCTTGCCCTGGAACTCAGCCGAAACGATCAGCGCCTCGAAGTGCTGGCCGTCGCCGATCACTTCCAAATGTTCGCACGGCAGTCCGCGCTCGATGTAATTCTTGACGTCTTCCGGTGTAGCCATGGTTGCCCTTTCAAAGTCTGTGACAAAACAAGGGAATCCCTCCCCTCGCGCTCCCCTCTTCGAGGGGCCATTATGAGAATCCTGAAATGCCCCTCAGTGGCGGAGTTTATAACCTCGCTTGAGCAGCGCGAGCGTAAAAGCGGTGAGCGCGAGCATGCAGGCGCAGGCGATGCCCAGGCTAAATGCCGGATCGATGTCGGAGACGCCGAAAAAACCAAAACGAAAGCCGTCGATCATGTAGAAAAAGGGGTTGAACCGGGACAGGTCCTGCCAGAAGACCGGCAGCGAGTGGATCGAATAGAACACGCCCGACAGGAAAGTGAGCGGCATGATGACAAAGCCCTGGAACGCCGCAATTTGATCGAATTTCTCGGCCCAGATGCCGGCGATCAGGCCCAGCGTCCCCAGAACCGCACTGCCGCATAGCGTGAACGCTAATATCCACAACGGGTGCGCGAACACGAGATCGACGAACCCCAGCGACACCACCAGCACGCCGGCGCCGACGACCATGCCGCGCACCACCGAGGCGAGCACGTAAGCGGCGAAGAAATCCCAGTAGGACAGCGGCGGCAGCAAAACGAATATGACATTGCCAGTGATCTTGGACTGGATCAGGCTGGACGAACTGTTGGCAAACGCGTTTTGCAGCACCGCCATCATCACCAGGCCGGGCACCAGAAACGCGGTATAGGGCACGGCGTCGTATACCCGCGCCTGGCCCTGCATCACGTGGGAGAAAATGAGCAGGTATAAGAGCGTGGTCAGCACCGGCGCGGCGATGGTCTGAAACGCCACTTTCCAGAAGCGCAGCAACTCCTTGTACAGCAATGTGCCGAAGCCGCTCATGGGTTCGGAAAAGCGAGCGGGGCGAGCAGGGAGGCTGCGCTGCGTTCCTCCCGCCCCCGCCCCCCTTCCTCCAAATTCATGATCTGCACGAATACATCCTCGAGGTCGGGCTGCAACAACTCCAACTCTTCGATCTTCGCTCCCGCTTCGCGTACATGAGCCAGCGCGCGCTCGATTTCGGCGTAGCTGCGCAAGCGCAGCGTGTGCACGCCATCGTGGCTGTCACGCACCCGCTCGGCGAGCGCCTCGGGCAGGGTCGCGCCGCTGATGCGCAGTTTCAGGTACAGGCTGTCGCGGCGGTTCACCAGATTGCTGGTGGTGTCCAGCGCGACGATGCGGCCCTGCTTCAGCATGGCGATGCGCGCGCACAGCATCTCCGCCTCTTCGAGGTAGTGCGTGGTCAGCACTATCGTGTGGCCGTCGCGGTTCAATCCGCGCACGAACTCCCACAGGCCCTGTCGCAGTTCCACGTCCACCCCCGCGGTGGGCTCGTCCAGAACGATCACCGGCGGTTTGTGCACCAATGCTTGCGCCACCAACACGCGCCGTTTCATGCCGCCCGAGAGCGATCGCATGTTTGCGTCGGCCTTGCCGGTCAGGTCCAGATGGTGCATCACCTCGTCGATCCAGGCATCGTTCCTTTTCAGGCCGAAGTAGCCGGACTGGAGGCGCAGGGTTTCGCGCACGCTGAAAAAAGGGTCGAACACCAGTTCCTGCGGCACCACCCCCAGCGCCCGGCGCGAATCGCGGTAATCCGCGATCACGTCGTGCCCCATGACGCGCACGCTGCCGCGGTCGGCGCGGGTCAAACCGGCAAGAATATTGATGAGCGTGGTCTTGCCCGCGCCGTTGGGCCCGAGCAGGCCGAAAAATTCGCCCGGCGCGACCTCGAGGTCGATGCCGGCAAGCGCCTGCACCTTTCCGAAACGCTTGTGCACCTGCTGAATCTGAATGGCGGGGGTCATGTGGGGCGCCGCGTTGCGGCTGGGTGAGAATCAGGCTGCTTCGGGCTGCAGCAGTTCCGACACGGCATAAAGCTGTGCCAGGTGAAGCATGGCTTCGGGCAGGTTTGCGAGGGAAAGCGCAAGCTTGCGCCGGCGAGCTTCGCGCAGGCATTCCAGCGCCAGCGCCACCGCCGCCGAATCCACCTCGGTGACGCCGGTGAAATCGAGCACCGCCACCCCCGGCGCGAGCAGCAGGCGGCTTTGGGACAACAAGGCGGAGACAGTGGCTATCGTGACCGGCCCCTGAAACAGCAGCCGGTCGCCTTCTTGGGTGATCACTTGGACTTGGAGCTGGCCTGGGTGTTTTCCAGGGAGCGGTTCTTGCTGGCTAACGATTTGACCAGGCCGTCGATTCCGCCGTCGCGAATTTCGGCGTTGAAGGTCTCGCGGTAGTTGGTCACCAGGCTCACCCCGCCAACCACGACGTCGAACACCTTCCAGCCGTTGGGCGTCTGCTCCATGCTGTAATCGATGCTGATCGGTTCGGTGCCGGACTGCTTGACCTGGGTCCGCACCGTGACCTCGGTATCGGCGGCGGCGCGCAGCGGTCTGAATTCGATCACCTGGTTCTTGTAGGCGGACAATGCGCTCGAGTAGGTCCGGACCAGCAGGGTGCGGAATTCGCCGGTCAGCGCTTTCTGCTGCTCAGGCGTCGCCTTCGGCCAGTTGCGGCCCACCGCCAGCGCGGTCATGCGGCTGAAATTGAAATGCGGCAGCACCTTGGCATCGACCAGATCGTTGATCTTCTTCTGGTGGCCGGCCTGTATATCCTTGTCCGCCTTGATGATAGCGATGACTTCGTTGGTGATGCTTTTCACCAACGCATCGGGTCCCAGTCCCTGTGCCGCGGCCGCATGCGCAAACAGGGAAAAGCACAGCGCGGAAAACAATTTCATCATCATGGCTTGAGGCTGGCCTGTACGAAGCCCTCGCGCGACCCGGCGGAAATCGCAAGCAGCGCTTCATGGTTGTTCGGGATCTTGGGCTCGTAGACGGCGCCCGAAACTACGGCGTCTTTCCCGGCTGAAACCGGCTTCGCGCCGGTTCCGGCGAACTCCCGCGCCGGCGTAAGCTCCTCGTCGGCGGCTGTCGTCACCCTCTCGCCCCACTGGTTGGTGATCAGCGCCACGGGTTCTTTTGCAGCAGCGCGCGCAACAGGTTCGGCGCCGGCGTCCGAGGACTTCGCCGGATTGGGCTCCGGGGGCGGATCGCCGTCGTAGATCAGACTGCGGCGCCGCTGCAGAAACGCGTCGCGCACATAGGCGTAGTGGTCAAGCGCAGCCTCCTCGGCCAGACGGCTGACATCCAGCAGGTTTGCCCGGTCATCGATCACCCGCACTCCGATCAGTTCATTGCGGGTGGGAATATTGCGCACGTACCAGAGCGGGTCGCCGTGCCAATCGACCAGCAGGCGGCTGAATCCGTCGCGCACGTTGCTCGGCCCGAAGAACGGCAACACCACGTAGGCCCCGCTGCCCATGCCCCAACGGCCCAGGGTCTGGCCGAAATCCTCGTTGTGTTTCTCCAGTCCGGCGCTACTGGCGACATCGAACAAACCGACGATGCCGACGGTAGTGTTTATGGTGAAGCGGCCGAGATCGCTCACGCCGTCGCCTATCTTGCCTTGCAGGATGTTGTTGATCGCGATCCAGACGTCACCCAGGTTGGAGAAGAAGTTGGTCACGCCGGTACGGGCGAACTCCGGCATCACGGCCTTGTAACCGGTCGCCACCGGCTTGATGATCACCTTGTCCACGGCGTCGTTGATGCCGAACATGGCCCGGTTGTAACCTTCCAGCGGGTCGTTGGAGCCGCCGGTTGTGGCGCAGCCGCCAAGACCGACCAGCGCGGTAAGCAGCAACACTGTGATAAGACGCCGCAGCATGATCATCGTTCCTTCTGTCCATATCCAGTTACAGCACGAGTAGAAGTATGATCTCATGCTTTCTCGATTCAGCCGCCGTTTCGCGATATTTCCGAAACGGCCCTTCCCTTACTTGGTCTCTTTGCCGCCGTCAGCCGCCTTGTTGAACAGGAACTGGCTGATCAGATTCTCCAGTACCACCGCAGACTGCGTGATCTTCAGCTTGTCGCCGCCCTTCAGCTTCGCCGTGTCGCCGCCGGCAGCCAGGCCGATATACTGCTCCCCAAGCAGGCCCGCGGTCAGAATCTTCGCCGAAGTGTCCTTCGGAAACTCGTAGCGCTTTTCGATCGAGAACGCGACCATCGCCTCGTAGTTTTCCGTATCGAAAACAATGTCCTCGACGCGTCCGACGACCACCCCGGCGCTTTTTACCGGCGCCCGCTTCTTCAGTCCGCCGATGTTATCAAAATTCGCCTTGACTAGATAGGTTTCGGCAGCCGAGAACGAAGCCAGATTGCCCACCTTCAGCGCCAGGAACAGCAGCGCGCCCAAACCGATGGCGACAAAAACCCCCACCCACAGGTCCAGCGCCTTTCTATTCATCATCTTTATGCCCCCCGAAACATGAACGCGGTCAACATGAAATCCAGCGCGAGTATGGAGAGCGACGAAGTCACCACGGTGCGCGTGGTCGCCCCCGAAACGCCCTCGGCGGTCGGCGGCGCGTCATAGCCTTCGAACACCGCGATCCAGGTCACTGCGATGCCGAACACCACGCTCTTGATCACGCCATTGAGGATATCCTCGCTGAAATCGACCGAATCCTGCATCTGCGACCAGAACGACCCTGCGTCGACGCCGATCAACTGCACTCCGACCAGATAGCCGCCGAACACGCCCATGCCGGAGAACATCGCCGCCAGCAGCGGCATCGAAATCACCCCCGCCCAGAAGCGCGGCGCGATCACGCGCGCGATCGGATCCACCGCCATCATCTCCATCGCCGCCAACTGCTCGGTGGCTTTCATCAGGCCGATTTCGGCGGTGATGGCCGAACCCGCGCGGCTGGCGAAAAGAAGGCCCGCCACCACCGGCCCGAGTTCGCGCACCAGCGACAGCGCCACCAGGACGCCGAGCGCCGAGGAGGAGCCGTAACGCACCAGCGTGTCGTAACCCTGCAGCCCCAATACCATGCCGACGAACAGGCCGGACACCAGAATGATGATCAGCGACAGCACTCCGGCAAAATAGATTTCGCGTATGACCAGCGAAAAACGGCGAAAGCACATGCCCGAATTCCGCAGGGTAAGCAGCAGAAAGCGGCTGGCGAACCCGAGCCGGTGGATGGAGCTGGTCGCGCGCCCGCCCAGCCGCTCAAGAACGCCGTTCAGCCCGCTCATGCTGCTTCCCGCGCGTTGAGGTCGCTGCCGTAGTCGTCGGCCGGATAGTGAAACGGCATCGGCCCGTCGGTTTCTCCGTAGACGAACTGGTGCACGAACGGCTTGTCCGACGCGCGCAGTTCATCCGGCGTGCCCTGGGTGACGATCTGGCCGTCGGACATGAAATAGACGTAATCGACGAGCTGCAGCGCCTCGGCCACGTCGTGCGTGACGATGATCGACGTGGCGCCCAGAGAATCGTTCAAGCGCCGTATCAACTGGCCGATGACGCCCATGGAAACCGGATCCAGGCCGGCGAAAGGCTCGTCGTACATGATCAGCATCGGATCCAGCGCCGTGGTGCGCGCCAACGCCACCCGCCGCGCCATGCCGCCGGACAACTCGGAGGGCATGAGGTGATGCGCACCGCGAAGGCCCACCGCCTGCAGCTTCATCAGTACCATGTCGGCTATCAACTCTTCCGGCAGGTCGGTGTGCTCGCGCATCTGGAAAGCCACGTTGTCGTAGCAGGACATGTCCGTAAACAAGGCGCCGAACTGGAACAGCATGCCCATCTTGCGCCGCAGGGCGAACAATTCGTCGTGATCGAGTTTGGCCACGGACTTGCCGCCGACGCGGACCTCGCCCTGCGTGGGGCGCAGCGCGCCGCCGATCAGCCGCAGGAGGGTGGTCTTGCCGCAACCCGACAGGCCCATGATGGCCACCACCTGCCCGCGCCGAATGTTCAGGTTGACACCCTTCAGGATCTGGCGGCTGTCGTACGCGAAGTTCACGTTTTCCACCTCGACCAGATTGTCAGTTGCTATTTTCGTTGGCACGGAGCGGCGTCGGCAAAGGGCGGGGAGCGCGCATTCTACCAGACCGTCGCCGCGGCGGCCTTCCCGGCCGCAACATCGCGCCGCCCAGCCTGTTATAGTATTTACCCCATTTTGCAAAACATGCCGCATCCAATGACGCAGTCGGCCGTCCGCTTCGACCAGGTCAAGAAAAGCTACGCTCGCCAGCCGGTATTGCAGGGGATAGACCTCGACATCGCCGCGGGCGCGACTTTCGGCCTGGTAGGCATCAACGGCGCCGGCAAGACCACGCTGATCAAATGCATGCTCGATTTCTGCCACATCGACGACGGACGGATAGAGATATTCGGCACCCGGCACACCGACAGCCGATCCCGCGCGCGACTGGCTTTCCTGCCCGAACGGTTCATGCCGCCCTATTTCCTCACCGGCCGAGATTTTCTCAACTACATGCTGAGGCTGGACGAACGCGCTGCAGGCGAGGACAAGGTGCGCGCCATGTTTTCTTCGCTGGACCTGGACGTGGAGGCGCTGGACAAACCGGTGCGCTCGTATTCCAAGGGCATGACGCAAAAACTGGGGCTGGCCGCATGCCTGCTGGCGGAACCGGACCTGCTGATTCTGGACGAACCGATGAGCGGCCTCGACCCTTTGGCGCGCGCCCGCGTGAAACAGCTGTTGCGGCAGTTGCGCGATCAGGGCCGGACCCTGTTCTTCACCTCGCACGCCCTGTCCGACGTCGAGGAAATCTGCGAATTCATGGTGGTGCTGCACCGGGGAAACCTGTGCTTTTCCGGCAGCCCGCAGGCGCTCATGCAGCGCCACGCCAGCCAGTCCATAGAACAGGCGTTCGGACTTCGACATCATGGTGAGCGACTCGCGCATCCGCGCCGTTGAAATGGTGCGCAAGCTCGCCACACCGCCTAAACTCGCGCTGGTGGATCTCGGATTGCCGCCCCTGCCGCACCGGCCGGACGAAGGTTTCCAGCTGGTCGCCGACCTGGTCGCGCAGTCGCCGGCGATGAAGCTCCTTGTGCTCCCCGGGCAGAACGACGCCGCCAACGCACGTCATGCGCGCACGCTGGGCGCGACCGATTTCGTGGCAAAGCCCTGCAACGCGGAAGGTCTGAAGAAACTCCTGCTGCACGCCCTGCAGATTCGCGCCGCGGAAATATCCGGCGGCGCCGAAGCCGAAGGGGAAATGCTGATCGGCGAAAGCCCTGTGCTCGAAAAGCTGAAAAGCCAGATCAGCCAGTACGCCGACTCCCCCTTCCCGGCGCTGATCGAGGGTGAATCCGGCAGCGGCAAGGAGGTGGTCGCCAATTGCCTGCACCGCCTGTCCTGCCGCAAAGACAAACCCTGGTTCGCACTCAATTGCGCGGCCATCGCACCGACCCTGGTCGAGCCGACGCTGTTCGGTTATTCCAAGGGCGCGTTCACGGGCGCCGCCGCCAACAAGTCCGGCTATTTCGAAGACGCACAGGAAGGCACGCTGTTCCTCGACGAAATCGGCGAGTTGCCGCTGGAATTGCAGTCCAAACTGCTGCGCGTGCTGGAGAACGGCGAATTCCAGCGCGTCGGCGAGACCCAGCAGCGGATTTCGCACGCGCGCGTCATCGCGGCCACCAACCGGGACCTGCGCCAGGAAATCAAGGCCGGACGCTTTCGCGCCGACCTTTACCACCGCCTGTCGGTATTTTCGATCAGCGTTCCGCCGCTGCGCGATACGGGGGACGACAAGGTACTGCTGCTCGCGCATTTCAGCCGTTTCTACGCCGAACAGGCGAAGCTGGCGCCCTTCACCCTGGACGGCGCGGCGACCGCGCTGTGGCGCGATTATCTGTTCCCCGGCAACGTGCGCGAGCTGAAGAATATCGTCATCCGCCTCACCACGAAGTACCCGGGGCAAAGGCTTTCGCCGCTGGAACTGGAACCGGAACTCGAATCGGAGGCAAGGCCGAAATCCGGCGCGGAACCCGGGCCGCCCGGCGACCCGCAGACGCTGATCGAGCAGGCGCAACGCCACCTGCAACGCGAGCGAACGTTCAACCTGGACGACATGCTCAAAGCCTGGGAGCAGGGCTATATCGAGGCCGCCATGCGCCTCACCCACGGCAACGTCAGCCAGGCGGCGAAGATGCTCGGCGTCAACCGCACCACGCTGTATTCGCGCATGGATCAGCAGGAAAAGAAGTGATAACCCGTTGCAAAATGAATTGTGCAACGGCCGATTTAGGGAAGCATGAGGGGATTTGTCCCCTCATTTCAAAATAACTTCTAGGCAGCGCCATGTATCTGAACCACTTCGGCCTGGACGAACCGCCCTTTCGCATCACGCCGCACACCGATTTTTTCTTCGGCGGCGCCAACCGTGGCGCCACCCTGGAGGCGTTGCTCTACGCCATCACGCACGACGAGGGCATCGTCAAAGTCTCGGGCGAGGTGGGCAGCGGCAAGACCATGCTGTGCCGGGTGCTCATGGAACGGCTGCCGCAGCAGGTACAGACCATTTTGTTGTCCAACCCGTCGCTTTCGCGCGACGAGATCATCTACGCCATCGCCGAAGAACTCGAAATCCGGGCGCCGGACGACCGTCTGTCCCTGCTGCTGCTCAAACTGCAGGAACATCTGATCGCGCGGTATGGAAACAGCCAGCGCGTGGTGCTGCTGATCGATGAAGCCCACGCCATGCGGCAGGAGACGCTGGAGCAGGTCCGGCTGCTCTCCAACCTCGAGTCCAGCCACTCGAAGCTGCTGCAGATCGTGCTCTTCGGCCAGCCCGAACTCGACGCGAATCTGTCCATGCCGCACATGCGCCAGTTGAAGGAGCGCATCACCCACAGCTTTCGCCTGGAGCCCATGCTGCGCTCCGACATCGAAGCGTATCTGGATTTTCGCATGCGCGCCGCGGGCTACCGCGGGCCGAACGTCTTTTCCGCCGACGCCGTGCGCCGCATCGTCAAGGCGTCCGAAGGGCTCACGCGGCGGGTCAACATTCTCGCCGACAAGTCGCTGCTTGCGGCGTTCGCCGACAACGCGCACGGCATCACCGCGAAGCACGTCGATCGCGCCGTGCGCGACTCCGAGTTCTATCACGCGCCCGTGAGCAAAGCCAAGATCGGCCTGGCCGTGGGCGGCGTGGCAGCCGGCCTTGCGCTGGGACTGGGGCTGCACTTCCTGCTCGCGCCCGACGCACCGGCGCCACCGCCAAGGCCGGCGCAAGTCGCGCCCGCCCCCGCAGGCGCCCCTGCGTCAGCGGCAGCCGCAACCCCGGCAGCTGTCGCGAACCCTGATCATGCGGCGGCATCGACCGTCGTCGCGCCGGGCGCGGCGGCGCCTTCGCAGCAGGCAACGGAGCAAACCGCAGCGGCGGCCGCCGTGGAATCGGCTCCGGCGACTTCGACCGCCCCGGCAACACCACCCGCAATTGCGATCCCGGCGTCAAAGGCCGCGCCCGCCGCTCCAATTGCGCCGGCCGCGTCCAAAGCAGCGCCCGCAGACAATGAAGCGGCGCAACCGACCAAGAGCATGGACGTCATACCGGCCCAGAGCGCAAACACCGCTGTGGCGGCTACCGCTGCAGAGGAAATACGAGGGGCAGGCGCAAAACCTGGAGCAAAAGACTACGTGCCGCCGGCCCCGCTCTCGGGCAAACTGACGCGCGAACGCTTCGCCGCGACGCAGGACTGGCTGAAAACGGCGCCCGTAAATCAGTATTCGATCCAGTTGCTCACCGCGGGCACGCGCGACCTGCACCGCATCGAAGAACTGCTGGCTCGCGCCGCAGGAAGGAACCTCAAGTTGTCGGACTTCTACGTCTACGGCGTCAGGATCAACGACCAGCAGCACTACCGCCTCGCCTACGGGCTCTATCCCAGCCTGGCGGACGCCAACCAGGGGCTCAAGGCCCTGCCGCCGGCATACCGGCAATTCGCCCCGTATCAGCGCAGCGTGGAGCGCATGCGCAGCCAGAACCGGCAGTAGTTGTTTTTCGCTTCAAACACCAATTCGGCGCCCGTCGGACTAGGCGCCGCCAGCGATTCAAGAAGCGGTTGCGCTTGGCTGGTTGTGCTATATAATCCGAACGGGAATCCATATAGATATCAATGGCGAACGAGATGAATCTTAAAGTAGGGCTGATGTTTGCAGCTTGTCTGCTCATCGCCGGCTGCGGCAGCATGCGCATGCAACCGATGAAGCCCTCGGCGGGCCATGTGCAGGCACCGCCTGCCGCTGCGGCGGAAGACATACCCGAACCCGTGCGCGTCTCCCCGGTATTGCCCAAGCCCAAGCCCGCGACGCGGCCGGAAACCTATAGCGTCGTGGTCAACAACGTCAAGGTGCAGGAGCTGCTGTTCGCGCTCGCGCGCGACGCCAAGCTCAATGTCGACATCCACTCCGACATCACCGGCAGCGTCACGCTCAACGCCATCGATCAGACATTGCCGCAACTGCTATCGCGCATTTCCAAGCAGGTCGACATGCGCTACGAACTCGACGGCCAGAATCTTGCGGTGATGCGGGACACGCCTTACCTGCGCATCTACAAGATCGATTACGTCAACATGCAGCGCGACACCACGAGTGCAG
>JAPLRD010000158.1:12543-22571 GCA_026399375.1 Pseudomonadota bacterium
CACCGGGCGCAGCCGGCGCCGGAGGCTCCGGTGGGGGCGGCAACCAGTCGACGACCTCGATACGCAGCACGGCAAACAACCATTTCTGGGAAACACTGATAAAAAACGTGCAGGACATCTTGCGCGAGACCGACAAGATTCTTCCGGCTGCGGCGCCCGGCGCTGCCGCCGCGGCGCCGGCAGCCCCTGCGGCACCCCAGGCGGGAGCCGCGCCCGCAGCCGCCGCCTCTTCGGCGCAAGCGAGCGCGAGTTTTCGCGAGGCAGCGTCGGTCATCCCCAATCCCGAGTCCGGCGTGCTGAACATCCGCGCGACATCGCGCCAGCATGAAAAGATCCAGGAGTTCCTGGACCAGGTGCTGTCGAACGTCAAACGGCAGGTCCTGATCGAAGCCAGCATCGTCGAAGTGCAGTTGAACAACCAGTATCAGCAGGGCATAGACTGGTCGGCGACGCGGATGGGCTCGACCGGTTTCACTTTCAACCAGTCCGGCACCGGCGCGGTGACGGCTTCGCCGACCGGAAGCATGTTCGTGATTGGCGCCGCAGCGCCCAATTGGAGCAATCTGCTCTCCTCCGTGCGCCTGCTAGAATCGTTCGGCAATGTGCGCGTGCTCTCCAGCCCGCGGCTGACGGTGCTCAACAACCAGTCCGCCATTCTCAAGGTGGTGGACAATCAGGTCTACTTCACCATCCAGGCCACGACCACACCGGCGACGGTGGCGGGCGGAATACCTTACACGACTTACACCACCACGCCCAATATCGTGGCGGTCGGTTTCATCATGAGCGTGACGCCGCAAATCAGCGACACCGAAACGGTTCTGCTCAACGTGCGGCCCAGCATCTCGCGCATCGTCGGCAATGTGCAGGACCCCAATCCGACGCTGTCGGCGCCTTGCGGCGCAGCCGGTGCCGGTCTCCCCGGCTGCGGCTCGATCACCAGCAATATCCCGGTGATACAGACACGCGAAATGGAATCCCTGATCAAGGTGAACAGCGGACAGATCGCCGTGATGGGCGGCCTGATCCAGGACCGGGTCAATGATCTGGAAGATGCAGTGCCGGGCCTGAGCCGGCTTGCCGGCTATGGCGGTTTCTTCTCGAACAAGAGGCTTGAGAACGTCAAGACCGAGCTGGTGGTATTCATGCGCCCGATCATCATCCGCGATGCCAGCATCGAAGGCGATTACCGCGGCTACCGCACTTTCCTGCCGGACGAAAAATTCACCACCGCACCCAACCCGGGAAAACCGCCGCTGCTCGGTGACCCGCAGGGCGCGCCGCGATGAGTCTCCTGCTCGAGGCGCTGAAGAAGGCTGAACTCGCGAAGCAGGCGGCGAAGGAGCAGCCGCCGGCCGCGGACGCGGCGCCGCCGTTCACGCGCGATCGGCTGCCCGATATCTCGCAACCGATGGAAATTCGCAGCGAGGATCTGGGCATCGCCGAGCCAAAGCCGAAGCCGGCGCCGGCACCGGTGCGTGCTGAAAAACCGGTGCTCGAACTCGCGCTGGAGGAGCCGCAGCAACCGGCACCGCCCCCGCCGCCTGAACCGGCGCGAGCCGCTCCGACGGAAGCCCGGTATGCGCCGACAGAGGAAACCGAATTTCCCCTGCCCGCCGAGGCGGCCGAACGCAAGCAGGCGCAGCAACTGTTCGAAGCCAAGGAAATGGACGTCAACCCGCGCAAGCCGTTCTACATCACCGTCGGCACGCTGGGCCTGTTCGCGCTATGCACGGTCGGCTACTTCTGGTACGAGATGCAGCCGAAGAACAACTACAAGATACCCCCGCCGTTGCCACAATCGGCGACGCCACCGGTCGCCGCGGCACCGGCAGCGCCTCCAGTCGGGCCGGGAACGCCCGCGGCGTCAACCGTCGCCCCCCCTGCCGGCGCCCAGCCGGCCGGGCCGGAGGCAAGCGCAGCACCCGCACAGGCGCCCGCACAAGCCGGTCCCCGGCCCGCTCCCGCCGCAGCGGCACTTGCGCCTACGCCGGCGCCGCGCACCGCCGCCATCGCACCACAGGGTGCCCCGGCCGTTGCCAGTGCACAAGCCCCGCAGCGCCGTGCAGCACCGCGGGAGGGCGACATTTCAATCACGCCCGCCCAGGTGCAGCCCGATCCCATACTTGAAGGCGCATTCCAGGCCTACAACGCCGGCGACCGCGCGAAGGCGCGTGATGGTTATCAGCAGGTTCTGCGCCGCAACCCGGACAACCGCGATGCGCTGCTGGGCCTGGCGGCGGTGGAAATCCAGGACGGTCGTCCCGACGCTGCGGAACGTCATTACATGCGCCTGCTGGAACTCGATCCGCGCGATGCCCACGCGCAGGCCGGTCTCATCGGGCTACGCGGTCAGGTCGATCCGCAGGCGTCGGAGTCGCGCCTGAAGAGCATGATCGCGGCGCAACCGGCGGCGAGTTTCCTGCATTTCACGCTGGGCAACCAGTACGCGGCCCAGGGTCGCTGGGCCGAGGCGCAGCAAGCCTATTTCCAGGCGTACACCAGCGATCCGGAACACCCCGACTTCGCCTGCAACCTTGCCATCAGCCTGGACCGGATGCACCAGACCAAGCCTGCGCTGGAGTACTACCGGCGCGCCCTCGCGCTCGCCGCAGATCGCCCGGTTTCCTTCGACAAAGCGCGTATCGGCAAGAGAGTGGCACAGCTCGAGCGTTGAACTCATGAATTCCCCGGCTTCCACGACTGCCACCAGCGCGGCCAAGCGCCATATCGGCCAGATCCTGATTTCGCAGGGAATACTGACCGAGGACCAGCTGCGCATCGCGCTGCTGGAACAGATGAAATCCAAGCTTCCCGTGGGGAAGCTCCTGGTCAACCTGGGTTTCGTTTCCGAAGCGACACTGCGCGACGCGCTGTCGGAAAAGCTGGGAATGCAGAGCGTCGATCTGTCCCAGATCATCATCGATTCGCAGGCGATGAAACTGGTGCCGCGCGATTTCGCCCTGCGCCACCACATATTCCCGATCGCGCTGGACCGCGAGCGCGGCACGCTCATCGTCGCGCTATCGGACACCAACAACCTCGTCGCCCTGGATCAGCTGCGTGCGCGCCTGCGCGGCGAACTCGAGCTTGAGTCGCGCCTTGCGGGCGACACCGAAATCTCCCGCGCCATCGAGCAGTACTACGGGCACGAACTCTCGATCGACGGCATCCTGCACGAAATCGAGACGGGCGAAGTCGACTACCAGAGCCTGGCCGGCGCCGGCGAGCAATACAGCCAGCCGGTGGTGCGCCTGATCGCGGCCCTGCTCGCCGATGCGGTCGGCAAGAACGCTTCCGACATCCACTTCGAACCGGAGCAGAACTTCCTGCGCATACGCTACCGCATCGACGGCGTGCTGCGCCAGATCCGCTCGCTGCACAAGACATACTGGCCGGCGATGGCCGTGCGCATCAAGGTGCTGGCGAAAATGAATATCGCCGAAACGCGCGCGCCCCAGGACGGCCGCATTTCGCTGTCCCTGACCGGCAGACAGGTCGATTTCCGCGTGGCCTCCCAAGCGACCAGCCACGGCGAAAACGTGGTGCTGCGGATTCTGGACCGGCAAAAGGGCATCGTGCCCCTGGACGGGCTGGGACTGGAGTCGAGCCAGCTCGATCTGCTGAAGCGCCTGATCTCGCGACCCGAGGGCATCATCCTCGTGACCGGCCCGACAGGGAGCGGCAAGACCACGACCCTGTACTCCATCCTCAATCACATCAATTCCGACACGGCCAACATCATGACCATGGAGGACCCGGTCGAGTATCCGATGACCATGATCCGCCAGACCTCGGTGAACGAGGCGGCGAAAATGGACTTCGCCAACGGCATCCGCTCGCTCATGCGCCAGGACCCGGACGTGATTCTGGTGGGCGAGATTCGCGACGAGGAAACCGCCGAAATGGCGTTCCGCGCGGCCATGACCGGCCACCAGGTCTATTCCACACTTCACACCAACTCCGCCGTGGGCGCCTTTCCGCGCCTGCTCGATACCGGCGTCACGCCCGAAGTCATGGCCGGCAACATGATCGGCATCATCGCCCAGCGGCTGATCCGGCGCCTGTGCAAACATTGCCGCCAGCCCTATACCGCGACATCGGCCGAATGCCGCCTGCTCGGCGTCAAGGCGGACCGGCCGCCCACCTGCTACCGCGCGGTGGGCTGCGACCACTGCGAGTCCCAGGGCTACCGCGGGCGGCTCGCGATCATGGAAATACTGAAGCTGGACGTCGACCTGGACGAACTGATTTCGCGGCGCGCCACCGCGCGCGAAATCCAGCGCGCCGCCGTCGCCAAGGGGTTTCGGACGCTGGCGGATGACGGCGCGCGCCGCGTCCTGGAGGGAACGACCGCGCTGGAAGAGCTGATGCGGGTGGTGGATCTCACCGACCGCATGTAGCGCCCCGGCCTCCCCCCACGCACACGCATGGCGCTTTACTCCTACAAGGCAATCGATCGCCGGGGCAGGTCGCTCATGGGGCAGATCGAAGCCATCAACCTGATCGACCTCGAACTGCGCCTGCAGCGCATGGGGCTGGATCTCATCGTCGGCGGCCTGTCCAGCCGGCGCGCGAGCATGTTCAAGGGCGCGATCGGACGGCCGGAACTGATCAATTTCTGCTTTCACCTGGAACAACTGACCTCGGCCGGCGTGGCCATCATCGAGTCGCTGACCGACCTGCGCGACAGCGTTGAAAACCCGCGCTTTCGCGAAATCCTCAGCGGCCTGATCGAGAGCATCCAGGGCGGACAGGGCCTGTCGGCGGCCATGGCCGACTACAGCGATGTCTTCCCGAAGGTGTTCGCCAGCCTGATCCGGGCGGGCGAGGAAACCGGGCGCATGTCCCAGGTCCTCAAGAGCCTCGCCGAGAACCTGAAATGGGAGGACGAGCTCATCGCGCAGACGAAAAAACTGATGATGTATCCGGCCTTCGTCGGCAGCATCGTGCTTTCCGTGACCATGTTTCTGATGATCTACCTGGTGCCGCAGATGCTCGGCTTCATCAAGAGCACCGGACAGGCGATCCCGCTGCAGACGCGCATTCTGATCGGGGTGTCGGACTTTTTCATCAACTACTGGTGGGGGGTACTGCTCGCGCCGGTGGTCGCCTTCGCCGCGCTCAAGCTCGCCCTGGCGCGCAGCCAGGTGTTCCGCTACCAGTTCGACAATTTCAAGCTGCACCTGCCGCTGATCGGGCCGATCCAGCACAAGATCATCCTGTCGCGTTTCGCCAGCATTTTCGCCATGATGTATTCTGCCGGCATCACCATTCTGGACTGCATCAAGACCGCGGAAGATATCGCCGGCAATCTGGTGGTCCAGGAAGGGTTGGTGCGCGCCGGACAGCAGATCGCCGAAGGCAAGAACGTTTCCACCGCGTTTCAGGACGTGGGTTTGTTCCCGCCGCTGGTGATACGCATGCTGCGCGTGGGCGAATCTTCGGGCAAACTCGATACCGCGCTGCTGAACGTGTCCTATTTCTACAACCGCGACGTGAAGGAGGCGATAGGCAAGGTGGAAGTGATGATAGAACCCGCCATGACGGTCATCCTCGGCGCGCTCCTCGGCTGGGTGATGCTGTCGGTGCTGGGCCCGATTTACGATTCAATCAGCAAAATAAAGTTCTAGCCCGATGCTGCGAAAAAAACGCCTGCTGTATCTCACGGCCAACCGGCTGACCGCCTGCAGTTTGTCGCGCAAAAAACTGGCGGTCGACGCCGAATTCGATCGCGACGACCAGGGGGTCGCCGCATTCTCGGCCTATCTCGCCGGCAGCCGCAATCTGTATTACCTGGTGGTCGACGTGGTGGAAGAGGATTACCACCAGGACACCATTCCCTCGCTGGGCCGCAAGGACAGGCGGCAGGTGCTGGCACGCAAACTCGCACAGCGCTACCGCGACACCACGCTCGCCCTGAGCCTTTCGCTGGGATTCGACAAAGGCGAGCGGCGCAACGAAAAGGTGCTGTACGCGTCATTCTCGAACACGCAGCAGTTCCAGCCCTGGCTCACCGCCCTGGCGCAGAACGAAGTGCGCCTGGCGGGAATCTATTCCACCGCGCTGCTCGCCCCCGCCCTGATCAAGGGCGCAGGACTCAAAGTCCCGCGCTGCCTGCTGGTGAGCGTGCAGCAGACCGGCCTGCGCCAGAGCTACGTCGAGGACGGCAAGATCCGCTTTTCCCGCATCGGCCGGCTGAACCTCGAGGACACGGCGGCGGTGGCCGCCACGTGCGCTGCGGAATCGGCGCGACTGCAGCAGTACCTGGTGACGATGCGTGTGCTGCCGACGGCGAATACGCCCATAGACGTCATGGTGCTGGCCCCGGGGCAGTACCACGCCGCTCTCACGGAAGCCTGCCGCAGCAGCGAAGTGCTGCGCTTTCACTTGATCAACGCAGATACGCAGTGCCGCGCCACCGGCCTTTCCGGTTTCCCGCCGGAGATGCCTTGCGACGCATTGTTTCTGCACGCCGCGGCCACCGCCGCACCCGCCGACCAGTTCGCACAGGATCAGCACCGCCATCATTATCAACTGTGGCAGATCAGCAATGGGCTGTACGCAGCCGGCATGGCGATGCTCGCCGCGGGACTGTTGTACGCGGGCGCCGAATTCCTCACCGCATACAATCTGCGCCAGAAGATCCAGAGCGACCAGACCCAGTTCGACGCCTTGAGCGCCGAATACGCACGCGTGACCAACACTTTCCCGAAGACGCCGACATCGACTGAAAATCTCAAGGCCACCATCAAACAGTATCAGATGCTGCAGGCGCAGACCGCGACCCCGGCGTATCTGCTGGTGGAAATCAGCAAGATCCTGGCCGAGTTCCCGCAGGTGGAAATCGAGCGCATCGAATGGCGCGTAGGCAAACCGGCTCCGGAGGCCGCCAGCAAGGGCTCGGCGCCCAAACCGCCGGCGCCGGTTCCTGCGGCCGGGGCCGCGCCCCCGGCCGCAGGCGACCCCGGGTATCAATTGGCAAATATATCCGCGCGGGTGGTGGGCGCACGCCGCTCCGACGTGCGCTCAATCACCGACATGGCGAGCCAGTTCGCCGCCGCGATGAAGAAGGTTCCGCGAATGGAGGTAATGAACCTGCGCATGCCATTCGACGTCACGGCGGAAGATACGCTCTCTGGCAGCATCGGATCGGAACGTGCGATAGCCGATGACGCGCGCTTCAGCTTCACCCTCGGCAGGAAGCTCGGCGGATGAAATTCGGCACAAGAGAACTGAAGCGTCTGCGCCTGCCCCTGGCGGCATTTGTCGCGCTGGCCGCCGCCGGCGCCGGGTGTTATGTCGCCGCCGACGCGCATTTGCGGGAAACCAAGGCGCAGGCCGCGGCGACGTCCGCCCAGCGTGCCGAAGTGCAGACGCGGCTATCCAGCGCCAACGAAGAAGAACGCGAGATCAAGGCCAACCTGCAGCAATATCAGGCGCTGCTCGACCGCGGCGTCGTCGGGGATGAAAAGCGTCTCGACTGGGTGGACGTGCTCACCGCAATCAAGACCGAGCGCCGGCTGTTCAATATCAACTACAGCATCGAACCGCAGAAGGACCTCGACTATCCCGGAATCGTGCCCGCCGGCAATGTCAAGTTCGTGTTCAGCCGGGTGAAGATCGAAATCCAGCTTCTGCACGAGGAAGACCTGCTCAACTTCATCGACGACCTGCAAAAACGCAGCCGGTCCTACCTGTCGGTGCGAAGCTGCGGCATCCAGCGCACTGACCGTGCTGGCGGCGGTGCGGTGCTGGTGCCGCGATTGCAGGCCGACTGCATCTTCGACCTGATCACCATTCGCCACAACAAGCCGGCCTGACGCCCCCGATCATGTCCCGAATCGAACAATGCGCGCATGCGAGGCTATAATAAATTGCTGTTCTGCTTTTCTATTCGTCAGCAGCATGGAGCCGGAAAATCGATCATGCGTTCGCTCATTGCGCTTGCCCTGACTCTATCGTGCCTGTGCGCGCCCGCCGCCAAGGCGGCCGAAGAACTCGGCCGGCTGTTCCTTACGCCGCAACAGCGTCAGGACCTCGAACGCAGGCGCGCGACCAACCGCACCGAGGAAGAGGCGCCGCAGATCAAGGAAGGACCGCTCACGCTGGAGGGGCACGTGCAGCGATCCAGCGGCAGGACCACGACCTGGATCAACGGCGTGCCGCAGTACGACAACCACCGCAGCCGCGACCCGGCCCGGGTAACGGTCGTTCCCAACGAAGGCGAGCCCGGGGTCAACCTCAAGGTGGGCCAAATCTACGAGCGCATGAGCGGCGAGGTGCGCGACAACCTGCAGGGCGGCCGGGTCAGCGTGGGGAAATCCCCCCGTCCGGCGCAACCGGAAACCCAGCGCAGCGCCCCTCCCAGAGCGCCGGCGCCGGCACGCTGACGCCATGCGCCGGTTTCCCAGATCGAATCTGCCGGCCCGGCAGCGCGGGCTGGCGATGCTGGTGCTGCTCGCGCTGTTTGCGACGGCCGCAGCCTACATGCTGGTGAATGCGCTGAACAAAGGCAGCGTCGCAATGAACCTGGCCCGAGCGGACAAAAAGCGTGCGGTGATGCAGGAAGCCAAGGCGGCGCTGATCGCCTGGGCGGCGTCGGAGGCGCTGCAGACACAGTCGGGGGCTACGTTTCAGGCGGGCGCCCTGCCCTGCCCCGACCTCAATAACGACGGCACGATCGCTAACGAATCCACCTGCGGCGCCGCCAACCGGCTCGGACGCCTGCCCTATAAAACCCTGGGCATAGGCGAACTGCGCGACGCGAGCGGCGAATTGCTCTGGTACGGCCTGTCGGGCAATTTCAGGCGCCGCACCACCGCTGCGATTAATAGCGACACACAGGGCCAGCTGAGCATTTCCGGCCTGACCCCAGCGAGCAACATAGTCGCGGTGGTACTTGCTCCGGGGATGCGACTGGGAACACAGGACAGGACCCCAGCCGGGACTGCCTGCAATGCCAGCGGCCAAGCCTGCAACATTGCAGCGAATTACCTGGAAGGCATCAATGGCGATACCACCACGACCAATTACGTCACCGCCGTCGAGAACCTGACCGACCCGGTGGTCGCCAACCTGTTCAACGACCAGTTGCTTGCGATCACGCAACAAGACCTGATGTCAATGGTTGAGCCGGTAGTCGCAGGCCGCATCAAGCGCGACATCGTGCTGCAGTACATCTACAACAGCGACTCCACATTGACGGACAGCGGAAAAGTATGGAGCGACAATCCCAGCAATCGGAATAAGAGCAGGTATTTCGACGCCTGGGGCGCGTTTCCATTTGCCGCGCCGTTCGCCACTCCGAGCAGTTCGACTCTTTCGCCAAATTTTACGGGTCAGGCTACTCCGACACCCGTCTACGAAGGCCTGCTGCCGGTAGTGAGCAACCTCAGCTACAACTGGAACCTAGGCTCGGGAAGCATAGGCACGACAGGCGGTACCGGCACCGTAACCAGCACCAGCTGCTCGACCACTACAAGTGCTAACTTGATTTGCAGCATTACCTACTCGGGCTCTACTCTACTGTCGATAAGTATGTCAGGGACCGTGAATAACGTCGGCCGCAGTTTTGTGCAACTGACGCAGTTGTCCGATGTGACTAGCAGCGGAGGCAGCCTAAGCGCTCGGACATTGAGCGGAAGCCTTGACAGCGCCGGTGTCGGCACCGTTAAGCTCGATGCGACCCTGCCCGATTCCGCCGGATCCAACACCGTTACCATCACCATCAAGAACGTCAGTCTTGTCACCAGCCCGTTGCTCAGCATCACCAGCACCGACATCGCCGGCTGGTTCACCCCCAACAATTGGGATATGAACCTCTACTACGCCGTATCCCCCGGCTATGCGCCGGGGGGCGGCGCTAGCTGCAACCTAACGAGCCCGAAGTGCCTGAGCGTCTACAACCTGCCCTCTCCCTACGCCAACCCCACGACCGACACGCGGGCTATCATTGTTCTCGCCGGACGCTCGCTGAGCACCAATCCGTCACGCCCCAACGGGACCCTGTCCGACTATCTCGAGGG
>JAPLRD010000353.1 GCA_026399375.1 Pseudomonadota bacterium
CCCTTTCAGTCCGAGTTCCATGCCTGGCTCATCTCCGCAATTGGTCCTGGTTTGCCGCGCGCCCTCAACGGGGGCCTGATATTCCGGGGCCGCCCTGGGCCGGCCGCGCCTGTCGCCGAGCCCGGAGAACGGGCTCGCGTGTGAAAATCCCCCGGACGACTCGACCAGGCGATATAAGCTACGTCCCCATTCCCATTCCAGACCCCGCAGATTCAGTTATGCCAGTTCAAATTATGGTCAGCAAGAGAAATTTTCCGGGGCGGCGCTGGCTGAGCATCGCGCTGCGGTCCCTGCACCTGGTTGGCGTGGTGCTGGTGGGCGCGGGGATCTTCGGCGATGCCGCCCGCTCCACTGCCGGCATCGTCCTCATGCTGCTTAGCGGCGTTGCCCTGTACGGCATCGAGTTGTGGCACCACGCCGGCCTGTGGCGGGAACTTGCAGGCCTGCTGACACTGTCAAAATGATCATACTGCTGGTGATGTTGCTGGTTCCGGGCATTGCAGCACCTTTGTTCTGGCTGCTGCTCATTTGCTCATCGCTGGTATCCCACGCGCCGTGGGAATTCCGGCACAGAAGAATCATCGGCCGGAGCGCGCCTGACGATCCGGCCGGCCGCGCATAACGGGGCCCTTAACCATGTCGGAGATCAAGGACACATATGTAGCGCTTGCCGAGCGCATCGCGGCCCGGCTCGGGTCTCCGCGCGTGCGCGCGCTGCATCTGCCGCCCCGCCGCGAGGCCGCACCGAAGGACGCCGAGTTCTGCGCGCTCGAACTGGAGGACGGGTCGATCGGCTTTTCCTACGTGCTCGTCGACGCGGCCGACCCGCTGCTGCGCGGGCGCCCCGACGGCGCCGCGTGCGCCGGCATGGAGGCGGCGGCGCTTGCGCGCGGCTATGCCGGCGAGGATCCCGCCGCCATAGCACTCGGCTTCGCCGCGATCAACGCGCTGTCGCAGCAGCTCTTTTGCCGCGCCCACTGGACGCCGGCGGCCGCGGGCGATTCGCTCGGCGAAATCGAACCCAGAAGCGGCGAGCACATCGGCATGATCGGCTTTTTCCCGCCGCTGATTCCGCGCGTCAACGCGGCGCGCGCACAACTGACGGTGCTGGAACTGCGGCCGGAACTCGCGGGCGAGCACAAGAAATTTCGAGTCACGCTCGATCCGGACGACTTGGCTTCCTGCGAGAAAGTCGTGAGCACCTGCACGGTGATGCTCAACGACACGCTGGATGCCATGCTCGCAGCCTGCCGCAATGCACGCCAACTTGCCATCGTCGGACCCACCGCCGGATGTATCCCTGATCCCTTATTCGCGCTGGGCGTGGACACCGTAGGCGGCAGGCGCGTGCTCGACACGGCAGGATTTCGCGACGCCTTTTGCAAAGGCGAGAGATGGGGAACTTTCACCTGCAAGTACGTGATCGCGCGCCAGGGCTATCCCGGTATTGATTGGCTGCTGGAAAGAGTCGGCTGACCTCGTCGGCTGACCTCAGCGACCGACCTCAGCGACCGACCTCATCGCCATTGCCATCGGCCGGGCGCCGGTGCATAGTCTTAAGGGAGCGAAGATCGGCGTCGCAGAATCAGTTGCAAACGACCGCATCGGCCGGCCGCACGAAATGAGGC
>JAPLRD010000231.1:0-27060 GCA_026399375.1 Pseudomonadota bacterium
AGCGCAGTCTTCACCCCGCCCGCCGAAGTGCAGCCCGACCTGAGCGGCGAGAGCGAGGGCGGGTTCGGCCTTTTCATCATCGAGCAATCGGTGGACTCGGTCGAATACGCGAGCCCGATGCCGGGCATCGCCAGCGTGCGCCTGCTCAAGCACGCAAGCGCGGCGGCAGCCTGACAGATGCGCGCCCGGTCGCAGCGGAAGTGTCGCAGCAAGTGTCGCAGCGCAAGCAAGTCCGGCAGCCCTGATAGTGTAGTATCTGCCGATGGTCACCTGCGCGAAATGCCGACGAGAGTAGCGTGACGGATCGCAAAGTGACGAATGAACAGCGGCCCCCCGTCCCGCCCCCCCCCCGTTGCGCAAGACGCTCCCGCATCGACAGGCCCTGCACCGACGCTGCGCCAGCGTGCCATCGCGGCCATCGCAGAGGGCGCCGCGCAGCCGGAAAGCCATGAGGCGCTGTGGCCGAAGGCCGCGCAACAGGCGCTGCACTAACTGCGCGTGCACCAGGTCGAGCTCGAACTGCAAAACGAGGAGTTGCGCCGCTCGCAGCTGGCGCTCGATACGGCGCGGGCGCGCTATTTCGAGCTCTACAATCTGGCGCCGGCGGGCTATGTCACCATCGGCAAGCCGGGGCTGATCCTGGAGGCCAACCTCGTCGTCGGCACCCTGCTGGGCATCGCCCGGAACCGGCTGGTCGGGCAACCGATCAGCCGGTTCATTCTCAGGGAAGACCAGGACCTCTTCTACCTCAAGCGCAAACATGCGTTCGAGTCCGGCGAGCCGAGGGCGTTCGAGCTGCGGATGGTGAAGCATGACGGCACGCCGGTCTGGGTGCACCTGGCAACCGCCGTCGCGCACGACGCCGAGGGCGCTGCGGAGCTTCGCATCACGCTGAGCGACATCACCAAGCTCAAACTGGACCAGCAGAACCTGGAGCAACTGCTGGCAGAGAAGGAAGCGCTGCTGGAAAACGAGCAGGCCTCCCACCAGCAGATCCACCGGCTTTCCCTGGCCCTGGAACAAATCGCGGAGAGCGTCGTCATCACCAATTTGACGGGCGGAATCGAATATGTGAACGAAGCCTTCGCGAGACATTCGGGTTACTCGCGCAAGGAGCTGATCGGTCGCAACCCGCGCATCCTGGAAAGCGGCAAGACCCCCCGCGAAACCTACGTTGCCCTGTGGGCTGCGCTGCGCCGGGGGCAGACCTGGAAGGGGGAGTTCTGCAACCGGCGCAAGGACGGCAGCGAATACACGGAGTCCGCCGTGATTTCGCCGGTGCGCCAGGTCAATGGACAGATCACCCATTACGTGGGCGCCAAGATGGACATCACCTTGCGCAAGCGGTCCGAGGAGGAGCTGCGGCAGGCGAAAGAGGCCGCCGAAGCCGCAAACGTCGCCAAGAGCCGTTTTCTGGCGTCGATGAGCCACGAAATCCGCACGCCGATGAACGGCATACTGGGCATGGCGCAATTGCTGCAGATGCCCAACATTTCCGAGGCCGAGCGGCAGGATTACGCGCGCACCATCCTCGGCTCCGGGCAGGAGCTGCTGGCGCTGTTGAACGACATTCTCGATCTCTCCAAGATCGAGGCGGGCAAGGTGGAGCTCGAATCGGTCGCCCTGGAACCCGGACGAGTCATCGGCGAAACGCAGGGGCTGTTTGCCGAGATTGCCCGCGACAAGGGCCTGCGCATCGAGACCGACTGCAGCGGGGCGGCCCGGCGCTACCTGGGCGACGCCCACCGCCTGCGGCAGATGCTCACCAATCTCGTGAGCAACGCCGTCAAGTTCACCGCGCGGGGGTGCGTTCGAATCGAAGCGCGCGAAGTCGTGCGCGACGCCGGGGCGGTCGTGCTCGAATTCAGCGTCACCGACACCGGCATCGGCATCGTCCGGGAAGAGCAGTCGCTGCTGTTCCAGCCGTTCTCGCAGGGCGACGCCAGCATCACGCGCAACTACGGCGGAACCGGCCTCGGCCTGTCCATCGTGCGCACGCTCGCCCGCTTGATGGGAGGCGAGGCCGGTTTCGAGAGTGAAGCCGGGCACGGATCGCGGTTCTGGTTTCGCATCCGCGCCGGGCTGGTTGCTGCGGATGAGCACAGCCGCGAGGCGGCGCCGCCCCCGGGCGCGGCCCCAAGCACGGGGGCCGCGCCCGCGAAATTCTCGGGCCGGGTGCTGGTGGTCGAGGACAACCCGGTCAACCAGAAGGTGATCGAACTTCTGCTGCAAAAGTTCGGCCTGAGCACGGCGCTTGCGGGCGACGGGCAGCAGGCGATCGACGCCCTCATGCGCGGCGAAGAGGCCGATCTCATCCTGATGGATGTGCATATGCCGCGCATGGACGGCCATGCCGCCACCGCGCGGATACGGGATTGGGAGAGAAACACAGGCCGGCGCCATCCGATCGTCGCCCTGACGGCGGATGCGTTCTGGGAAGACAAGCGGCGCTGTCTCGCTGCGGGCATGGACGACGTGATGACGAAACCGATTGTATTGGGGGTCCTGAAGGAGGTGCTCGGCAAGTGGCTGCCGGCGGCGGCAGGCGCCGTCGCAGCGCCGCCGGCGCAGGACAAACCGGTGGACGTCGCGCGCGTGGCCACGCTGGTGGAGGAAATCCTTCCCCTGCTGGCCCAGAACAAGTTCAGCGCCGTCGGCCGCTTCCGCGCATTGCAGGAAGTCCTTGCGGGCACGCACGCGGCGGCGGAAATAGACGAGACGGGGCGCTTGCTCGAGGACATGCGTTTCGATCTGGCGTCGGAGCGATTGCACCGCATGGCGAAGGCCTGCGGCTGGGAGAAGACCGCATGACTGATCCGAAACAAAGACCCGGAGAGAAACCGAGGATCCTCGCCATCGACGACACGCCGGCGAATCTGCTGACGCTGGGGGCGGCGCTGGGGGAGGAGTTCGATCTGCAAATCGCGACCTCGGGCGAGGCGGGACTGGCATTTGCGGCGGAAATGGCGCCCGACCTGATTCTGCTCGACGTGATGATGCCGAAGATGGACGGCAGCGAGATCTGCCGCCGCCTGAAGGCCGAGCCGGGGCTGCGCTCGATTCCGGTGGTCTTCGTCACCGCGCTCGACGAGAGCGCCGATGAGAGCGCCGGCCTTGCCCTGGGCGCCGCCGATTACATCACCAAGCCGATCAACGTGGAGATCGCAAGGCAGAGAATCCGCAATCTGCTCGAGCGCGAGCAGTTGCGCAAGGAAGTCGAAGCCCACCGCGACCATCTGGAAGAGTTGGTGCAGGCGCGCACCATGGCCCTGTCAATCGCGCGGGAGGCGGCAGAGACGGCCAGTCGCGCCAAGACCACCTTCCTCAACAATATCAGCCACGAACTGCGCACGCCCATGACGCTCATCATGGGCATGACCGAGCTCGCATTGCGCCCCGCGACCGATCCGAAGCAAAAGGAACAGCTCACCACGGTGAAGCAGGCATCGGAGCGCCTGATGGCGCTGCTCAACAATATCATCGACATTTCGGAGCTGGAAGCCGACCGCCTTTGCCTCGAACAGCGCCGGTTCAAGCTGGCCGACGTGCTCGACAAGCTGGCCGGCCTGTTCAGCCAGGAAGCCGGGAACAAGGGTTTGGCCTTTGGCGTGGCGGCCGACCCGGCACTGGCGAATTTCCCGGTGCAGGGCGATCCCCTGCGCCTTGCGCAAATACTGCAGAACCTGATCGCCAACGCGATAAAATTCACCGGCCAGGGAAGCGTGGAAGTAAGCGCATCTCTGGCCGACCAGGGGTCGCTCGACCTGCTGGTTCGCTTCGAGGTGCGCGATACCGGCGTGGGCATCGCCGCCCAGGATCAAGACCGGATTTTCAACCTGTTCGAGCAGGTGGACGGCTCATCGACCCGCCGTTACGACGGCACGGGCCTCGGCCTGACACTGAGCAAGCGTCTGATCAAGCTGATGGGGGGCATGATAAATGTGAAGAGCCAGCCCGGATCGGGCTCCGTCTTCTGCTTCACCGTGCGATTGCTCAAGAGCGAATACAGGACTGTATGACCGGACGGCCGGGGCCCGGGGCGGCCTCGGCAGCAAGCCCCGGCAGAAAAAGTCAGGTGTTCCGCGGCCGCAGGGGCGCTTCGCCCTCGCCCCGGTACGCAACGATCCAGACGAGCCAGCACACCCCGAGCAGCCAGGGGGCGAGGATCACGATCAGTTGCAGTGCTACGGGCGTTTCCATTCAGGCGTCAATCCAAGGCCGATCATCTTGGACTCAAATATAGGCGCATTTTCGCTGCGACAGCGTTAAGAATGTTTAACGCCGGCGGCGCATGAAACCGGCGCCGGCGCGGGCCGCTATTCGATTCGGAAAAGGCGCGTGCCCCGGGCGCTCGAACGCGCAAATGTATCGCCCGATGTCATGCGGCCGCAGCGCCCGCGCGTTTGACCAGCCGAATGCTGGCGATGCCCGGCATGGGGCTCGCGTATTCGACCGAGTCCACCGATTGCTCGATGATGAAAAGGCCGAACCCGCCCTCGCTCTCGCCGCTCAGGTCGGGCCGCACTTCGGCGGGCAGGGCAAATACGGCGCTCGGATAGATCAGTTCGACCGCCAGCGCGTCACTCTCGCGCGAGATGCGGCAGGTGAGCGTCGCGTCCCCGACCAGCAGGCGCGAGTAGCGAATGACGTTGGTCGCCGCCTCGAAACTGGCGAGGATCAGGGCGTCGGCGTCTTCGGCGGGCAGGCTGCCGGCGGCGCGCTCGGCGATGCGCGCGCGCAATGCCCCCAATCCCTCCAGGGTCCAGGGCAGGGTGAACACGAACGGCTGGACTCTATCCTCGATACGCCCGCGCGGCGCGCGGCGCCGCGGATGCAGCTTGACCATCAGCGCGGTCAGGTCGTCCGCGCCCGGCCCGCCGCCATTGAATCGCCGCTGTTCCCCGCGCAGGGCATGCAGCATGGTGGCGGGCGGCAGGTCCGCCATGCTGCCCGGCTCGATCAGCCCGAGCAAACGCTCGAGGCCGAATTCCTCGCCCGCGGCGTTGCGCGCCTCGGTGATGCCGTCGGAGAAGACGAGCAGGCTGTCGCCCGGCCCGACGGCGAGGCTGGACTGGGCATAGACCTCCTCGGGCACGACGCCGAGCGGCAGGTTCTCGCCCATGACGGCGACGGCGCGCGCATCCAGGCCGCGCGTGAGCAGCCCCGGCGTGTGCCCGGCATTGACCCAGGTCAGCGTGCCTGCTTCTAGGTCGAAGCGGTACAGGGCGAGCGTGGCGAACGAAGACAGGGCGATCATCTGCGGCGTCAGTTCCCGGTGTATGGCATTGACGATCTCGGCCGGCGTCGGCAGGGATCGCGCGCCTGCTGCGCCAACCAGCAGGTCGGCGAGCGCGCGATTATAGGCGGCGATGATCCCGGCGCCCATCAGCGCCGCCGGCACGCCCTTGCCCATGACATCGCCGGCCAGCACCTCGAAGCAGTCCGGGCGGTAGCGCCGGACGGTGTAGAAATCGCCGTCTATGATTTGCGACGGATCGGCGTACGCGGCGAGCTGTGCGCCCTCGATCTCCGCGGGCACTTCGCTCAGCAGGGAGCTCTGGATGCTGGCGCCGATCGCGACCTCGCGCTGTCGAATCTCGCGCAAGGCCTCGACCGCCTGTTTGCTCGACGTAATGTCCGCCTTTACTCCGATGAAATGCGTGATTTTCCCGCTCTCGTCCCTGAGCCCGGACATGGAGGCGTCCTCCCAGTACAGTTCGCCGCTTTTCTTGCGGTTGCACAACTCGCCGCGCCACCTGCCCCCGGCTGAAATCGCACCCCACATCTCGCGGTAGGTGTCGGCCGACGTCCACCCCGACTTGAGGATGCGCGGGTTGCGGCCGAGCAGCTCGGCCATTGCGTAGCCCGAAATCTCCTCGAACTGGGGATTCACATACTCGATGCGGCCCCCCCGGTCGGTGATCACGACCGCGGCCGGACTCTGCTCCACCGCGCGGGCCAGTTTGCGCACCTCGATTGCGGACGCCATGAGCGCGGTGACGTCTTCGTGCGTGACGAGGGCGCGTGCGGCGCCTGCGCCGGGAAAGCGCGTCACCCGGCCGAGGAACCGGCGCGCTTTCGCGGGCGAGTCGCAGGGCAACTCCAGAACGAACTCATCGCGCGCACCCTGCAGCACCGAGCGGATGCCTGCCGCCATTTCCGCGGCGCCCGTCAAGTTCGCCCCGGCTGCAGCATCGCAGACGGCCAGATAATTCATGCCGTCGCAGACCCGACCCGGTTCGGCCCCGTTGTCGCGGGCGAATTGCCGCCAGCTTCGGTTGACGGTGATGATGGTCCCGTTCTCATCGAGGATGGCGAGGTTCGCCGTAAGCGCATCCATCGTCGTCTGGGCGAAACGCACCGATTCCGCCAATGCCCCGGTGCGGACCGCCAGCTCGGCATTGATTTGCATGAGTTGTTGCTGGTGCCCGGTCAGGCCGCGAAACAGGCGCCAGACGAGAAGCGCCACAATGCCGCCGTAACCGGCGAACGCGAGAATAAGCAGAAGCCAGCTAAGAGGATGGTGCGCGTAGCTGGTGTAGTCGACCGGAAACTGAAGCGCGCCGCTTACCGCGCCCCAGGCGGTGAGCAGCAGGCCGGCCAGGATGAGCAGCCCGAGGCCTATTGCGATGCGTCCCTCGGTGAAGACCACCGCGATGCTCAGAAACAGCAGCAGGAGCGGGCCGGCAACGGCGACCGGCCCGCGCTGGACATAGCCGGTCAGTCCTGCCGCACCGATCGCGAAAAGAACTATTCCCAGGCGCCAGGAGTAATTGATGCGCCGGCGCTGGAACCAGGCCAGCCAGACCATGGAAAGAAAAAGGAATTGCAGACCGGCCGCCGGCCGCCAGCCCATTTCCGGAATGCGCCAGAGCGTGAGCGCCACCATGGGCAGCGACACGACGCCCAGCCAAAGCAGGGTTTCGTTCAAGAGGGTGTCGCGCAGTCGTGCGACGAAGTCGTTCGATTTCACAATGAAGTGTCGACATCCGGTGCCGGATGCATTCTATGCTTCACCCGCCGGCGCCCCATTGGTCGCGGATGGTTGCGCATGGGCGCAGCCGGTGTTCGGCCCATGGTGCCGGAACTGTAGCATCTCTTTCGCCTGCCGAACGCGACTTTCCAGGCCGGACCCGACCGCTCAGTGCCAGAGCAACTGGCGGATAGCCGTTCAGCACCTCCTGCACTCTGAAGGTCGAAGCGGAAATCTCGTCGGAACACGAGAAATTGTAGCCGACGCTGGCGCGCACTTCGCCCATATACGATTCCACTGCTGTGTAGATTGCATTGGAGGCGACCGCCACCGCGCCCGCAGGCGAGACGGTGACGGTGAGCGGCATCTTGGTCGCGGAGGTGATGTAGAAGGTCTGGGCCGACGTCGTGCCGGCGGCAAGGAGCAGGCTGGTTGCAAGCACGAACTGCAGGGCCCTCATTGTTTGCATCCTCTCGGCTGTTCTGAAACGAGCTGCCGCGCCTGCCGGCGGCGCCGTCAACTGAAGGCCGACCATGACGCGGCAATGCACAAGCACTTGGCCTGCGACCTTAGCGGGAATCGCAGCGTGCGTCCGTTAAGAATAATTAACGGGCCCCGGCGGATCGGCGGCACGCGCTTGGCGCACGTTTGCCGGCGCCGGCCACGGCTGAAAACTTAACAATTCTCAACAGGCAAGACGCGTTTCGTTTACTACACTTCACTCAATTGCCGCTGCGAGATTGAACCGGATGCGTAGAGATTTTCACGCTCTTGTGAGAGCCCGCACTCGACCCCGATGCGCCTTGTGCAACTGCGCCGCCCGCTGCCGGCGGCGGCAGGGCATGGCCGGGAGCCGGGGCGAAAGCGACATCTGCCGGTGGCGGATCTATGCCGCCGGGTTGCATGCCGGGAAGCAATTGTTCCCCGGTTTCACGAAATGGATCGGAGTACGCAGTCGTGTTTCAAAGGGTACCGGCCGAAGTGATCAGCGCGCACACTTGCTGCGGGGCGTGGCGTTGCGAGCGCTGCGGCAAATCGTTGCGATTGCGGCCGCTGCAGCCGGGCGTTTTCCGCGCCTGCCCGGCGGGCGCAGCACCGACGCGGCGGTGGTCGCGCCGGACTGCATATCTGGCGGCACTCCTGGCGGTGTTCATCATCGGCACGAACGCGGCGGTGGCCGCGCCGCCCGATCTTGGTTTTTCGCGCGGCGTCACCCAGGGGCTGGTGGAGCGCATGGCGGCCAAGTTCGGCACGACCAGCAGAACGCGCATCGGCGCATGGCAGGATTTCGTGCGCGCGGAGCAGGGCCGCCCCGCGGGGGGCGAGTTGGAATTGCTAGGCGCGGTCAACGCGTTTTTCAATCGCATTCCTTTTGTGAGCGATCTCGCCCACTGGGGAATGAAAGACTATTGGGCCACGCCGGCGGAAGTGCTCGCCAGCAACGGCGCGGATTGCGAGGATTTTTCAATCGCCAAATACTTCACGCTGAAAGAGATGGGCGTTCCCATCGATCGCCTGAGGATCATTTATGTCGTGGCGACGCAAATCAATCAGGCGCACATGGTCCTCGCCTATTACCCGCTGCCGGACGCGAGTCCCTTGATACTCGACAATCTGGACGATCGAGTCCGGCCGGCGTCGGAGCGGCCCGATCTGGTCCCCGTATATAGCTTCAACGACGAGGACGTGCTGGTTACGCGCCCCGGACGGCACAGCATCAATGTGGGCAGTCCGAGGCAAATCAGGCAATGGAATTCCCTGCTCGACAAGCTGGAAAAAGAGCAGCGCTTGTGATGGCGCAGGCACCCGCCCCGGCCCTCCCGCTTGGCGGCAACGCGGGTTGCTTGAGGCTGCAAGGGGCGGGGCCCATCGTGAGCCAGCGCAACACGGGGCGTTTCGCGCGAACGAACTTTAGAGGAGGAGCGGTCATGAAGCGACTATTCAACATCCTGGCAGGTCTGGGCCTGCTGACATTGCTGGCTGCATGCGGGGGCAGCGGCGGCTCGTCTTCTGTGCCGGCGCCGACATCGACGGGCACTTTCCTCGACAGCCCGGTCGAAGGCATTCAATACCGGACGGCCACGCAATCGGGCAAGACCAACGCCAACGGGGAGTTTTCATACTATCCCGGCGAATCCGTCACATTTTTCATCGGCTCGGTAGAACTGCCCGCAGTGCCGGCCGATGCCACGATCACGCCATTGAGCATCGCAAAGACGACGGACGTGAACCATCAGCTGGTCTCGAACATCGTGGTGTTCCTGCAAAGCCTGGATGCGGATGGCAATCCGGCGAACGGAATCACCATCCCGACCGGCGCAGCGGCGGCGGCGGCGACGCCGATCAACTTCGATGTGACCACGACCGCCTTTGCCGCCAATGCCGCCGTTTCCAATCTGGTCGCCAATTCGGGTTCGACGAACAAGACCCTGGTCGCCGCTGCGACCGCGATCGCCCATTTTCAGGGCACGTTGACGGCAGCGGGCATCGCCAGTACCGCGACAACGACCATAACAAGCACGGTTCTTGCGGAATATCCTTCGGGAGTCGCGGTGGCCTCGCCGACCTCCATGGTGACCAGTTCGGGGACGGTGACCGCCTCGCTGCCGCTGCACAGGCGGATCGGGGACTGGGGGCGGGCCATGCTCGCCGCCATTCAGAACCGCGACGGCGCTGCGTTCCACCATGCCGCGCTGGCGGCGGTCCCGCTCGGCAACGCCCATGCCGCAGCCAAGGTCGCCTCCGAAGCGCAAACGGTGGCGGCATTCATCGATGACGTGGCGAACGGCAAGACGGTCCCGACTTCCGACAACCTGGACCTGACCGCGTTCTTCAACAATGGAGCGAACGCCAGTTGCTACGCGCCCCGGATCGCTTACACGAATCACGACGACGCGGCGGCCGGCTCCGGACTGGGGAACGGGTCCATGCCCGCAGGCGACACCGGCATGATGGAAAAGACCGACAATGCAACCGGCCAGCCCTGCTCGGCGGCGCAATTGAACGCGCTGATCGATCCGGTGAAAAAGCGCGCCAATGCGGCCCTGATCATCGCGGCGTACATGCGCGCGTCGGCGAGCAACCGCGTGCCCGCGGAAGGCAAGTCGGACGACCATACCACCGGCATCAACACGTGGTTTCAGGACAAGAAATTGTTTTCCAAGGGCGTTACCGGCAGCATAGACAGCGCAACGATTTCCAAGAGCGGCGGGACTTACACCTACCAGGTGGTCGCAAGCGCCACCGACGCGAGCAAGGTCAAGTACAAGCTGCTGGTAAAGATGGCGTACAAGCCGAGTGCCACCGAGTCGGCGCAATTCACCGGCGTTGCGACTTATGTGACCTACACCAGCAAGTACGCCGATGGCAGCGACGTTGCCTGCCTCAACGGTGTCGCCACCGTCAATACACCGACCAGCTGGGATAACGCGAAAATCTGGAACCCGCAGGCCTTGAGCGGAACGGCCGGCGAAAAGGTGCAGGTGGGCACGCTGCGGTTCCAGCGCTCGGCCGCTACGAAGGTCGATCTCACCTCGCGCGAGGCCACCTATTGCCTGGGCGGGGGAGCGGACAACCTCAATGCGAAAACCGACCCGTCGGCCAATTTCGCGCTGACGAGCGACAATGAACTGGACCAGGCGGTCGATTTCACCAGCAAGGCAAACGGCTGGATCCAGCAAGGCCGGGGTTTCACGCGCTATGGGGCGAGCTTCAACCCGTCCACCGGGGAAGGCAATTACAAATTTGCCTGGCAGGCGGGGGTGCTGGACTCGCACTCGCGCATGTTCGTCGCCAGCGTCGCCTATAACTCCCAGAGCGACACGCGCACCGGGCAGGCCGCGTTCGGATTTTCCGGCCAGATGAACCTGGCAGGCGACGCCACGTCCGCGGACCTGAAGGGCATGATCTGCAACTGGGCCGGCCCCGGCAGCCAGCACAACCCGGGGGGCAACTTCCAGTATCAGAGGATCACGCTCGCCGCCGATTCTTCGACGTGGGCGATCGATTCCACCGCCGGCGCCAACAAGATCGACTACGCCCCGGTTAACCTTTGCGGAATGAAATCCGGCAGCAGCATGAACTTCACGCCCTACAGGGCCACCACCGGCGGGGCGGAGGATGTTGTGGCTGTGAGAGCGACGGTGAAGAACGGCCTGGATACGATAGACGCCGGACTGACCGTGCAGAAGACCATCGAAGGCCGGAAGATTTCCGCTCCGACCTATTTCTAGATGACCATCAGGTCACGACCGACCACGAGATCTCCGCTGTAATGTTTGCGCACCCCTTCCGTCCACATCTCATCGGTGATGGAAGGGTCGTCACCCGGTACGAAGTGATGAAGCACCAGTTTTTTTACACCGGCCGCCGCCGCAACCCGGCCGACATCTTCGGTCGTAGTGTGGCTGGCAACGATATGTTCGCGCAGCGTCGCGGCATTGGTGACCCGTTTAAGCAGTGAATCCAGCCCCGGGACATAAAGAACCTCGTGAAGCAGCACGTCGGCGCCTTTGGCCAATTCGATCAGTTCCGGGGAGTAATTGGTGTCGCCGGAAATGACGACTGAGCGGTCCTTGGTGTCGAAGCGGAGGGCATAAGCGTCGGCGATCGGCGGGTGCCGGACGCGGGTGGCGGTGACTTTGACATCGGCGTTTTCCATCACCAAACCGTTGTCGAAGAATTCATGCGGCACGACCAGCTTGCGCGGGTCGGGCTTGCCCTCGTCATCGATGCGAATATCGATATCGAATTTCATCGAATCGAAGTACGCGAGGGTTTGATGCTTCAGGGTCTTCGGGCCGTAGGCGTCGACCCTCTGCTTGAGCCCGGTCGCCCAGGCGTTGTAGACCAGCGGACCGTATTCCAGATTGTGGTCGGAATGCAGGTGGGTGAAGAAGATATAGCGCAGGTTTTGCAGCGGGACGCCGGCCTTCACCAGTTGTTCCGAGACACCATAACCGCAGTCGATAACGTAGGGCACGCCGCCGATCATCAGGAGCGTTGCCGGGTTCTTTCGCCCGCCGCCGACCCTGGGCCCGCCCTTCGTGCCGAGCAGCACGATCTTTGTGCCGGCAGCGTCCTTCGATTTTTCCTGCGCCCATGCGCCCGTGCTGCCTGCAGCGGCCGCCAGGGCCAGCGCGCCGGTGTTGAGTAAGAATCGCCTGCGATCAGCGGTGCCTGTCACGTTCGGTCTCCTTGTTTGCTCGGACGCGGTTGGTCGAGCGCAGCGACCAGTATAGGGTATGCCGCGCAACCGCCGGCCAGGTGCGCGGCGGGTTACGCCTACTCCGGCTTTACGCCCGCCTCGCTCAGCGACCGGCTCCAGACGTCCAGCTGGCTTTTCAGGATCCCGGTCAGTTCCTCCGGGGTCGAGCCGGCAATCTCGATCGCATGCCGCTCGAGCTGCTCGCGGATGCCCGGCTCCTTGAGCACCGCATTTATTTCGCGGTTGAGGCGGTTGACAATTTCCCTGGGCATTTTCGCCGGGCCGACCATCGCCGCCCAGCTCACATTGGCAAAACCCGGATAACCGGCCTCCGCCATGGTGGGCACGTCCGGCAGCAGCGGGCTGCGCTGGTTCAGCACCACGCCGAGCGCGCGCAATCTGCCCTCCCTGACGTGCGTGAGCATGGTGGTCGGCGAGGAGAACATCACCTGGACGCGTCCGCTCAACAGATCGACGACGGCGGCCGGTTCGCCCTTGTATGGAATCTGCACCATATCCACCTGGGCCAGGGTCTTGAGCTGGGCGCCGTAAATCAACGCAGCGGTGTGGCCCGTCGCGAGATTGAGTTTGCCGGGATTGGCGCGTGCGTAAGCAACGAGTTCAGCGACCGACTTGGCCGGCACGCCCGGATGCACCACCAGGAAATGGGTAAACTTTCCGATGAAACTGATCGGGGTGAAATCGGCAAGCGTGTCGTAGGGCGGCGCCTTGCGCAATGCGGGCACCCCGGTCAGCGGGCTGTTGGTTCCGATCATGATGGTGTAACCATCGGGTGCGGCCCGGGTTACGAATTCCCCCGCAATCGCCCCGTCTGCTCCGGGCTTGGTTTCAATAATCAGCTGCTGCCCCAGGGTTTGCGTGAGCCGCGTGCTGATGATTCGCGTGATGGTGTCCGTAACCGAGCCGGCCTGCATGGGGACCACGACATGGAGCGGCTTCGTCGGGTACTGCGCTGCCGCGGGCGATGCCAGGAGCACAATGGTCATCGTGATTGCAACGCGCTTGATCAGGTTTGGCATGGCGGTCCTCCTTCAGATTAGGCGCCCAGGGCAAATTACCAATCTACAACGACCCGATTCGACAGATTTGCCATGGCCGTGTTCGTTCTTGCATTGCCGGCGCGGCGGCGCCGTCGGCAACTATTTGTGCAACTGCCGGGCGATCGCATTATACAATCCGCGCGAGGCAATCATTTTCGTGTACTGAGGAGGTGCCATGATTCACCGAAGGAAGAATATCTTGCAAACACTGGCGGTCGCTGCGGCGCTGGGTTCGCTGACCAGCGCCCCCCCTCGCCGGGACGTTCGTCTATGTCTCCAACGCCGACGACGGCGATATTTCGAGTTACGAGCTGGTCACGACGCCCAAGGCCCAATTGAAGTCCGGTGCGCGGGTTCCGGCAGCGAAACTGGTGATGCCGATGGCGGCAAGTCCGGACGGCCGCTTTCTGCACGCGGCGGCGCGCGCGAAACCGTTTGCGGTCTACTCCTATCGCATCGAGCCGAAGAGCGGTGCCTTGCAATGGATCGGTGCCACGCCCCTGCCCGACAGCATGGTTTCCATCAGCACCGACCAGACGGGGCAGTGGCTGCTCGGCGCTTCGTACGGCGGCAACAGCCTGAGCATGAATCGAATCGCCGCCAACGGCCGGGTGGATGTGGAGCCGGCCCAGTTTTTCCAGAGCGGCGGGGTCAAGCCGCATTCCATCAAGACGGACAAGGCAAACGGCATCGTCTACGTCCCGCACCTCGCGACGGACGAAATCAAGGGCTATCGGTTCAACGCGAAATCCAATACGCCGATCGCCGAGCAGGGCTCGTCCACGCCGGTCAAGAAGGGAATGGGGCCGCGGCATTTCGTCGTCTCCCCCGACGACCGTTTTCTCTACGCCCTGACCGAGCTGACGGGGCGGGTCATCGCCTATCAGCGTGATGCGGCGACGGGCGCGCTGACCGAAGTCCAGGACATTTCCACGCTGGCGGAGAACTCGAAACTTCTCCCGGGCCAGCCGCGCGTTCCCGTCGGCACGCCGGGAGCCATTCCCTTCGATGAAACAACGGCAATCTGGTGCGCCGACATTCAGATCACTCCCAACGGCCGGTTCCTCTATACCTCGGAGCGCACCGTGGGCACCTTGAGCCAGTTCGAGGTCGATGCCAGGACAGGAAAGCTGAAATTGCTCGGCCAGATCTCCACCGAGAAGCAGCCGCGAGGTTTTGCCATCGATCCGCAAAGCCAGTACCTCGTGGCCAGCGGCGAGAAATCGTCCACGATCTCGCTATACGCAATCGATGGCTCGAACGGGACGCTGTCCCTGGTCGAGCAGGTTCCGGTCGGAAAGGGCGCCAACTGGGTCACTATCGTCAGGACCGAGCAGTAATCAGCAAGCCCGGGGTGCGATCGCTCCCCGGGAGCCAGTGAATGCCGCGGGGTCGGCCGGAACAGGCCGGCCCCGTGTGCATTTTGAGGGGGCGATACAGGTCTTGTTTGCGGGGCGGCGTCCCTATTGAGCTTTCCTTAACAAGTGACGAAACACTATTCGGTCCTGTCATTCCGAGGGCGCAGCCCGAGGAATCTGCTTCTTGGATGTGAAAACAGCAGATTCCTCGCTGCGCTCGGAATGACAATTGCTTGATGAACGGTGTCGCGTATTGTGGAAAAGTCAATAAGCCGGCGCAGCCGGCTTCTTCTTCCGTTTGATTGCGCGCAGGATGTAGGGCGCTATCAGGGCGATGGCCGAAATCAAATAGATCGTTCCTGAAATGGGCCGGAAGATCATCTGCGATACGTCGCCCTGATACATCATCATGGATTCGCGTGCCGCCCCCTCCATCATGGGGCCGATCACCAGCGCGAGCACCAGCGGCGCGGGCTCGTAGCCCAGGCCGCGAAATACAAACCCGAGAATGCCGAAGAGCGCGAGCACATACAGGTCGACGTAGCTGGAATTGACGCTGTACACGCCGATCAGGCAGACCATCACGATGAGCGGAAGCAGAATATTTTTCGGAATCAACATGATTTTTGCAAAAAGCTGGACCAGCGGAAGGTTGAGCACGAGGAGCATGACGTTGCCTATATACATGCTCGCGATCACGCCCCAGAAAAGCTCGGGACGTTCCGATATCAGCATCGGGCCCGGCGTGATGCCGTGCAGCAAGAGCGCGCCGACGACCACCGCCATGGCCGGCGTGAAAGGAACGCCCAATGCGAGCAGGGGTACATATGCGCCGCCCACCGCCGCGTTGTTCGCGGCCTCCGGGCCGGCGACGCCTTCGATCGCGCCTTCGCCGAACTCTTCCGGGTGTTTGGACAATTTTTTCTCGGTCAGATAGGAAACGAAGGTCGAGATCACCGGGGACGGACCGGGCAGAAGTCCGATCAGGAAGCCCAGCACTGATCCGCGCAATATCGGCGCGACCGAACGCTTCCATTCATCGATGCGCGGCAGGAGATCGCGAAATTGAATATGGATCATCTTTTCTTCCGTGTCCTTCTGCACGGCGCCCAGCATGACTTCGGCGACGCCGAAGAGCCCCATCGCAACGGGAAGAAATTCCACGCCCTGCCCGAGTCCGGAGAGGCCGAAGGTGAACCGGGGCGTGCCGAACAGCTTGTCCGTGCCGATCGTGGCGAGTGCGAGCCCCAGAAGGAGCATGATCAAATTCTTGGTGAGCGAGCCGCTGCTCAGGCGCATAAGAAAAAGCAGGCCGACCGCGCCGATCGCGAAGAATTCCGGCGGCCCGAACTTTATGGCGGCGTCGGCGAGCATGGAGGCCGCAAACATGAGGCCGATGATCGAGAGCGTGCCCGCCACAAACGAGCCGACGGCCGAGATGGTGAGTGCGGCCCCCGCGCGCCCCTTTAGCGCCATCTTGTATCCGTCGATGCAGGTGACGACCGAGGCGGCTTCGCCCGGAATGTTCAATAGAATCGATGTCGTCGACCCGCCGTACATCGAGCCGTAGTAGATGCCGGCAAAGAAGATCATCGCCGTCGTCGGGTCCATCTTCAGCGTAAACGAGAGCAGGATCGCCATCGAGCCCAGCGGCCCGATACCGGGGAGCACGCCCACTATCGTGCCCACAAACGCGCCGACAAGGGCCCAGACGAGGTTCATCGGGGTCGCGGCGACCTGGAACCCCATCATGAGTTGTTGCAGGACGTCCATCATCCGAGTCCCGTTATTTTCAAGATGAATTCTTCCATGGGTCCCGCGGGCAGAACGACGCCCAGGAGCCCGGCGAAAATGAAATACGAAAACACCGTCGTGCCGATTGCGGTCAGGAAGGAGACCGGGGTTGTCTTAAAGCGCAGCAACCGAAACAGCACAAAGAGCACGATGGAGGTGGACAGCAGAAAGTCGAGCGCATGCAGCAAGAGTGGATAGACGATAAGCGCCCCGGCGATTCCGGCCGGCGCGAGCTGCGTCCAGCTGTGCCCCTCGTCCTTCCCGATGGACGCCCGAAAGGACTGCCACGCGTGAAACGCGGCGATGGCCAGGAGAGCGACCGCGATTGCGGTTGGAAACATTCCCGCCCCGGGCCTTGCACCGGTCCCGACTTTCAGCGAAATGGAACCGGCCAGGTAGACGAGCGCGAAAACCAGAATTCCCAGCGAAACCCAGCGTTCTTTCATGGCGATGGAATCTCTTCTTCAGCCAGCAATGTCCGCGGGACACAGGCTGGGATCGGTATATGGATGAGCACGGTGCTGGCTGCGCACGGCCGGCTGCGATTGCGCAGCCAAACCTGCCCAAGCGCCCGGTGCCTGCGGTGCCGGGCGGTGCGCAAGGCGGCGCGATCATCCGGCCGCCCCCGCCTGCCTGCTTATTGTATGAGTTTCATCTCTTTCGCGACTTTGCGCAGCGTCGCATCTTGCTCGTCGAGGAAGGTCTTCAGCTCCTGGTCCCGCTTGAACTGCGGAACCATGTTGATTGCAGCGCTCGCTTCCAGAAACTGCGGGTCCTTCGATACCTTTTCCAGGGCGTCGGCCAGGATCTTTATGATCTCCTTCGGCGTCCCTTTTGGCGCGAGATATCCGCGGTAGGACCCTTCGACAAGATTGACGCCCAGTTCCCGCAGCGTCGGCACTTCGGAGATGGAGGTAAGCCGCTGCGGCGTGTATACCGCGAGACCGCGGAGCTTCTTGCCCCGAACCAGTCCCGTAACAACACCTACGTTTGTTGTGCAGGCATCGACATGGCCGCCCATTGCCGCCTGCATCGCCGGAGCATCGCCGTCAAAAGGAACAAGATTGAATTTTGCACCGGTCAGCTTTTCGATCATGAGCGCGTTGTACCAGTCGTCGCCGCCCTCGCCGGAATGCGACAGCCTGATGCTGCCGGGCGCCTTTTTGGCGGCGTCGACAAGGTCATTCAACGATTTGTATTTGCTGTCCGGCGCCACGACCAAAATGCCCGGGTCGAAGATCATGTTTGCGATCGGCTCGAAATCGGCCATTGTATAGCCGGCGTCGCGGTTGACCATCGAATTGAGCTGCGTCTTCGGGGTGAGTACGGTAGTCAGGGTGTAGCCGTCAGGCTTGGAGTCTTTTCCCACTTCTTTCCAGGCTATCGCGCCGTCGGCCCCGGGTTTATAGACGTTCACGAACCGCTGCTTCAGGATCTTTTCCAAAACCGGCTGGGTCACGGAGGAAAGCTGATCGCTTCCGCCGCCGGGTTTGAAACCGTGGATCACGGTAACCGCCTTCGTCGGATATTTTTCCGCGGCCACGGCCGCCGTTCCCCATGCCAGGTTGAGAGCGGTCAGAGTGGTCATGAGTAGCCCAACGCTTCTGAGCATACTGAGTGCAGAGTTCATGGATGAGACTCCCTATTGTCGATGAATGGAAAGGAATATCTGTCCGCATGCCCGAATGGCAACTGACGAATATGAGACTGTCCAGCGCACTATGATCCATTCCGCGGCGGCGGGCTTGATATTGATCAATTAGAGAACTGGCGGCCTGCCGATTTGGCGGGCGACTTCGGTCGGTAGAGGATTCCACCGTTCTGCGCGCGCGTTTTGCCAGCACGCCCAAGAAAAAGCCGCTGGAGCTATGGGGCGCCAACGGCCTGAGGGCGGAATTTCAAGGGAGGAACGGCAGAAATCCCGCAAACCAATGTTACAAGATCGGGGCCTCGCCGCAATCGTGCTTTTCAATCGATCTCATCAGTTTTGTGGAACGCGCGCTTTGGATCGAGGGGGCGCATGATGTAGCATGCGCACCATGCCCGCCACACCGCTACGCGACCTTCTGGTTTGCGTCATCGAAACGTTCGAGCCGGTCTACTACCGGCTCGGCACCTTCTTCGCCATGTCGATACTGGACGATCCGGCCATGCTCGCTTTCGCCTTCTGCTGAGCCGGCTGCTTGCGAAAGGGCGCATTGAGCATCTCAAAGGGGAACAACCGTGGCCGATGATCAGCACGAAGTAGTCGTTACAGATGTCAAAATTCCGTTCTGGTCACTGGTGATGCTGATGGTCAAGCTGGCCATCGCCGCAATACCCGCATTCATTATCTTGATGATCATCGGGGCGGTGGCATCCATGCTGATGGCTGCGATTTTTGGCGGCGGGATGGGGCAGTGGGAATTCAATCGGTTCTGGATGCGATCGTAAATGGCGGCCGGGGGGAACATGTTGCTCGACGGAAAAGTGGCGGTGGTGACGGGTTCGGGGACGGGGATGGGGCGTGCCTTTGCCATCGATCTGGCCAGAGCCGGGGCCAAGGTGGTGGTCAATGCGAGGACGTCCGGCGATGTGGCGAATGTCGTGGGCGAGATCAGGGCGCAGGGTGGCGCTGCACAGGGGTGCGCCGTCAGCGTGGCAACGATGGAGGGTGCCCGCGAAATCGTTCAAACGGCGGTCGAAGCGTTCGGCAGAGTGGATATCCTCGTGAACAACGCCGGCATCATGGGCCAAAAGCCGCTGGTCGATATGACCGAACGCGATTTCGACGAGGTCATCGCAACCAACCTGAAGGGCACGTTCGCGTGTGCCAGACACGCCGTTCCTCACATGATCAAGCAGGGGTGGGGCCGTATCATCAATGTGTCCTCGGCGACCATCCTGGGCCAGGAGGGCGCTACCAGTTACGCATCGAGCAAGGGGGGCGTGTTGAACATGTCCCTGACCTGGGCCGTGGAGCTGGCGAAGCACGGCATTACCTGCAACGCGATCCGCAGTTCCGCCGCTACGCGTTTGACCGAAAAAGGCCGGGAGCGCGCGAAACAGGCGGCCCTGGCGCGGCACGAGCCGGCTCCGACCGACGCCGATCTGGGGTACTACAAGCCGGAAGAAGCGGCGCCGCTCGTGGTGTTCCTGGCCAGCGACGAAGCGGGTTGGATCAACGGCCAGTTCATCTGCATAGACGGCCCCCGCCTGGCGATCTGCGAACACACGCATCACGCCAAGACCGCCATCATGCCGGATGGTTGGACCGCGGACTCGCTTCTTAAGTATTTCAAGTCCGCAGTCGGCACGCCGTTGCAGGCCTACGGCTTTCTGACGGCCGAGGGCAGGAAGGTTCTTTAGCGCGCTCATCGGCTTGGTGCAACGCGTGCCGTGATCACTGGCACATGGTTTCGTTGCCACGGCGCTGGTCCAGGTAGTACCCTGCGTAATGCGTCGTGCCGGAAAATGTTTTTCCCCCGCAAAGTCACGGTTACGACGCCTGGCAGCCTTCGCTGGGGCCGTCCTTCTGGTGTTGTGCCTGGCGGCGCCTGACGCTGATGCGAAGGGAGCGGGGGGCGGCGGCAGGGGTGGTGCCCACTCGTCGACACGGTCATCCGGCGCGAGTCACGCCTCCGCAAGGTCGACGGGGGGCCGCGCAGGCAACTCTGCGCATGCGCCGAAGTCATCTGCGGCTGCGCGCGCGAGTGCGCGCAGGAATTCATCCGCAAGCACGCAAAAGAGCGCACCTGCTTCCCCGAAAGCAGTCCCCGGCGTTGCTCGTGATTCACACGGCCGCATCGCACGCAGTCAGCGCGCGAAGAACGATTTCAAGAAACAGAGCCCCTGTCCTTCCACGGGGCGGTCGTCAGGGGCGTGTCCCGGCTACGTAGTCGACCATGTGAAGCCGCTGAAAAGGGGCGGCGCGGATCATCCGAGCAATATGCAGTGGCAAACCGCGCAGGCGGCCAAGCAGAAGGACAAGACCGAGTAAATGACACGGGCCGCTCGCGCCCGGTGGGCCTCAGCCGCCCTGAATCGCCTGGATCAGTTCCACCCCCTGATTGCGTGCATTGCTCACCCGGGTGCCCACCCGGTGGAACACAATCAAATCTTCAGGATTCGGCTGCAGCAATTCCATTGCTTTGCCCGCATCGGTCAATTTTCTGTCCATCCACCGTTCGGCCCGATCCGGAGACAGCGCGAAGGGCATCCGATCGTGGACCTTGCCAAAGGACTCGTTGGCCGGCCCGACGATGATGGTGCAGGATTCGACCGTTTCGCCCCCACCCTCCCATCTGTCCCACAGGCCGGCGAAGTTCAGCAGCGCGCCATCGGCAGCATGCAAGTACCAGGGGAGGTTGCCCGAGGGCAACTCCTGCCATTCGTACCATCCCGATGCGGGAATGATGCAGCGTCGTCGCTTGAGCGGGCCCCTGAAGCTCGCCGCCGTGGCGACGGTCTCCACCCGTGCGTTGAAAGTGCTGTACTTGATCCGCGCTTCCCTGGACCAGGAGGGCAGGAGCCACCATTGCAGCCGAACGAGTTCAAGCTCGCCGGCGTCTGCCCGGCGCACCACGGGAACGTAGTTGGCCGGATTGCCCTGCTGGGGGGCGACGTTGTAGCGCGCCGCAAAGGCACCGGGGCTGCCGCGTCCGATGTGCCAGGCGCGCTCTATCGCGCCTTGTTCGGGGGAAACGTAACGGCCGCACATGCCGGCATTGTACCGGCGCCATCGCGCCTTACCATCATGGCCCGACGCTGGCCCGCGCCGCGTTCCAGGGTCTATCCTTGGTCCTGCGCGCCAGACATCAGCGCGCGCATCGCCGCTTTCACTTCCTCGCTCAACGGCACAGGCCGGCGCGTTTCCGGATCGACGAAGACATGCGTGAAATGCGCGACGGCCACCGGCTCGGCGCCGCCCGCCTTGAACAGGCCGACTTCATAGCGCAGGCTGGAATTGCCGACACGGCCGAGCCGCACGCCCGCGTCGATGGTTTCCGGAAAGCTCACCGGCGCGAGGAACCGGCAACCGCTTTCCACGCACAGGCCGATGGATTTGGAATCGGGCCCGCGCAGCACCCCTTTGTCGATCAGCATGCGGGTCACCGCCGTGTCGACGAATGAGTAGTACTGCGCGTTGTTGACGTGACCGTAGGGGTCGCCGTCCATCCAGCGGGTGGCAACGGATACCCAGTAGCCGTAACGGTCACGGGTTTCCACGGGAATGTTTTCCATTTCTCGCCCCATTGCAGGAAAATGAAATCAGGGTATGCCGACATTCACCGCGTGGGCCGTGCCGAATGTCGACAGGCGCCAAGTATAGAGGATGGGAAGTTCCGTCCGGTCGAAAAATGCACGAGTGCGGGGGGCCGTTGCAAAATGAGGGTGTGCTCCCGCCGGAATTCCAGGATTCGGGGGGCGTTCCGGTAATTTTTAACACTCTTTCCGCGGGAACTGCGCGACACTGACAAGCCATGCGAATGGCGCCGATGAAAGCAAGAAGATGAACAAATACCAGGGGATCATGCTGCTCGTCGGCGCGATCAATCTGCTGCTCATCCTGTCGTTCCCGCCGTACGACTACGTCAGCGTGCATACCAACGCGCCCAACTTCGACGGTTTCCTGTTCGTGTTCGGCGACCATCCCAACCGCACGCTCAACAGCAATTTCCTCGCCATCGAGATTTTCACGGTATTGATCAACGCTGCGATCGGCTGGTTGCTGCTGCGTTCGCGCGGGCGCATGCGGCGCCGGCTGGACCGGCAGCACTTGATGCTCCTGGGAGTGGCCTTGAACCTGCTGCTGGCGCTGCTGTTCCCGCCGTTCCAGGATCATTATGTTGCGACCAAGGCGTTGCTGCCCTCGTTCGACGGTTTCTATTTCGTGTTCGGGGACAACTCCAGGCGCGTGATTGTCGCCGCCATGCTCTGGGTAGAGGTCGTGTTCATCCTTTTCAACGGCGCCCTGCTGTGGCTGTTTTTCTGCCAATCGGGGCCGCAGGAGGTGAAGGTCGCCGAGCGCTTTGCAACACCGGGCGACGCCCATCGGGCGCAGGTGCGAAAGAAGGGCGAGGCTTAGGGTCGCTGCAACGCGAACGCCTGGCCGGCAAATGCCAGGCGGCCCCGAAGGGCCGCCCGATCTACCTTTGAAGCCGGCCGCGCAGTGGCGCTATTTCCTGGCGGCTTTCACTGCGAGGTAAGCCAGCGTGCCGAAGCCGACGAACGGGAGGGCGGTGATGTATGCCAGGCCGACGAAGGGCGACACGAGGAACAGTGCGACGTTCTTTGCGTATCCGGCGATCCCGGCCCAGCGGGCGGCCATCAATTTCACGCCGTAGTACGCGGTCAGCGCGACGCTGATTATCGGCAGCGCGAGGACGAGCACGAGGCCGAGGAGGGGCGCGCCTGCGAGCATCAGCACGGTCTTGGTCGCGGCCGTCATGTTTTCGGTGGCGGCGTTGAACTTCTCGGCCGCCGCTTCCAGATTCGCGAGCGCGAGTTCGGGTGCATTCATTGTCAGTGTGCGGGTGCTCATGATGTTCTCCGAGGTGTTCGTTTATTGTTGCTCACCCTATCCTTAGCATAGGTCGTGCCAGTGCTGAAATGGCGCTGCGCAGTTCCGACAAACCCTATTGCGTTCAGAGGATTGCAATCCATTCCTTGCAATCGGACTTCCGCGCATGTTTTGGTCATTCCGCGCGCGAAGTATCGAAAAACTATGCAGGGTGGCACGGCTCGCCGCAGATTACTGATTGGAATCAGGGGCAAGGGCCGGCGCGGCCCTGCCTGTATTTTGTATGCGTCAGCGCTTTTCCGGGGCCCCAGGCAGAATTCGGGATAAGCGCTGCGCCGACGTGGTTGAACTGTTTGACCTACGGGACGCACTAACCAGGGTGAAACCAGTCATGCACCGAGTTCGTTCGATTTTCGCCGTGGTCGTCGCCATCGCGCTGACGCTGGTCCTGGCGGGCGCATGCACGACCACGAGCGACTGGCGCACAGCGAGTTCCGAGCCGGCGGGGCTGGCCCCCGATCCCCTCGTCGTGCGCGAAGCGCTGGTGCAGGTCTATGCCGCCCGTACGTGGGGATGGCGCGGCTATTTCGGCGTGCATACCTGGATTGCGGTCAAGCCATCCGGTGCGGGCGCATACACGGTCTACGAGGTGATCGGCTGGCGCTTGCGTTCGGGCCGGTCGGTCGTCGCGGCGAGCGAGCGCCCTGCCGACGCACGCTGGTACGGCAGTCTTCCCGAAGTGATCGCACAGAAGCGCGGAGCGGGCGTCGATGCGATCATCGAACGCATCGACAAGGCGGCCGCCGCATACCCGTACGCCGACAGATACACGGCTTGGCCGGGACCGAATTCGAACACCTTCACCGCCTGGGTGCTGCGTGCCGTGCCCGAACTGAAGGCCGACCTGCCGCCGACGGCCATCGGCAAGGATTACCTCGGCGATGGCGTCGTTTCGAGCGCCCCCAGCGGCAGCGGTCACCAACTTTCGCTCGGCGGGGTGCTCGGCGTGGCGGCAAGCGGCGTCGAAGGCCTGGAACTCAACGTGCTCGGCCTGACTTTCGGGATCAACCCGTTCGATCCGTCCCTCAAGCTGCCCCTGGTCGGACGCGTCGGTCCGGAACGCCGGCTCGATACCGTCGTGGCGAAGTAAGCGCGCGGCCTTGCTTTCGGCCTACTGAATCTTGACGCCGGAGGCTTCCACCACCGGACGCCATTTTTCGATTTCGGTCCGGATGTATGACGTTGCGGCCGCGGGGCTGGACTCGGTCGTCGGCTGAATTCCGAGTTTCCCCAGTTGTTCGTTGAGCGACGGGTCGGCGAGCACCCTGCCCGTGGCCGCCGCGAGCGCGTCGATGATCGCCGCGGGCGTGCCGGTCGGCGCCGCCACGACATTCCATAAGACCGCTTCAAAGCCTTTGGTGGCTATTGCTTCGTCGACGGTAGGGACCTCAGGCAGCAGCGGCGAGCGCCTCGGGCTCGCGACCGCGACGATGCGCAGCGTGCCTGCGCGGTGTCCCGCAAGCGCGGTGCCCAGCGTCTCGACGGTCATGCCGACCTGGCCGCCGAGCAGGGCGGCGATCGTCTGCGAACTGCCGCGAAACGGAATGTGCTGGATGTCGATGTTTCCCGCCTCCAGCTTCAAACGCTCGCCTGCCAGATGCAGGTAGGTGCCCTGGCCCGGTGAGCCATACTGGATGCTGCCCGGCTTTGCGCGCGCCGCTTCGATCACGCCTTTCAGCGTCTGCGGCATCGAAGGATTCACCGCGAACACCGCCGGGGCGCCGCCCAGGCTGGCCACATGGACGAAGTCCTTGAGCGCGTCGTAGAGCGGCGCGCTGCTCATCAGGTTGTAGAGGCCGAGGTTCGACGCCGAGCCGAAGAGCAGGACGTAGCCGTCCGGTTCGCTCTTCTTCACTTCGACCGCGCCGATCGCGCCTCCGGCGCCGCTCTTGTTGTCGATCACCACCGGCTGGCCCAGCACGGCGGCCAGCCGCACCGCGTATTGGCGCGCGAACACGTCCGTCGGTCCGCCGGGCGGAAAAGGCACGATGACCCGTATCGGTTTGACCGGGTACCGGGACTGCGCGAATCCTGCGATCGGCGCGGCCAGGAGCGCGCCTGCTGCGATCAGGAACTGCCTGCGTCGGACACGGGTCATCTATTCCTCCGGTTGCAATGCCATGGAGGCTACGTTTTTACCGGCCTGTTCTCCGGATGGCGCTCGGTGGCCGGGTCCATGTACATCCAGGGCCGCGCGCTGTTGGTCCAGATGTTCATGATCACTTTCATGTCGGCGGGCGCATCGAGGGTGCCCACCTTGAGCACCATCATTTCCGGTACTTTGGCCCTCTGGCTGTAAATGGGCGAACCGCAATCGCCGCAGAAATACCGGTTCAGGGTGTTTCCGCTCTGGGCGGTGTCGGCATAGAGCCTGGGCTTGCCGGAGGTGAAGCTCACCGCGCTTGTCGGAACCACGGCATTGTGACTGGCGCCGGTGCCGGAGGCTTTTTGACAGTGCGTGCAGTGGCAGGCGATGATGTTCTGCAGGGGCTGGCTTACCGTGTAGCGAATCTTCCCGCAAAGGCAGCCGCCGGTGATCAGGTCGGGCATGGTTTCTCCTCAGTAGTGAAATCGGAAGGGGCGTCCCCAGTATACTTCGATCGCGGGCGGCATGATCGCCTGCGGCATCAGTGGCGCCGGAAATCATGCGATGGATCGGATGCAGCCGCAATGCGCCGCGTATTGGGCTTGACAGAAATCAAGATTCCGCTCGAAACCGCGCATTTTGATACCGCAGCGGATTGACTGGCGGCGAATTGAAGGGCAGTGTCTGCATATGGTTGGATCGGAACGCAGCATGAAAATATGGATTGGCCTGGCCGGTGCAGTGCTGTTCCTGCTCTTCGCGCGCAGCAGCTTCGGCCTGGAGTGCACGCTTGCCGAGACTGTGGCCGCGACCGAAGCCGCAGCGGACAGGGGGGCGGGCGACAAGGGCGCGGCGGATAAGGCGAAGGCTTTGGACGCAGAAGCCCGGGCGCCGAAGAAAAGCGGCGCCGTATCCGAAAGCCAGGCCGGGATGCTGGTCAAGGTGAACGCCAGGCTCGCGCAGGTCGCGAACATGGCGCCGCAACTCCGGCTGTGCGACACCGGGGAGGCGCAGGCGGCGGCGCATCCGGCCGGAATTATTTTCCTGTTTCCGGGCATGCTCAAACTGATCGGCTCGGACGAGAGCATGGCGGCCTTTGTGATTGGTCACGAAATCGGCCATCTCCTGGCGCGCCACGCGCTGCAGCCGGGCGCCGTCAATCAGGGTGGCGCACCGGGCACTGCGCTTGCCGGAAATCAAAATGACCCCGAGTCCGGACGCGACGGCTCGGGTGCGCTGATAGGAAGGCAGGCGTCTGACGCGCTGGCGACGCGGTTCAGCAGAAATCTGGACGCAGAGGCGGATGACATCGGATACAGGACGATACTGCGGGCCGGCTTCGAGCCGGGCAGCGTGCTGAAAGCGGCCACGCGCATGATCGCGCATTCGCAGGAAAGCAATCGGGCGGCGGATTTTTTCGGCTCGCATCCCGGCTGGGACGAACGGCTGGCGATTCTGGAGCGTGTGGTCGCGGAAGAGAGCAGCCGGCGCCGGCTGGTCGTTGCAGCGGGGGAGCAGGCTGCGGCCAACGAACGCTTCGGCACGGTCGCGGCGGAGTTGGTGGCGGCGAAGAAAAGCAGGGCCCTGAGGGCGCACGTGACGGACTGGCTGGGTCAGCTCCCGGAAAGCGGGGCCGCCTGGTATTACAAGGGGCTGCAACTGCAGATGTCGCGCTCGTCGAAGCGAAACGTGCTCGATGCGTTCGAGAAAGCGGTCACCTATGACCCGGAACTGGCCAATGCCTGGGTATCGCTTTGCGTCGCGTTGTTTCAGGCCGACCACAAGTTGGAAAGCGCCAGTTGTTCCCGCAACATCAAGTCATCGGAGGGACTGGACAAGTTTCGCGCCGCGACCGGACCGACCCTGACCATCGTCGGCGGCTTCAACGGACCGCCGCCGCTTTTGTATGTCGCCAGGGATGCGAGCGGGGGCAGGATTCTGACCAATGACGCGGGCGTCCTCAAGAGCCGCGGCCTGCCGCTGACGCCGATGCCGCCCGAATGGAAACGGCTCGGAAATT
>JAPLRD010000231.1:27099-40378 GCA_026399375.1 Pseudomonadota bacterium
CGCGCCCCCTTTCATATCCCCCAAATTGGAGGCTGTCGAAATTCGCTTCCCTTTGAGAGGGGGTGCGCAAATGCCAAATATTCCCTTTGGGAAGCGAATTTCAACAGCCTGTCAGGTACCCGACCGCGCTAGCGCGCAGTATTCGCCACGACGGCCGGGCGCGAAAGCCCCTGCGCTGCGACGAAACTCAAGGCGAGCAGCGCGATCACGCCGATGCCGAGCCCGAGTTCTTTTCCCTGGTACCAGACGGCGATGTCGGCGTGCAGCCATCGCGCCAGGCCGAACGCGGCAATCGAGAGGCTGATGGCGGCGACCATCAGGCCCATCACGCGCGAGGCGATGCGCGCGCGCTGATCCGCGCGTCCGAGCAGGCGGGCGATCCATAATCCGTTGATGCCGGCCATCAGCAGCATGCCGCCGGTGAAAGCGAGTCCGAGTACCAGTGCGTGGGCGCCGCCGCCGTGACGGGTGGCCGTTAGCGCGAACAGCGTGGCCTGGCTCATGGTGTCGAACGACAGCGCGAACAGCGCGCCTACAGCGGCGATCGCCAGCGGATGCGAGGCCGATTGCAGGCGCGTGAGCAGACCGGCCTTGAGGCCCACCGGGGCGACCACGGCATCCGGGGCGGTCAGCAGCACTGCCCGCAGATTGAGCAGTCCGAGCAGGGTGAGAAAGCTGATGGAGATCAAGGTGCCGACGCTTTCCATCCACTGCGGTACCTGCCACCGGGTCGAGGCGAAGCCGACGATCAGAGCGATGATCACGACCACGGCCCCGTGGCCCAGAGAAAACAGCGACCCGCACCAGCGCGCGCGCGCAGGCGCACGGCGCAGGTTGTAGCGGGTCAGTCCGTCTATGGTTGCCAGATGGTCGGCGTCCAGTCCGTGCTTCGCGCCGAACACGAACACCAGCGCGAGCAGGGCAATCCAGTCGTTGGGCAACTCCATGCGCGGCGCCTCAGGCTTGATTCAAAGCGGGAATGTGCATATTGCCTGGAAGATATCACACAAGTTCGCGGCTGCGTCCTGACATCGCCCGGGTGGCGGCCCGTTCAGCCGCCATCGCATTTGATACCGATCAAGCCGACCCGGGAAAATTGGCCGATGATGTGGATTGCGATGTCGATTCCACCTTCCATCTATGCATGAGATGTCTCTGGCTGAAGGCGTGCTGCAACTGATCGAGGACGCGGCGCGGAAACAGGATTTCTCGAAGGTCAGCACGGTCTGGCTGGAAATCGGCCGGCTTGCCGCGGTCGAGGTCGAGTCGATGCGGTTTTGTTTCGAGGCGGTGGCGCGCGGCAGCATCGCCGAGGGCGCGAAGCTTGAGATCATCGCGACAGCGGGTTCAGGCCGGTGCACGCAATGCTCGGCCAGCGTCGTCTTGAGCGAGCCGTTCGGCGCCTGTCCGCAGTGCGGCTCGTATCAGGTGCAGGTGACGGGAGGCACCGAAATGCGCGTGAAGGAACTTGAAGTCGTGTAGGAGAGAAGTCATGTGTACGACCTGCGGCTGCGGTGAGGGCGAAGTGAAAATCGACGGTACCGCCGCGCATCACGGGCATGAGCACGTGCATGCGGACGGAACGACTCACAGCCACGCGCATGATCACGGCGCGGAGCACGATCACGAACACGGCGCGGGCCACGGTCACAGCCATGCGCCGGCGCTTGCGCACGCACCCGGCCTGGGCGCCAAGCGCATGGTGCAGATCGAGCAGGACATCCTGGCCAAGAACAACGCCTATGCGAAGCGCAATCGCGAGACGCTGGCCGAGCGCGGCATATTCGCTTTGAACCTGGTATCCAGCCCCGGTTCGGGGAAGACCACGCTTTTGTGCAAGACCGTCGCCCTGCTCGCCGGGCAGGCGGTGGCGGTGATCGAAGGCGACCAGCAGACCGATCTGGATGCCGAGCGCATTCGCGCGACAGGCGCGCCGGCGGTCCAGATCAATACCGGCCGAGGCTGCCATCTCGACGCACACATGGTCGGGCATGCGATGGAACGGCTGGGTCTGAAAGAGAATTCCCTGCTGCTGATCGAAAATGTGGGCAACCTCGTTTGCCCGGCGGCGTTCGATCTGGGCGAGGCGCACAAGGTGGTCATTCTGTCCGTCACCGAGGGCGAAGACAAACCGGTCAAGTACCCCGACATGTTCCGCGCCGCGAGCCTCATGCTGCTGAACAAGACCGACCTTTTGCCGCACCTCGATTTCGACGTGGACGCGGCCATCGGGTTCGCGCGCCGGGTCAATCCGAACATTCGCGTCATCCGCGTATCCGCCAGGAGCGGCGAAGGCCTGAACGAATGGCTGGATTTTCTGCGCGACGGTCTGGCCGCGGCGGACGCGGCGAAGCAGGAAACGGTGGACGGCCTCAGGCGCAGGATTGCCCAGCTGGAGGTGCAGCTGCAACGGTCCCCGCCTTGAACGCAGCCCTGCCCGACATCGCCCGCCGCATCCGCCTGGCGCATGCCGGCCCTTCGGTGCTTGCGTTCGGCGCCTATTTCAAGAGCAGCGTTTGCGCGACACGGGAGGACGAAGCGTTTCTGTCGCCGCAGGTAGGCGATCTCGACAATGCCGCCGCATGCGCCGCATTCGACGAGGCGCTGGTACGCATGCTCGACCTTGCCGAAGTCAAACCGGAAGTGGTCGCGCACGATCTGCATCCGGACTATTACAGTTCCCGCGCCGCCGTCGACTTTGCCGCCCGCCACGGCCTGCGCGCAGTGGCCGTGGCCCATCATCACGCGCATATCGCAGCGGTCTGCGCCGAGCACGGCCGGCAGGGCCCGGTTCTGGGCCTGGCGCTGGACGGCGTCGGTCTCGGTCCGGACGGCGCGGCGTGGGGCGGGGAACTGCTATGGGTCGATGGCGCGCAGTGCGAACGCCTGGGCCACCTGCGGCCGCTGCCCCTGCCCGGCGGCGATCGCGCGGCGCGCGAGCCCTGGCGCATGGCGGCGGCGGTGCTGCATGAACTGGGCCGCAACGCTGAGATCGCCGCAAGATTGCCCGAAGCCGGCGCAGGCACGGTCGCCGCCATGCTCGAGCGCGGCATCAACTGTCCGCGAACTTCGAGCATGGGCCGGGTATTCGATGCCGCGGCGGGACTGCTCGGCCTGTGCGCGCGCATGGGGCATGAAGCCGAGGCCGCGATCCTGGTGGAGCAGGCGGCGACGCGCCACATCGAGCTGCACGGCTGGCCGCAGGCGATGCCGGGCGGTTGGGTCATCGACGCGCAGGGACGGCTGGATCTGCTGCCGCTCTTGGCGACGCTGGACGCCGCCGCCGACGCGGACCTCGCCGCGGCCCGCCTGCATGCGACGCTGGTTGCCGCATTGGGCGAGTGGGTGGCGCAGGCGGCGCAAGTGGGCGGCATAGCCACGCTCGCCTGGGGCGGCGGTTGCTTTCTCAACGCCCTGTTGTGCGCCGGACTCAGGCAGAATCTGGAGCAGCGCGGCTTTCGCGTGCTTGCGCCGGCAAGCGTGTCCCCCGGCGATGCCGGCATTGCGCTCGGTCAGGCCTGGGTGGCGATGAATTCCTCGGAGCAATGAAATGTGCCTTGCGCTTCCTGTCAGAGTGATGGAACTCGGCGCCGGCGATATGGCGATCGTCGATCTTGACGGAGTGAGGAAGGAAATATCGCTGGCCCTGCTCGATGACGTCCAGGTAGGCGACTACGTGATCCTGCATGTGGGCTACGCGCTGTCGAAACTCGATCCCGAGGAGGCGGAGAAAACCCTGGCGCTGTTTGCCCAGATGCAGGCGCTCGACAGCGAAGAGATCGGGAACAAAGAGGCCGGGAAAGTCAGGCCGTGAAGTACGTCGACGAATTTCGCAACGGCGATGTCGCGCAAACCCTGGCGGGGAAGATTGCGTCGAGCGTCGAGTCCGGACGAAGCTACAGTTTCATGGAGTTCTGCGGCGGCCATACCCACGCCATTTCGCGTTACGGCCTGTCCGACCTGCTGCCAGGCGCCGTGCGCATGGTGCACGGCCCCGGCTGTCCGGTTTGCGTATTGCCGATAGGGCGCCTCGACATGGCCATCGATCTGGCTTCGAACCGCAGCGCCATCCTGTGCACCTACGGCGATACCCTGCGCGTGCCGGCTTCCGCCGGCATGTCGCTGATGAAGGCAAGATCGCGGGGTGGCGACATTCGCATGGTCTATTCGACGCTGGATGCCCTGCACATCGCGCGCGACAATCCGCAGCGGGAGGTGGTGTTTTTCGCCATCGGTTTCGAAACCAGCACACCGCCGACCGCGCTCGCGATCCAGCAGGCGCAGCGGGAAGGGCTCGCCAATTTCAGCGTGCTCTGCTGCCATGTGCTGACGCCGGCCGCGATCAGGGCCATTCTGAAATCACCCGGGCCGGGGCAGGGGGGCGCAGTCGCGATAGACGGTTTCATCGGGCCGGCGCATGTGTCGACCGTGATCGGCAGCCGGCCCTACGAATTCGTCGCCGCGGAGTATCGCAAGCCCGTGGTGATTGCAGGGTTCGAGCCGCTCGACCTGATGCAGGCGATCCTGATGCTGGTGCGGCAGGTGAACGAAGGGCGCGCGGAAGTGGAGAACGAATTCTCGCGCGCGGTGAGCCGGGAGGGCAATCTCAAGGCGCAGGAACGCATGGCCGAGGTGTTCGAACTGCGGCATGAGTTCGAGTGGCGCGGGCTCGCGGTGCTGCCCGAGTCTGCGCTGAAGATTCGCGAAGCATACGCTTCGTTCGATGCCGAGCGGCGCTTCGAACTCGAATACCGCAGCGTGCCCGACAACAAAGCCTGCGAATGCGGCGCGATCCTGCGCGGGGTCAAACAGCCCCGGGAATGCAGGATATTCGGCACGGTCTGCACGCCGGCGAACCCGGTCGGTTCCTGCATGGTCAGCAGCGAGGGCGCTTGCGCGGCGCATTACCCACGTGCGGCCGCTCGATCTGGAACACGGCCGGGTCGATCTGACGCACGGATCCGGCGGACGCGCGATGGCGCAGCTCGTGGCCGAACTGTTTGCCACGCACCTGGGCAACGATTATCTGGGCCAGGGCGACGACGGCGCCGTGTTGCCGGCCGCGGTCATCGAAGGCAAAGCCGGACGGCTGGTCATGTCCACCGACTGCCACGTGGTGTCGCCCCTGTTCTTTCCGGGCGGGGACATCGGCTGCCTCTCGGTCCACGGCACGCTGAACGACGTGGCGATGATGGGCGCGACGCCGCTTTACCTGGCGGCGGGCTTCATCCTGGAAGAGGGTTTTGCGCTCGCCGACCTCTCCCGCATCGTCGCCTCCATGGCGCACGCGGCGCGCGCAGCGGGCGTGCCGGTGGTGACCGGTGATACCAAGGTGGTCGAGCGCGGCAAGGGCGACGGTGTCTTCATCACCACCACGGGCGTGGGCGTATTGCCCGAAGGGCTGCAACTCGGCGGCAGCCGGGCGCGGCCGGGCGATGCGGTGCTGGTTTCCGGCTCCATGGGCGATCACGGCGTGGCGATCATGAGCAGGCGCGAAAATCTCTCCTTCGATGCGCCGATCGCATCGGACACGGCGGCGCTGCACGGACTCGTGGCCGCCATGCTCGCGACCAAGGCCGACCTTCGCTGCCTGCGCGATCCGACGCGCGGCGGCCTGGCGGCGACATTGAATGAAATCGCCGCACAGTCCGGTGTCGGCATGATGCTGCAGGAAAAGTCGATTCCGGTGAAGCCCGTGGTCGCCGCCGCCTGCGAATACCTCGGGCTCGATCCGCTCAATGTCGCCAACGAGGGGAAGCTGATCGCGATCTGCGCCGGCGGCGATGCCGCGCGGCTGCTGGCGGCGATGCGCGCGCATCCGCTCGCGCGCGACGCCGCGGTGATCGGCGAGGTGATCTCCGACGACCATCATTTCGTGCAGCTCACCACCGCCTTCGGCGGCCGGCGCATCGTCGACTGGCTGACGAGCGAACAGCTGCCGCGCATTTGTTGAGAGCTTATTTCGGAATTGCCCGAACGGCCTCCTGAATGGGGGCGCGACGGGAGGAACCCGCTCCCCTTGCAATCGAGCCTGATTTCCAAGCTATGATGCGGCCAAATGACTCGCATGCAACTCATTTCGCACCCGGCCACGCCCATGCTCCAGGTGGATTCGCTGGACGTCGTCCTGTCGCCTGACAGTGAGGGCGGACTTCTGCTCCGGTTCGATTGCCGTTGCCGCGCCGGTGCGCTGCGCCTGCCGCAAGCGCGGCCTAGCGGCGCCGCAGACGAACTTTGGCGCCATACCTGCTGCGAACTCTTTGCCGGCGTCGCGGGTGATGCGGCCTACACGGAATTCAACTGGTCGCCGTCGGGAGAATGGGCGATGTACCCGTTTTCGGATTACCGCAGGCGCGATTCGTCCGCGCCGGCCAAGGCCGCGCCGGCGCCGCACGTGGAATTCGCTTGCGACGGCGAAGGCTGGATGCTGGACGCGCGGCTGGCTGCGGCCGCCCTGCCCGCAGCGGCTTCCGGACAAATCGAACTGGGCCTTGCGGCGGTGCTGGAGGCGGCAGACGGCAGCCTGAGTTATTGGGCCTTGCGGCACGCGGCAGCGCAACCGGACTTTCATTTGCTCGAAGCGTTTGTGCTGCGTCTGGGCGAGCTGAGCGCCGAAGTCGGACAGCGCGCATGAAATTCGGCATCGAGCGTTTCCTGGCCGACCCGGGCTTGCGCAAGAAGCTGGGTGGCAGACGCGTGGCATTGCTGGCGCACCCGGCGTCGGTCACGCGCGACCTGACGCACGCCCTCGATGCCCTGGCTGCGCTGCCGGACATCCGCCTCGCCGCGGCGTTCGGCCCGCAGCACGGCCTGCGCGGGGACAAGCAGGACAATATGATCGAATCGCCGGATTTCGTCGACCCGCGGCTGGCGATTCCGGTGTTCAGCCTCTACGGCGAGGTGCGCCAGCCGACGGCGGCGATGATGGACGGCTTCGACGTGCTGCTGGTCGATCTGCAGGACCTGGGTTGCCGCATCTACACCTTCATCACCACGCTGCGCTACATGCTCGAGGCGGCCGCAGCGCACGGCAAGGCGGTGTGGATAATGGATAGACCCAACCCCGCGGGCCGCCCGGTGGAGGGCTTGCGCCTGCGCCCCGGCTGGGAAAGCTTTGTCGGGGCCGGCCCCTTGCCCATGCGCCATGGATTGACCATGGGAGAAATTGCTCGCTGGTTCTGCGCCACGCTTGGGCTCGAGGTCGAGCTGGAGGTGGTCGCGATGGAGCAGTGGGCGCCCGATGCCGCGCCCGGCTACGGCTGGCCGCTCCACGAGCGCAGCTGGGTCAACCCGAGTCCGAACGCGCCCAATCTGTCCATGGCCCGCTGTTATGCCGGCACGGTGATGCTGGAGGGCACGACGCTGTCGGAGGGGCGCGGCACCACGCGTCCGCTCGAATTGTTCGGCGCACCCGATATCGACGCCGGCGCGCTGCTGGCGGAGATGAACAAGCTCGCGCCGGACTGGCTGGCAGGCTGCCGCCTGCGCCCGTGCTGGTTCGAGCCGACTTTTCACAAGCATGCGGGAGAACTCTGCCAGGGATTGCAATTGCATGTCGACGATCCGGCGCATTACGATCACGCCGCATTCAGGCCCTGGCGCCTGATGGCGCTCGCATTCAAGTGCCTGCGCCGCCTGGCGCCCGCTTACCCGCTCTGGCGCGATTTCGCTTACGAATACGAGCAGGGCAGGCCGGCCATCGATCTGATCAGCGGCAGCGAACTGTTGCGCCTCTGGGTCGATGATCCTGCGGCCCTGCCGTCGGATCTCGAGCGCATCGCCCGCGCCGACGAAGAGTCCTGGCTGGTCGAGCGCAGCGCTTTTCTGCTCTATCGCTGAGCACCCGGGTCGCGCAAAAAAAAAGAAGGCAAGGGCGCAGCCCTTGCCTTCTTTCGCCCTCAACCGCAGGGCATTACACGATCAACTGCTTATACGCTTAGCGGCAGGTCGCCGGCAGATACTTGGCGAGCACGGTGGTCGCGGGTACGGAACCCGTGGCCTGCCAGCCGCATTTCCAGATGATGGCGGGCGGTGCGCCGGCCGGGATCACATTCAGGGCAACCGGTGCCGGGGCGGCGAGCGAGCCATCCCACGGGGCGAGGGTCAGGACGTTGGTCGCGCCAAGCAGTGCGGCCTGATAGGTGATCACGATCGTGCCGTCAGCGTTGGAGATGATCGACGCCACGTTGTTGGTCGAAGGAGGAAGCGATGCGCCGATGTTGCCGCAGTTCGCAGCGGTGCTGCACTGCACGCCGACGGTGGTGTCCGGACCTTTGGACTGATAGGTTTCGTTGATCGCTGTTTTGATTCCACCCGACAGTACCAGACCTTCCGATACTTTCGCGCGTATGGTGTAGTCCTGGTACGCCGGCAGTGCGACTGCAGCCAGAATACCGATAATCGCTACCACGATCATCAGTTCGATCAGGGTAAAGCCGCGTTGAACTGTTTTCATTGTGCTTCCTTTAAGAGTTGCGGTGATTGCTTCACACCGTGGGCTGGTATATGCAAGCGCCGTGCCCGAAATCGCCGGTTTCCGTTTCCTGCGGATAACGCATGGTTTCAACGTGTTGCAAGAATCGCGCCGGGACGGCGCGGGACCGCGGGAGCACAATCGTGGCACTTAGTGACAATAAGTGAGGTTCCGGAGCAAAATACCGGCGCGCCGGTCGGCGTGCGAAAAGTGTTTCCATCTGAACCGGGAAACCGCTCGAAGCGAGGTATCGCAGCAAATGAAAAGCATGATTTTCCTGATCGCTCTCTGGATGTGGGGGATGCCCGCGTCCGTGCTCGCGAAAATGCCGGGCGAGGTCGATGTCGGAAGCGTTCTTCGCGACGCGCCCCTGTACGGTTTCGCCGGCGACTACCGCAAACTGTCCGAACTCCGCGGGAAGCCGTTGATCATCAACGTCTGGGCCAGTTGGTGCGGCCCCTGCCGGGCGGAAATGGGTTCGCTCGAGCGCCTCTCGCGGCGCTTCGGCGGAAAACAATTCAATGTCATCGGTGTTTCCACAGACGATCACGCCAATCTGGCCGCGGCCTTCCTTGCGCAGTCAAAGGTCACGTTCGACAACTACCATGACCGTACGCTGGTGCTGGAGAGCATGCTCGGTGCGAATACGATCCCTTTGACCGTTCTCGTGGACGCCAGGGGCCGCGTGCTGCAAAAAGTCCGCGGATCGAAAGAGTGGGACAGCCCCGAATCGTTGCAGATGATAAGCAAGACTTTCGGGAAGAAGCTGTAGTATCACCCGCTGGCGCTTGACTCGATGTCGCCGTCCGCGCGCACGGCGCCGTGAAGCAGCTTTTTCAGGTCGGCCAGTTCCGATTCCAAATGCGCTACCCGCGCTTCCAGTTGATCGACCCGACCGCTTGCGGGTGAATGTCTTTCAGCGCTCGCGGCGGCGCCACTGGCGGATTCGATCTCTTCCCCCGCGCTCACCTCGCCGCTGAACAGATGCGCGTAGCGCGATTCGCGCCGGCCCGGTTCGCGCGCCAGCCGCACGACGTAGGGGCCGTCGTCGCGCGATGCAAGAGCGCTCAGGGCCGCTTCGACTTCGCTCACGTCGCCGAACGGGCACAGGCGGCTTGCGCGGCTGCGCAATTCCCCCGGCGTTTGCGCGCCGCGCAGGAACAGCTCGCACACGATGCCCAGTTCCTGCGGTGAGAACTTCAGCGTGCCGAAGGAAGTATTGCAGAACAGATGCTGGAACTTCGGCACGCGGCTGCCGTAGCCGCTTTGCTCGCTCACCATGCGCTTCTTGATCAGCTGGTCGACGATCGCCTGCACTTCGGCCTCGCCCAGGTCCAGCACCGGGTGGCGGTTGCTTTTCTGGTTGCAGGCGTTGGTGAGCGAATTGAGCGACAGCGGATACTGATCCGGCGTGGTGATCTCCTTTTCGATCAGGCAGCCGATTACGCGGGTTTCGTGCAGCGAGAGGTCCGGGTTCATGTCATTGGCCTGTGGGTCGTCAGCGGATGCTAGGGGTTCACGTCGTGCTTCAGTGTTGCGGTTTCTTCAGCAGCGCCGAGAGCAATATCGCCAGGCCCGCCAGCGCGGCGGCCATGTAGAAGCTCGAGGAAAAGCTGCCGGTGTTCTGCGCCAATATGCCGGCGACGGCGGGGCCGGCCATCTGCCCCATGCCGAAAATGAGGGTGATGAAGCCCAGCGCTTTCGCCGCATGATTCGGCCCGGCGTAGTCGCCTGCGGCGGCCGCCATGATCGCCGGAATGCTCCACGCGACGATGCCGTAGCAGAATATGGAGAGGTAAAGAAAGATGCCCGGCAAATCCGAGGCCACCAGCAGGTAGGCGAGGAACTGGATCGAAAACACGATGATCATGCCGGCCTTGCGGCCGAGCTTGTCGGAAATGGACCCGAAGACGGGGCCCGAAAAGAGACTGAGAAAGCCCACGACGGACCAGAAGCTGCCGGCCAGCGATTCCGACAGGCCGCGTTCCTTCACCAGCGTGGTCACGATGAACGTCGCATAGATCACATAGGTGAAGCCGAACAGAAAATAGATCGCGCCAAGATGGTAGAGGGTCCGGTTGCCGTAAATGCTCACATTGGCTTCCGCCGGTGCGGCGGCGTGGCGGCCCGCGTCGCCGCTCGCTTCCCCCTGAATTTCCAGCCCCAGGTCGGCAGGCCTGTTGCGCAGAAACAGCAGGCACAGAAACGAGATGAGGACGACCAGGCCGGCCAGCGCCATCCAGCTGGTGCGCCAGCCTTCCGCCCCCACCGTGCGGTTGACGTAGGGAATGAAAAATCCGGTGAATATCATCGCGTAGCCGCTGCCCACCACCATATATCCTGCCGCCCTGCCGCGGCTCCTCCTGCCGAACAAACGTTCGCGCCGCCGCTTCCCATGCCGGTGAGCACGTAGAGCGCGAGCAGCGCCGCAAAGGTCTCCGCTCGGCTGAGCAAGGCCATGGTGATGCCCGCGAGCAGCAGGCAGAGAAACACGAACAGCCTTTGCCCGATGCGTGCGATGATCATGCCGCCGAAAAAAACCGCGACCAGGTAGCCGAAAAAATTGCCGGTGCTGATGAACCCCATCTGCGAATAGCTCAGCTGCAGCGTTTCCGCCATGGACGGAAGCAGCATGCCCAGCGCAAAGCGCCCGAATCCCAGGCTGGCAATGGTGCCGAAGGTTCCGGTGACGACGATGATCCAGCCGTAATAGAAAGGCAGTCGGCTCGTTTTGAATGGGGGCATCGGTGCTGTTCTTGTTCTGGTGCGCTCGCACGGCGAGTCGTATAGTAGCGCAACCAGCAACCGGCGCGATTTCGCGCCGGAATTTGCCCTGCTGAATTTCCGTACCTATTTGAACATATTTGAAGAGGAAGCCCCAATGACCGACCTGTCCGATCTCGGTTCCTCCGCGTTCTGGCGCGTCAATCCCAAGGACGCCGATCCGCAGGAAACGCGCGAATGGCTCAACGCATTCGACGCCATGGTCGAGGCCGAAGGCCGCGAGCGCGCCACCTACCTCCTGCGCCGGCTGCTCGATCACGCGCGCAAGCGCCAGGTGCAGCTGCCGCCGGTGCTCAACACGCCCTACCGCAACAGCGTCGACCTCGTCGACCAGCCTCAGTTTCCGGGCAATCTCGACACCGAGTTGCGCCTGTCCTCGATCGTGCGCTGGAACGCGCTGGCCATGGTGGTGCGCGCCAATCGCGCCAATCCAGAACTGGGCGGCCACATCGCCAGCTACGCTTCGGCGGCGGATCTGTTCGAGGTCGGATTCAACCATTTCTTTCGCGCCGGGCCTGCGGGCGAGAAGTCGGGTGCAGGCGGCGGCGACCTCGTCTATTTTCAGCCGCACTCGGCGACGGGCGTCTATTCGCGCGCCTTTCTCGAAGGGCGCCTGTCCGAGGAGCAGCTTGCCCATTACCGCCGCGAAACCGCGGGCGTCGCCTCGGACACCCCGCCGGGCAGCAGCGGTTCCTTGACCCCCGCGCATCACGGACGGGGACTGTCGTCCTATCCCCATCCCTGGCTGATGCCCGACTTCTGGCAGTTCCCGACCGGATCCATGGGCTTGGGGCCGATACAGGCGATTTACCAGGCGCGCTTCATGAAGTATCTCGCCGGCCGCGGCATTCTGGACACCGCCGGGCGCAAGGTCTGGGCGTTCGCCGGTGACGGCGAGATGGATGAGCCCGAATCCCTGGCCGGGCTGTCGCTGGCCGCGCGCGAGGGTCTGGACAACCTGATCGTGGTCGTCAACTGCAATCTGCAGCGCCTGGACGGCCCTGTGCGCGGCAACGGCTCGGTGAGCCAGGCACTGGAAGGGTTGTACGCCGGCGCCGGCTGGGCACGAGACGGTGGACGGCTAGTTCCAGACCTACGCCGCCACCGACGGCCGTTTCAACCGCGAGCATTTCTTCAACAAATATCCCGAACTGCGGGCGCGCGTCGCGCACATGTCCGATGACGACATCGACCGCCTGCGCCGCGGCGGACACGACCCGGTGAAAATCTACGCCGCCTATCACACCGCGGTAAATCACCGCGGCCAGCCGACGGTGATTCTCGCCCAGACCAAGAAGGGTTATGGCATGGGCCATTGGGGCCAGGGCAAGATGACCACGCACCAGCAGAAGAAGCTCGATGTCGAGGCGCTGCGCGCGTTCCGCGACCGCTTTTCGCTGCCGCTTTCCGACGAAGACATCGAGGAGGTGCGTTTTTTCAAGCCGGCTGCGGACTCCCCGGAGATGACCTATCTGCACGCGCAGCGCCAGGGGCTGGGCGGATACCTGCCGGCGCGCTCCGGCGTGGCGCCGAAGCTGGCGGTGCCGGATCTGTCCCAGTTCGCGAAAATCCTGGAAGGGTCGAACGCGCGCGAGCAGTCCACCACCATGGTGTTCGTGCAGATGCTGTCGCAATTGTTGAAAGACCCCGTGCTGGGCAAGCGCCTCGTGCCCATCGTCGCCGACGAGGCGCGCACCTTCGGCATGCAGAGCCTGTTCCGGCAGGTGGGGATCTACTCTGCGGTCGGGCAGTTGTACGAACCTGAGGACAAGGACGAATTGCTCTATTACAAGGAGGCCAAGGACGGCCAGATCCTCGAGGAAGGGATCACCGAGGCGGGCGCGCTGTCTTCATGGATCGCCGCGGCCACCAGCTACAGCGCCCATGGCTCGGCCATGCTGCCGTTCTACATCTACTACTCGATGTTCGGGTTCCAGCGCGTGGGCGACCTGATCTGGGCGGCGGCCGACCAGCGCTCGCGCGGCTTCCTCGTGGGCGGCACGGCCGGGCGCACCACGCTCT
>JAPLRD010000448.1 GCA_026399375.1 Pseudomonadota bacterium
GGTTCGAGGCCATGCTCGGCTGGGAAGCCGGGCAGCTGCCGGGGCAGTCCACGCGCGTGCTCTTTCCGGATGCGGCCGCCTACACGACCCTGGGCGACACCGCCTATGCGGTGATGGAGTGCGGCGGCGTTTTTCGCACCGAAATGCGCTACCTGCGCCACGACGGTCTCGTCGGCTGGGCGGACGTCACCGGCGCAAAGCTCTATCCGGACGGGGACGAAACCATCTGGTCCTTCATCGACATCAGCGAGCGCAAACGCGCCGAACTCGAACTGGAGCAGAGCAGCGAGCGCGTCAGCGCGCTTTCACGTCGCCTGATCGAAGTGCAGGAGGCGGAGCGCGCGGCGCTTGCGCGCGAGTTGCACGACGAGATCGGCCAGGTGCTCACCGCGGTGCGCCTGCATCTGAAGGTGGTCGAGCGCGAGGATGCGCAAGGAAAGCACCGCGAGTCCCTGGACAAGGCCCTGAGCGTGGTCGAGCGCGCGATCGGCCAGGTGCGCGGCCTGTCGCTCGAGTTGCGCCCGCCGGTGCTGGACGATCTGGGCCTGTTGCCGGCCTTGCGCTGGCTGGCGCTGCAGCAGTCCGGGAGAGGGGGGGGGGGGCTGCAGATCGACATCGAGGTCGTGCCCGAGGGCGGGAGCGTCCCCAGAGGGGTGGCCGAAGCCGCCTACCGCATCGTGCAGGAGGCCTTGACCAATGTGCTGCGGCACGCCGATGCGCGTCGGGCGACGATACGCTTGGAGCAGGACGCCGAGCGCCTCGCGGTCTCTATCCGCGACGACGGGCGCGGTTTCGACCCGGTCGAGGTTCGCCGCATGGGCGGATTCGGTCTGCTGGGCATGCAGGAGCGGGTCAAGCTCGCGGGCGGCAACCTGGGGGTGAGCTCGGAGCCGGGCGGGGGCACGGAAGTCCGGGCCGAATTCAGACTGGGAAGCTGAGCATGCGCATCGTGATCGCCGACGACCATATGCTGGTGCGCGAGGGCCTGAGGCTGCTCATCGGCGGCTTTGCCGACTGCGAGGTGGTGGGCAGCGCGGCCGATGGGCGCGAGGCCGTCCGCCTCAGCCAAACGCTTGCGCCCGATGTCGTGCTGCTCGACATCAACATGCCGGAGCTGAACGGCATAGACGCCTGCCGGCGCATCCTGAGCGAGCAGCCGCAGCTCAGGGTGATCCTGCTTTCCATGCATCCGGACGAAGGCTACGTGCTGCGCGGCGTGGAGGCCGGGGCCAAGGGCTAAGCTGGAGCAGGCGCTGCGCCAGGTTGCGCGCGGCGGATCGTTTTTTTCGCCCCAGGTCACCGGCGCGGTGATGGAGCGCCTGCGCGGCGGCGCAGGCAAGCCGCCCGCGAGCAAGCTGAGCGCGCGCCAGTGCGAAGTGCTGCAACTGATCTGCGAAGGCCATACCAACAGCAGCATCGCCGAACGCCTGCATCTCTCGCCCAAGACGGTGGACACCCACAGGACGCAGATCATGCGCAAGCTGGACATCCACGACGTGGCCGGCCTCACGCGCTACGCCATGCGCGCCGGCCTGATCGCCTGAGCCCAGGGGGAGCGCGAGTCCCGGCTCCCGCGCGGGCGCCGGTCGAGTAAGTGCGCCGGGGCGCGGCCTCAGGTGTTCACCTGATACGAAAATCAAGCCTTATCCCGATAGTGCGCCGGCGCGCCCGCGCCGACAATGCAGATGTACGAGCCTCAGTCCGCGCAGCAGTTCCCGGGATGCCGCCCGATGGCGAACCCCACGGGAATCGGGCGTTGCGCGGCGATGCAGGCTCGGGGAGCGACTCGCGCCTGGGCACAGAAAAATGCCACGCA
>JAPLRD010000396.1 GCA_026399375.1 Pseudomonadota bacterium
CCTTTTAAAGTTGAGAATTTCGGGCCGAGCCCGATGAATGTTTGAATCTCAAGACTGAAAAGGACGTACCACTCAGGGAACCGCTCTCAAGCACTTGAAACTAAACACTTGTGCGCGTTATACCTGCTAAACGCCCGGCCGTCAAGTGGGTGGTATTCCACCAGCCGCCGCTGCACTGACTACAGAAACGAAAAAGGGTGCGCACGGCACCCTTTTTCGATTCGTCCTCCCGGTGCCTCGCGGCTCAGACGCGCCGCTTGTACTCGCCCGTGCGGGTGTCGATTTCGATCTTGTCCCCAGTGGCGCAAAACAGCGGCACCTGCACCGAAAAACCGGTGTTGATTTTTGCCGGCTTGAGCACCTTGCCGGAGGTGTCGCCACGCACGGCCGGTTCGGTGTACAGGATCTCGCGCACCACGGTATTCGGGAGTTCGACCGAAATCGCGCGGTCGTCGTAGAACACGACCTCGCATTCCATGCCGTCTTCGAGGAAATTGATGCCCTCGCCCATGTTGTCCTTCTCCACCTCGAACTGGTTGTATTCGGCGTCCATGAACACATACATCGGATCCGCAAAATACGAGTAGGTGGACTGCTTGCGCTCTAGCACCACGACGTCGAATTTTTCGTCCGCCTTGTACACGCCCTCGCTGACCGACTCCGAGAGCAGGCTCTTGAGCTTCATTTTGACGACCGACGCATTGCGGCCGGATTTGCTGAATTCGGCCCGCTGCACCACCATCGGATCGGTGCCGAGCATGATCACGTTGCCTGCGCGAAGTTCCTGTGCGATTTTCATGTCTGTATAGTCCTGCGATTGATTGTCTGACGGGTGGTTTCGGTATGCTTGAAACCGCCCTGATCTAGGGGAGCATGAGGGACCCTGCCCCCTCAAGCTTGCCGCTCATTTGGTGCCACGTGGTGTAACGTTGGTGTAACGTTTTTGGTGCCGCGTTCTAAAGCCTTCTATTTTAACAAATTCTCGCAAAACTGCGCAAGATTATTTGCCAAATCGCCGGTCTTGCCGAGATCCCGCGCCCAGTTCAAGGCGTGCCCCCGGAGCTCGAGCCGGTATTCCCGGAGTTCAGGCCAGGCCGCTTCGATCGCTGCGCCGTCCCCCTTGTTCCAGGCGCGCCAGAATCCGCGCGTTACGGCCGACACCGCCTCCGGCTGCCCCTTGCAATACAGGTCCAGGAAGGACTCAAGCTTGGGCCAATGCGCGCCATCCTTCTGCGGATAGATGTGCCAGACCAAGGCGCGCGCGGCCCATTGCGCGCGCACGAAGGAGTCCTCGCCTCGCACGAAATTGAGGTCGCAGGCCCAAAGCAGCCGGTCGTAGCTGTCCTGATCGAGGAAAGGAAAAACCCTGAGCTCCAGCCCGCCCTTGCGCAAAGTCGCACCGGCGGAGATCTCCGCAACGCCGAAGAACTCTGCCAGCGCTTCCCGCGCCACCCCCTCCGGCACCAGGCAACGCACCGCTTCATTGCCGGATGCCCAGACGCGCAACAGCGCTCCGACGGCGTCGTTCGGATAGCAGAACAGGGAAACCTGAAACTCGTCCGCGCGCGGCTCGGGGACGCGCAGGGATCCCCAGAAATTCGCGCGCTCCGCCGCTGAATGCTGGAACCGGTTGCGCGCCTGCGCCAGTCCCTGCTCGGCCGGCACTCCACCTGTGCCGGCGACGGATCCGGGGAAAAAGAAATGTTTTACCAGGGGTATCGAAGGATGCCGGGACGGCAGCCCGTGGCAGCCCTGCACCCAGCTCTCGGCGCTCAAGAATTCCAGATTGATCCAGACCGGCTTCGGCTGTCGCGCTGCCATCGCCGCGACGTAACTCGCAGGCGGATCGCAGGCAAACGCTTCGACCACGACATCGGCTGGAGTGGCGGCGAAAGCTCGCCAGATCATCCACCCACAAGCGGACTTGCAGGCCGTGCTCTGCGGCCAATTGCCGCGCCAGTCGCCAGCAAACTCCGACATCGCCGTAGTTGTCGACCACGGTGCAGAAAATGTCCCAGGTGCGCGTAGAGGGCATTTGCCAATTATGCCCGTAGCGCAAGCAAAGTGAATCCCTTGGCGCAGGGTGCGAGCTTCAAAGCAGCACTCGCTGACACTGTGCGCGGGCGGTCCCCAAAATGCACGGGGCGCTTGCGCGCCCCGTATCACGCCGCATTCGAGTCAAACAGCTCAGGTGCGGCTTTTCACATAAGCCGCCAGCTCCTGCGCTTCGGGGTTGTTCGGCTGACGCTTGAGCATTTCGTCGGTCACCGTCTTCATCTCGTCGTACAGCAGATGCTCCTGCAGCACCGAATAGAAGTAGAGTTCCGGCGTGATGTCCTCGGCCGAGGCCTTCTGCCGCATCTGCGCATAAGTGGCCTTGGCCTGCGTGACTTCAGCCTGCTGCTCGGCCGACAAACGTCCGGGCTTGCCTCCGCCGCGCACCGCAATCCCGCCGGAGCGTCCGAGCTTGGCGATCTGGACCAGATTGGGCACCTGTGCGATCTTCTGCGCCACGCCGCTAGGCAGTTGTGCCGCTTCTGCGGCCTGACCGCTGAGCGCTTCGCTTTGCTGCGTGCCGGCCTTGAAGCTGGAAGGACCTTTCCAGGTTTCCTGGCGGCTGCCGTTGAAATACACCACGCGCAGCTGCGCGCCGGCCGGAAGCGTGAAACGATCGCCCTGGCGCACTTTCATGAAGGCCTGCGCCTTCGACTGCGCGCCTCCCTGGCCGGTATAGGCGACCTCGCCCGATAGCTGGTTGATCAGACCCACATCGCTCGATTGAGCGCC
>JAPLRD010000392.1 GCA_026399375.1 Pseudomonadota bacterium
CCGGAAGTCAACGCTTGGGTGGTCATCCGACCGGACGACACCGTCGTCGTTCGCATCGCGCGCTCGGAGATGGGGCAGGGCACGCTCACCGGCCTGGCGCAGATGGTGGCCGAGGAACTCGAGTGCGACTGGGCCAAGGTCACCACCGAATACCCTACGCCCGGTCAGAACGTCGCGCGCAAGCGCGTGTGGGGCGATTTTGGCACCGGCGGCAGCCGCGGCATCCGCACCTCGCACGATTATGTGCGCAAGGGCGGCGCGGCCGCACGCATCATGCTGGTCCAGGCGGCTGCGAACGAGTGGAAGGTTCCCGCCGCCGAGTGCGTGGCGGCGAAGAGCGTGATCACGCACAAACCGTCCGGCCGCAAGACCACCTACGGCAAGGTTGCCAACGCCGCGGCCAAGCTCGAGGCGCCCAAGGACATCCCGCTGAAGGACCCGAAAGAGTGGAAGATCATAGGCAAGCCGCTGAAGCGCCTGGACACCCGCGACAAGGTCACGGGCAAACAGATTTACGGCGTTGATGTGAAGTTGCCGGACATGCTCAACGCGGCGGTCAAGGATTGCCCGGTGTTCGGCGGCAAGCTCAAGAGTTACGACGCGGCCAAGGCCGGCGCCATGCCCGGGGTGAAAAAGGTGGTGCGCGTCGGCGATTCCGCCATCGCCGTGGTCGCCGACACCTGGTGGCACGCCAAGACCGCGCTCGACGCGGTTGCGATCGAATGGGACGGCGGCGAAAACACCAAAGTTTCGAGCGCGTCGATCGCGGAGATGCTCAAAGAAGGCCTCTCCGCCGAACAGGCTTTTGTGCACAACGAGAAAGGCAGCGCCAAGTCGGCGCTTGCGGCGGCGCCGAGGAAGATCGAGGCGGTGTACGCTTATCCGTACCAGAACCACGCCTGCATGGAGCCGATGAATGCGACGGTGCTCTACACAGCCGATAGCTGCAAGGTATGGCTAGGCACACAAAATGGCGAGGCGGCGCTCGCCGCCACCGCCGAGGCCTCCGGCCTGCCGCTGGCGAAATGCGAGGTGTACAAGCAATTGCTCGGCGGCGGTTTCGGCCGGCGCGGCTTCACCGACTATGTGCGCCAGGCGGTGCTGATCGCGAAGGAAATGCCGGGCACTCCGGTGAAAATGCTGTGGTCGCGCGAAGAGGACATGCTGCACGGCAAGTATCACCCGATCATGCAGGCGAAGCTGACCGGTGCGCTGGATGCAAACGGCAACCTCGACGCGCTGCACATCCGGCTCTCCGGCCAATCGCTTCTCGCCTCGGCACGTCCCGAGGCCATGGTCAACGGCAAGGACACCTTTACCTTCCAGGGGTACTGGCCCACGGGGGAGCATTCGCTCGAATATACCGTGCCGAACCTGCTCGTCGACCATGCGATGCGCAACCCGCACGTGCCGCCGGGATTCTGGCGCGGCGTGAACATCAACCAGAACGCGATCTTCCTCGAGTGCTTCGTCGACGAGCTCGCGCACGAGGCGAAGAAGGATCCGCTCGAGTTCCGGCGCCACATGATGAAGGACCACCCGCAAGCGCTCGGGGTTCTGAACGCCGTGGCGAAGAAGGCCGGTTGGGAAAAGAAGCCGCCGAAGGGCGTGCATCGCGGGCTCGCCGTGTTTCGCGCCTTCGGCGCCTACGTGGCCGCTTGTGCGGAGATTTCCGTCAAGGACGGCAACAAGGTGAAAATCCGCCGCATCGTCGGGGCAACCGACTGCGGCTATGCGGTGAACCCGGCGCAGATCGACCGCCAGGTCGCGGGATCCTTCGTCTACGGGCTTTCCGCGCTGTTCGACCAGGAGTGCACGGTCAAGGACGGGCGCATGGAGCAGGACAACTTCCACGTCTACAACTCGATGCGCATCGCGCAGATGCCCAAGGTCGAGTCCATCGTCATGCCTTCGGGCGGGTTCTGGGGCGGGGTGGGCGAGCCGACGATTTGCGTGGCCGGGCCGGCCGTGCTGAACGCGTACTTCGCTGCGACCGGCAAGCGCATCCGCACTTTCCCGCTGAAGAACCACGGCATCGAGCTGGTGTAAGCGGTCAAAGTGGCGGCGGGTCGAACCTCCGGGCTGGGAGCGCGTCGACGCTGGAGGAGTGTGGCCGTCGCTGCCGGTTTTGCGCTGGCCGGAGCGGGCGCCGAAGCTGCGCTTGCCCAAAGCGCGGCCGGCGCCCTCGCGGTGGTGGGCGATGCCATTCCGGTTGCGCTCACCGGCGCGAATGCCTACGTGGCCGACCCCTTGCGCGGCCGGGAGATCGTCAGGAACCGGCAACTCGGGCTGTGCCTGCTGTGTCACAGCGGGCCGTTTCCTGAAGAGCGCCTGCAGGGCGACCTTGCGACCGATCTGAAGGGGACCGGCGACAGGTGGTCTGACGGGCAGTTGCGCTTGAGGATTGCCGATTCCAGCCGGCTCAACGCGGCGACCATCATGCCGGCCTATTACAAGATCGAGGGGTTGACGCGGGTCGCGTCCGCGTTCCAGGGCAAGCCCGTCTTGAGCGCGGAACAGATCGAGGACGTGGTGGCGTTTCTGACGACATTGCGCAACTGAATGAAACCCAGGCCCACAAGCACGCTCGCCGGCAAGAACCCGCGCCGCGAATTCATGCTCGCGGCGGGCGGCGTTGCGGCCGGAATCGCCCTGTCGCCGGCTGCACTGGCGCAAAGCGGGATCGGGCCGGGAAGGTCCTCACGCCCGACGCAGGCTTCCGCCGCGGCGACGTTGCAAGCGGTGCACAAAGTCGCTGGCACGGCGACGATCAACAAGGGCAGGGTGACGGTCGACCTGCCCGCCCTAATCGACAATGGCAACGGCGTGCCGCTCACCGTGAGCGTCGACAGCCCGATGACCGAGGCCGATCACGTCAAGGCGATCCACGTCTTTGCGGAAAAGAACCCCTTGCCGAACGTCGTTTCGTTCCAGCTCGGCCCACGCGCCGCCCGCGCACGCGTCGCCACGCGGATCAGGCTCGCCGATACGCAAACCGTGTTCGCGATCTGCGAACTGTCCGACGGCTCGTTCTGGTCCGGTAGCGTGGACGTGGTGGTCGCGATCGCAGCCTGCCTAGAGGAGTTGTGACCGTGGCGCGCGCGATCGTCAATATTCCCGCCAGCGCCGACCGCGGCGAGATCGTCGAGATCAAGGCGCTGATTGCGCACGACATGGAGACCGGTTTTCGCCGCACCCAGCTTGGCGTGCCGATCCCTCGCGACATCATCACCTCGTTCGTCTGCACCTATAACGGCGCGGAGATATTCCGCGCCGAATTCCACCCCGCGGTTTCCGCGAATCCCTACCTCGCGTTTTCCGCACGCGCCACCGAAAGCGGAAGCATCGTCTGCAAGTGGACCGGCGACAACGGTTTCTCCATGACCGAGTCTGCCGCCATCACGGTCGTTTGAGCGCATTCGCCGACAGTTTCGGTCACGCAGCACTGTGCCGGCTTTGCGCCGCAGTATTGTTGTCGCTGCCTGCGCCGGCGGTCGCCGCAACCGAAATCCCGCTGGCCGAACGCCGCTCCGGCTACGACTTCATGAGCCGCGAGACGCGCGCGATGCAGGACGACGACATGTCGAACCCGGGCGTGCTCTGGGTACTCGATGGCGAAACGCTCTGGAACGCCAGGGCCGGCGCGGAAGGACGCGCCTGCGCCGATTGCCACGGCGATGCACGCGAGAGCATGAAGGGCGTTGCCGCGCGTTATCCGGCTTACGATGCCGCGCGCGCGCGCCCGGTGAATCTGCCCCAGCGCATCGACATCTGCCGCACGGAGCGGCAGAAGGCGCCGCCGCTGGCGCCGGAGAGCAAGGGCGCGCTTGCGCTTGCCGCCTACGTCGCGCGACAATCGCGCGGGTTGCCGATAGCGGTCGAAATCGATGGGCGCAACCGGCCGTTTTTCG
>JAPLRD010000186.1 GCA_026399375.1 Pseudomonadota bacterium
AGTCGCGGGCATACGCACGCCCAAACCGATCGCGGAAATGGAACAGGAGATGCCCGAGATCTACCTGCAACTGGTCGAGTTGCACAACCGCCTGGAATCGCACTACCACGAGGTGCAGGATTTCGAGTTCACCATCGAGCGCGGCACGCTCTATTGCCTGCAGACGCGCAACGGAAAGATGAACGCCAGGGGCATGGTGCGGACTTCGGTGGAAATGTTCCACGAGGGACTGATTTCGAAAGAGCGCGCATTGCTGCGCATCGAACCGCCGATGCTGGAGCAGTTGCTGGTGCCCCAGTTGTCGCCGAACTTCAAAGGCAAGTCCCTGGCACAGGGCCTGCCGGCTTCGCCCGGCGCGGCATCCGGCAAGATCGTGTTCGACGCCAATACCGCCGAGGCGCGCGGCAACGCAGGCGAAAAGGTGATCCTGGTGCGCGAGGAGACCAAACCCGAGGACATACACGGCTTTTTCCGGGCGCAGGGCATACTCACCAGCCGCGGCGGCAAGACTTCGCATGCCGCGGTGGTCGCGCGAGGCATGGGCAAGCCCTGCGTATCGGGCTGCGAGCAGATCAGCATCAACAACCAGGCGCGCAGCGCAGTCATCGGCGAGATGACGCTGCACGAGGGCGACGTCATCACCATCGACGGTGGCACCGGCCACGTCTACGCCGGCGAAGTGCCGACGGTGGAGGCCGAATTTTCGGCGGAAATGGGTACGTTGCTCGCCTGGGCGGACGAAGTGGCGCACCTGAAAGTGATGGCAAACGCCGACACCCCGGAGGATGCGATCCGCGCGCGCCAGTTCGGCGCCATGGGCATCGGCCTGGTCCGCACCGAGCGCATGTTCAACAGCACCGATCGCCTTCCGATCATGCAGGAAATGATATTGGCCGAGTCGGTGGAAGAGCGTCAGGCGGCGCTCGACCGCTTGCTGCCGATTCAGCGCGCCGATTTCAAGGGAATCTTCAAGGCGATGAAGGGCCTGCCGGTGACGATACGCTTGCTCGATCCGCCGATGCACGAATTCCTTCCGACCGCGGCGCAACTCGAACTGGAAATTGCGCACCTGCATCATCTGCGCGATACCATCAAAGGGCTGGAAGAGTTGCCCGACACGCTGAAGCTGCTCAATCCGAAGCTGTACCAGCAATATGCCGACGGCCTGACCAAGCTCATGGGCGGCCTGAGCGCGTTCAAGGAGTCGCATCTCGAAGAAGACGTGATCCTGAAGAAGGAAGTGACTCTGAAGAAAGTGCGTGCGCTGGCAGAGGTCAACCCGATGCTGGGTCACCGCGGCGTGCGGCTGGGCATTACCTATCCTGAAATCTATACGATGCAGATCCAGGCGATCCTGGAGGCGGCAGCACTGTGCGCCCGGGATGGCATCGAAATCTATCCCGAGATCATGGTGCCGCAGGTCGCCACGGTGGAAGAACTGCTGCGCATCCACAGCAAGGTGCAGCGCGTGCACAAAGTGGTCGAACTGACGCACGGCATCAGCGTGAAATACAAATTCGGCTCCATGCTTGAAGTGGTGCGCGGCTGCCTGCGCGCCGGCCGCATGGCGCAGGACGCGGAATTCTTCTCTTTCGGCACCAACGATCTGACCCAGGCCACGTTCTCCTTCAGCCGCGAGGACGCGGAAAACAAGTTCCTGCCGGCCTACAACGAGACCGGAATCCTGCAGGACAACCCGTTCGAAGTGCTGGACGTGAAGGGCGTGGGGCAGTTGATGAAAATGGCGGTGGAGAGCGGCCGGCAGACGCGACCGGATCTGAAAGTCGGCATTTGCGGCGAGCACGGCGGCGACCCGGCATCCATTCATTTCTGCCACAGCATCGCGATCAACTACGTATCCTGCTCCGGACCGCGGGTGCCGATCGCGCGCCTGGCGGCGGCGCAGGCGAAGTTGCTCGAGGGGAGTTACAAAGGGCTGAGCTGAGCGCATGGCTTTCCGCAGGCGCTCATGGCCTGGTTCGTCTACCTGATAGAGTGCCGGGATGGGAGCATCTACACCGGGATCGCCGTGGACGTCGGTGCGCGCTATGCCGTGCACGAAAGCGGGAAGGGCGCGCGCTACACGCGCTCGCATCCACCGCGGCGATTGCTCGCGGCCATCGAATGTGCAGACCGCTCGGATGCATCCAAGGCGGAGTATCGGATCAAGCGCCTGTCTCCCCGCGAAAAGCGCGCGCTGGCGCTATTGCATGAGACTGCGGGGAACGCAGCGCCCGGGGCGGCGTCCATGCTGAAGATCAACAGCCACGTTGCGATCCCGGTGAAGGAGATCGAATTCAGCGCGATTCGCGCGCAGGGCGCCGGTGGCCAGAACGTAAACAAGGTTTCCAGCGCGATACACCTGCGCTTCGACATCGTCGCTTCGTCTCTTCCGGAGGCTTTCAAAGAGCGCCTGTTGAAGTTGAGCGACCAGCGTATATCCAGGGAGGGCGTGCTCGTCCTCAAGGCGCAGCGCTACCGCAGCCAGGAAAAGAACCGTGACGACGGGCTGGAGCGCCTGCGGGAATTGATCAAGAGCGTAGCCGTGGTGCCGAAGAAGCGAAAACCGACGAAGCCGACGCGGAGTTCGCAGAAAAAGCGCCTGGACAGCAAGACCAAGCGCGGTGCGGTCAAGCTCACTCGTGCGAAGGTGACGGATTGACGCAGAACGACTCTACGGAGTTTGGCATCGGCTGGCTGGAACAGGCTTGAAAGGAGGCGGGCGCATGAGCATGGAAGAGCACATACAGATTCGCGACTCGGATGTCTTTGCCGTCACCGATGCCGGAAACGAGGAACTGAAACGCGGTTCGACCACGATGTCGCAGGCGGCGCTGGAACTGATGGTGATGCTGGACGGCAAAGCTAGCCTCGCCGAAATCGCCGCGCGAACCAAGGACCTTACTGCCGATGCCATCAGGCAGACCGCGCAATTCCTGGCGCAGGGCGAATACATCAAGCCCGCCACTCTGGAACAGGAACTGAACATCGACTTCAGTTATTTCTTTTCCGATCAGCCGGCGCCTGCGCCAAAAGGGGAAGTCACGGAGCAAGTGCACAGCGAGGTGGAAAGCGGCACCGCCGCGCTGAAACTGAACGGCTACTACGTGAGCATCGCGCGCAAGGCTGCGAACAAGATACTCCCGGGCAATGGAACAAGCTATTGCGTGCTCGTGGTCGAAGACGATCCCGAGTTGCAGCGCGCGCTCAAGTTTCTGCTGACCATGGAGAAATTCACGCCACGTCTGGCTTCCAACAAAGCCGAAATTCTGGAGGCGTTGCGCGCCGCCCCCTTGCCCGATGTTGCCCTGCTCGACGTCGGGCTGCCCGACACCAACGGGTTCGAAGTGCTGGCACGCATGCGTGCGCATCCCCGGTTGAAATCGATTCCGGTCATCATGCTGACCGGCCTGGCGCAGCGCGAAGACGTGATGCACGGCCTTGCGGGCGGGGCGGACGGCTACATCACCAAGCCTTTTGACCGCGAGGTTCTCATTACAGGAATCAGATCCGTGCTCGGGCTGGGCTGATCGTTCATTGACATTTCCGGGCGCGCCCGAGTCGCAGCGGGGCGCCGCTCTCAAACCATGGAGCCGTTATGAAGAAAGCAGTGTTTGCAGCTTTGCCGATCGTATTTTCCCTTTGTGCATGCCTTGCTTCGGCACCGTCGCAGGCGCAGGGGGCCTATCCGAACAAGTCGGTCACCCTGGTGTTGCCATTCCCTCCCGGAGGCAGCACGGACATCGTCGCGCGCACGATACAGCCGAAGCTGTCGGCGCTTCTTGGCCAGCCGGTGCTGGTGGACAACCGCTCCGGCGCCGCGGGCGTGATCGCGACCAACTACGTCGCCAAGTCGCCACCCGACGGCTACACCTTGTTCCTGTCCTTCGACACGCATGCGATCAATCCCATCGTGTACAAGGACATCCCCTACGACACTTTCAAGGATTTGCTGCCGGTGACCCTGCTGGTGCGCTTCCCGCTGGTGATGGGTGCCTACGGCGGACTCGCGGCCAACAATCTGAAGGAGTTCGTTGCACTGGCCAAGAGCCAGCCGGACAAATTCAATTACGCCTCGACCGGCCTGGGCAGCGTCAATCACCTGCTGGCCGAATATCTGAAGAGCCTGGCCGGTGTCGAGGTTCTGCACGTGCCCTACAAGGGCGGCGGCCCTGCGATCCAGGCCATGGTCACAGGCGAAGTGGCGTTCTGCTTTCTGAGCTATGCCGCGCAGAAAGGGCAGATGGCGGCGGGCAAGTTGAAGCCGCTCGCCGTTAGCGGTGCGAAGCGCATGGCCGATCTTCCCGACGTGCCCACCGTGGCCGAAAGCGGCTATCCCGGATTCGAGGCCTATTCCTGGATCGGAATTTTCGCGCCGGCAGGCACGCCGGAGGCGGTCATCAAGCGCCTCAACCAGGACTTCGCGCAGACCTTGCAGGATCCCGAGGTGAAAGCCAAGCTGGTTGCGGCAGGCTTCGAGCCGATAGGAAGCACGCCGCAGGAACTGGGGCAGTTCGTGCGGCGCGAGTACGACAAGTGGGCGAAATTCGTCAAGGAAGCGAAAATCCGCTTCGAATAGAAACATCCAACCGACATTCAGGACACAGGCATGAGTCAAGTCACCGGCGGCGAAGCGTTCGCGCGCATGCTGCAATTGCACGGTGTAAAGCACATCTTCGGGCTCTGCGGCGATACCTCGCTGCCGTTTTATGACGCCATGTACCGGCTCGATCACGGCATGCAGCACATCCTCACGCGCGACGAGCGCTCCGCGGCCTACATGGCAGACGGCTACGCGCGGGTGTCCGGCCGGGTCGGCGTGTGCGAAGGGCCGAGCGGCGGCGGGGCGACCTACATCCTTCCCGGCATAGTGGAAGCGAACGAATCCTCCATCCCGGTGCTGTGCTTCACCTCCGACATTTCGGTATCGGCGCGCGGCCGCTATGCGCTCACCGAACTGGATCAGCAGGCCCTGTTCAAGCCGCTGACCAAGTGGAACACGGTGCTCGACACCGGCGCCGACATCCCGCGCGTGCTGCGCAACGCGTTCAAGCAGATGACCACCGGCCGGCCCGGCGCGGTGCATATCGGCCTGCCCTACGACGTGCAAAAGCAGGCGGTGGATGAGTCCGACCTCTGGGCCGACCCCAGCCTGAACGTGTACCCGTCGCGCCGCGACTGCGCGGACCCCGCGGCGATTGCCGACGCGGCAAAACTGCTGATCGCAGCCGAACGGCCGCTGTTCATCGTCGGCGGCGGCGTGGTGATTTCGGGTGCCGAGGCAGAACTCATCGCCTGCGCCGAAGGGCTGGGCGCGCCGGTCGCGACCACCATCAGTGGGCAGGGCAGCATAGGCGACGCGCACCCGCTCGCGTTGGGCGTGGTCGGATCCAACGGCGGCACATTGCCCACGCGCGCTGTGGTGCAGGCAGCCGACCTGATCGTGTTCGTGACCTGCCGCGCGGGTTCGGTGACGACCGAGCGCTGGCGTTTTCCGGCGCCGGGAAAAGTGAACGTGATCCAACTCGACATCGACCCCGGCGTCATCGGCACCAACTACCCGGTGGCTGTGGGGCTGACGGGCGACGCAAAGCTTACGCTGGCGGCCTTGCGCGACGAACTGAATTCCCGGGGTGCGCGGCAGGGCGACTGGGGCCGCAAAGCGGTGGCGGCGGCGAAGCAGGAAAAGTTCTCCGCGTTTCGCCAGTTGGCGGAATCGAACGACCGGCCGATACGGCCGGAGCGCGTAGTGGCGGAATTGAACCGTGTATTACCAGCGGAAGCGGTCGTGGTCGCCGATCCGGGCACGCCGTGTCCGTATTTTTCCGCCTATTACGAAAATGACCTCACCGGGCGGCATTTCATCAGCAACCGCGCGCACGGCGCGCTCGGATATTCGATGGCGGCGGCGGCCGGCGCGCATTTCGGCCGGCCGGGCGCAAAGATAGTCTCGGTCATGGGCGACGGCAGTTTCGGCTTCACCGTGGGCGAGTTGGAGACCATCTGCCGACTGAAGATTCCTCTCGCGATGGTGGTGATCTCCAACTCTGTTTACGGCTGGATCAAGGCCGGGCAAAAGACCGGGTTCGGCGAGCGCTATTTTTCGGTCGATTTTTCGCGCACGGACCACGCGGCGGTGGCGAGCGCCTTCGGCGTCAAGAGCTATACGGTGGACGATCCGGCCAAGCTGCGCGAGACGCTCGAACTTGCTGTCGAAGCGAACGAACCGGTGTTGGTGGATGTGTTGAGCCAACCCTTGCAGGAGGCGCGGGCGCCCGTCAGCGAGTGGATCGCCTGACACCTGCCCAAGGGCGTAAGCCGGTCACCTGCTGTTTGCGAAATGGCGCGGCGAAAAGCTTGCCCTGTGCCTGTGCCAACGCGATAATGCGAGGCAATTGATGTCCTGCCAAAACCTTTCCCACCTTCGGTACCGATATGCCCCACATTCCCGCTTCAACGGCCCTTTCCCGATTCCGCGTACTCGATCTATCGCGCGTACGCGCCGGTCCGACCTGCGTCAAGCAACTTGCCGATTTCGGCGCCGACGTGATCAAGATCGAGTCGCCGCCCGGGGTGGACGCGAACGAAGGCATGGGCGGACCGAGAGAAGGCCCCGATTTCCAGAACCTGCATCGCAATAAGCGCAGCATCACGCTCAATCTCAAATTGCCGGAAGGCCGGGAAGTCTTTGCGCGTCTGGCAAAAAACGCGGACGTGGTGGTGGAGAATTACCGGCCCGACGTGAAGTACCGCCTGGGCCTGGACTACGATTCCCTGAAGGCGATCAATCCGCGCATCATCCTCGCCAGCATCTCCGGTTTCGGCCAGGACGGGCCTTACCTCGATCGGCCCGGGTTCGACCAGATTGCGCAGGGCATGAGCGGCCTGATGTCGGTGACAGGCCATCCCGGCCAGGGGCCGATGCGCACCGGCGCCGCGATCGCAGACGTCAGCGCGGGTCTATACGCCGCGCTCGGCGTCCTGACCGCGCTGCTGGAGCGGGAGGCGTCCGGCCAGGGCCAGTGGGTGCAGTCGTCCCTGCTGATGTCGGGCATCGCGCTGCTCGATTTCCAGGCAGCGCGTTATCTCATGGACGGCGAAGTGCCGCCGCAGGTCGGCAACGACCATCCGACCAGCATGCCGACGTCGGCATACACGACCGCAGACGGCTATATCAATATCGGCGCGTCGGGAGAGGGCATGTGGAAGCGACTGTGCCCGGCCGTGGGGCGCCCCGAGTTGCTTCAGCGCGCCGAGTTCGAAGGCGGAGCCAATCGCGCCAAGAACCGCAAGGCGCTCAACGCCGAACTGAACGCGGCATTGAGCACAAAGAAAAGCGAGGAGTGGATCGCCATCCTCAATGCCGCGGGCGTGCCCTGCGGGCCGATCTACAGTATGGATCAGGTGTTCGCCGATCCGCAGGTGCAGCACCTGAAAGCGGCGGCGACGGTGAAGCATCCGAAGCTGGGTGAAATCAAGGTCGTCAATCAGGCGGTGGGGTTGTCGCGCACGCCGGCGGCCATGGCGACCGCGACCCCGGAAATAGGGCAGCACACGGATGAAGTGCTGGCCGAGGCCGGCTACAGCGCCGCGGATATCGCGACTATGCGCAAGAACAAGGCGATATAGAGAAGGACGCCCGGCGGAATCACCGTCAGGCGCCCGATGCAGGAGAGCGCGAAGGGATATTTCCCCTCGTTTCGAAACGGGGCTACAACGGGAGCCGGCATGGCCGAACTCATCACTCGCAAGGAAAAGTTAGTCGGCTGGATCATATTTTCGAATCCGGCCAAGTTCAACGCGGTTTCGCACGACATGTGGGCGGCCCTGCCGCAATGCATAGCGGCGTTCGACGCCGATCCGGAAGTGCGGCTGATCGTCATCACCGGCGAGGGAGAAAAGGCCTTCATTTCCGGCGCCGATATTTCACAATTTGAAAAGGCGCGCGGCAGCGCGGAAGCGCAGGCCGTCTACAATCGAGCCGTGATCGACGCCTATGAGGCGCCGGTGCGTTGCAGCAAGCCTGTGGTGGCCAAAATACGCGGCATCTGCATGGGCGGCGGCCTGGGGTTGGCGGCGGCGTGCGACGTGCGCATCGCGGCCGAGGACGCGGTATTTCGCATGCCGGCGGCGCGCCTGGGACTGGGTTACAACTTCACCGGCATCACCCGGTTCGTGCAATTGCTCGGCCAGGCCAATACTTCGGACATCTTTTTTTCGGCGCGCAAATTCGGCGCCGCCGACGCGCTGAGCATGGGCTTCGTCAACCGCGTGGTGCCGGTTGCCGATCTGGACCGGGAAGTCGATGCCTACTGCGAGATGATCGCGGAAAATGCGCCGCTGACCATAGCGGCGGCAAAATTCGCAATCCGCCAGACCGGGCTGGATGCGAGCGCGCGCAATCTGGACGAGACCAGCGGCATGATCGAAGCCTGCTTCAACAGCGAGGACTACCGCGAAGGCCGGAAGGCCTTCATGGAAAAGCGCAAGCCAAATTTCACCGGGAAATAGGCTACTCCGGTCCCGCTCCGGTCGGAGAGTCTGAAGCGGCGGCCTAGCGGCAGACCAGCACCGGTATCTTGCTGTGTATCAAGACTTTGTGCGTCTCGCTGCCAAGCACCAGGCCGGACAGTCCGCGCCGGCCGTGTGAGGCCATGAAGATCAGATCGCATTTCTTTTTCTTCGCGGCGTCGATGATGGCCTCGTAAGGGCTGTCGCTGACCACGTGCATGACTTCGCACGGCACCTTTTCCACTTCCGCTTCGACTTCTATCGTGGACAGGCACCTGCGCGCCTGCTTCTCCGTGGCCTCGTCGTGCGCCTTGGAAGACGGCGCGCGCAGGATATAACCATCGCCATAATAGGCTGAGCTATATTCGGGCGAGGCGTAAAAACCGGTGATCTTTGCGCCTACTGACTTCGCCATTTTGACTGCCTGCTTGACGGTCTTCGCCGAAAGTTTGGAGCCATCGGTCGGAACGAGGATGTGCTTGAACATGTTGCTTCCTTTCTGCTTGGTCATGGTGTGCTTGCCGTCGCACGTACAACGCCATCCGCGCACCGGAGGAGGGCGTCCTATGATTAAGCTTAAGTCCCAGATTCCGCGTGGATTTGACCAATATCAAGCTAACGATGAAATTGGCGTGAAGCGGCTTCCCTGAATGGGGGGCGGCATTCGAGCTAGTCGTCGGAACTGATGCTGCGAATCGTGACGCCGCCGGATTTTTCGTCGTGCTCGAGTTTTAGGAGTTTTCTCGACTCGGCTTCGTCGAGCAACTTGCCGAACGAGCGGAAGCCGTAGAAGGCTTCGTTGAAGCCGGGGTTGCGCCGCTTCAGCGTCTGCTTGACCATCGAGCCCCAGATTTTCTCTTCCTCGCCGCGCTCGGAAATGAGCGCCTCAATCGTCTCCATTACGATGTCCAGGGCCTCCTGCTTCTTGTCGTTTTCTTCCTGGGGCGCCGTCCTGGCGACCGCGCCGGCCGCGGCTTTGGGTGCAGGCTTCTTGCGCGACTGTTTCTTCGCCTTCTCACGCGCAAGGTCGTCGTAATAGATGAACTCGTCGCAATTGGCGATCAGCAGGTCCGAGGTGGAATTCTTCACGCCGACGCCGATCACCGTCTTGTTGTTTTCGCGCAGCTTGGAGACGAGCGGCGAAAAATCCGAGTCGCCGCTGATGATGACGAAGGTGTCGACATGTGATTTTGTGTAGCACAGGTCCAGCGCGTCCACCACCATGCGGATGTCGGCCGAATTCTTGCCTGACTGGCGCACGTGCGGAATCTCTATCAGTTCGAACGCCGCTTCGTGCATGCCGGCCTTGAATTCGCGATAGCGCTCCCAGTCGCAGTAGGCCTTCTTGACCACGATGCTGCCCTTCAGCAGCAGCCGCTCCAGCACCTTGTTGATGTCGAACTTGTCGTACTTCGATTCGCGCACGCCCAAGGCGACGTTTTCGAAGTCGCAGAACAAGGCCATGTTGATATCGGCTGCCGCGGTCATGATGACCTCCGTCGAAGGGTTGGATGGAGAACCAAGTCTGCTAACATTACACCTTGTATGAGTACCCGTAGCAAAATGAATTTGGCGACGGGCCGATTTGGGGGAGCATGAGGGTACGGGTTCCCCCATTCCGCAGCAGTCTCAAAGGAGGATTGACAATGTTACGCAAAACCATTGCGGTGGCGGTGGCGGCGATGTTCGCAGGCGCGCCATTGACCGCCCTTTCGCAGCAGGGCGACAAGATTTCGGACGGTGTGGTCAAGATCGGCCTGATCCTGGACATGTCCAGCCTGTACGCCGACATCACCGGCGAGGGCAGCGTCACCGCCGCGCGCATGGCGATCGAGGACTTCGGCGGCAAGGTGCTGGGCAAGCCGGTCGAGGTGGTCTACGCCGATCACCAGAACAAGGCCGACATTGCGGCCAACAAGGCGCGCGAGTGGTTCGACAAAGACAAGGTCGACGCGATACTGGACGTGGCGGCTTCGGCGACCTCGCTTGCGGTGATTGAAGTGGCGAAACAAAAGAACAAGATCGCCGTGTTCAGCGGCCCAGGTTCGACCCGTATTACCAACGAGAGTTGCTCACCGACTACCGTTCACTATGCGTATGATACTTTTGCGCTTGCCAACGGCACGGGCAAGGCGGTGGTCAAACAGGGCGGCGATACCTGGTTTTTCCTCACCGCCGATTATGCTTTCGGCCACTCGCTGGAAAAAGACACCACGGACGTGCTCAAGGCCGAAGGCGGCAAGGTACTGGGCACCGCGCGCCATCCGCTGAATGCGTCGGACATGTCTTCCTTCGTGCTCCAGGCGCAGTCTTCCGGCGCGAAGATCATCGGGCTCGCCAATGCCGGGGGTGATTTCATCAGCGCGATCAAGACCTCGGCCGAGTTCGGCGTGTCCAAGAGCGGCAAGCAGAAACTCGCCGGACTGCTGGTCTTCATCAACGATATCCACAGCCTGGGTCTTCAGGTAACGCAGGGGCTGCTGCTTACGGAGGCGTTTTACTGGGATCAGAACGATGAGTCACGAAAATGGTCCCGGCGCTTTTTCGAGCGCATGAAGAAGATGCCGAACATGGCTCAGGCCGGCGTGTATTCATCGACCATGCATTACCTCAAGGCGGTCAAGGCGGCGGGAACGGACGAGACCGGTGCGGTCATGAAGAAGATGCGCGAAATGCCGATCAACGATTTCTTCGCCAAGAACGGCCGCATCCGCGAAGACGGGCGCATGGTGCACGACATGTACCTGTTCGAGGTGAAGTCGCCGGGAGAATCGAAATCGCCGTGGGATTACTACAAGCTGCGCGCCACCATCCCGGCCGCCGAGGCCTTCCAGCCTTTGTCCAAGAGCGCGTGTCCGCTGGTCAAGAAATAGCGGCGGACCCGGTGCGGACCGCGGGTGCGGTCTGCACCGCCGGGGATCTACAGAATCGGCGCGCTGAGTTGCTTTTCGCCCTGCTCGTACACCACGTGCGCGCGGCCCACGAGCAAAGGATCGAGCGGACCGATCGGGTCGATGTTCTTGTTGGTGTACGGCAACTTGTGCAGCACGTAGCGGATCGCGTTCAGCCGCGCCCGCTTCTTGCAATCCGACTTGATCACCGTCCAGGGCGCGTCGGCCGTGTCGGTGTAGAAGAAAATCGCTTCCTTGGCCTTGGTATATTCAGCCCACTTGTCCAGCGAAGCCAGATCGATCGGCGACAGCTTCCATTGCTTGAGCGGGTGCGCTTCGCGCTCGGTAAACCGGCGGCGCTGCTCCTTGCGCGTGACCGAGAACCAGAACTTGATCAAGTGCACGCCGCTGTGGACCAGATTGCGCTCGAATTCGGGCGCCTGGCGCATGAATTCCGCGTATTCGTCCGCGCTGCAAAATCCCATCACGCGCTCGACCCCGGCGCGGTTGTACCATGAACGGTCGAAGAGGATGATTTCGCCCGCCGTAGGCAGGTGCTGGACGTAGCGCTGGAAGTACCACTGGCCCCGTTCCACCTCGCTCGGCTTTTCCAGCGCCACCACGCGCGCGCCGCGCGGATTCAGGTGCTCCATGAATCGCTTGATGGTGCCGCCCTTGCCGGCGGCGTCGCGACCTTCGAACAGGATGACGACTTTCTGGCCTGTCGCCTTCACCCAGGCCTGCAGTTTCAGCAGTTCGACCTGCAACTGGTACTTCTGGCGCTCGTAATTCCTGCGCGACATCAGGTGCTTGTAGGGGTAGCCGCCTTCGCGCCAGTCCTCGGCAAGGGCGTCGTCCGGCGTCGCGGCCGGACCGGCCGACACGAACGGGCGCGGCTGCAGCAGCGCCTTGCGCAATATCTTCGCCTCGTCGGGTGAAGTGCCGTCGGCGATCGCCTTGAGCGATTTTGCCAGCGCCGGTGCGTTGCCCGCGCGGGCCTTGGAAATGATGTCCCTGACCGCGGAAATCTTGGATTCGCGCGCCGCGTCGATCGCTTCTGCTACGACGAACTTCTCGATTCCACCTGGCTCGAGAACCGGTGGCGTATCGCCCGGCGATTTGGCGCGCGCCCGGGATCTTGCCGGCCCGGTGCGCGATGACTTGGCGGCAGGAGACGGAGACTTTCGGGCTTTGCTTCTTGGTTTGCGGGTACTCATGGAATGCACTCTCGTTCGCTCGGTTCGATGCCTGCACGGCATTCTAGCGCGAAGCGCCCGCGGTGTCGGCACCGCGGGCTTGGCATATAATGCGCGCTTACAACTTTGCATTTCTTCAGGAGTCGGAGTCATGAGCTTCAGACGCGCGGCGGTAGTTTCATTGGCGTGCTGTACCCTTGCGCTGGCGGCGGGTGCTGCCGGCGCCAAGCAGACGGTAAAGATCACTTTCATCGGGCCGCTGACCGGAGGCGTGTCTGCCAACGGCATCGGCGGGCGCAATTCCGCGGATCTGGCGGTGCGACTGCGCAACGAGGACGCGAAGGCCAAGTACACCTTTGAGCTGGTCAGCCTGGACGACGAGTGCAAACCGAACATCGCGGTGCAGATGGCGACCAAGGCGGCTGCCGACAATTCCATCATCGGCGGCGTGACGCATTACTGCTCGGTGACTGCGGTGGCCACCGTCGACACCTATCACAAGTTCGGGCTGCCGGTGATCGTCTGGGGCGCAGTGCTTCCTTCCGTGACCTACGGCAACAAGCATCCCGAGATCCACCGCGTCAACGGCACCATGATCAATCAGAACGAGGTCGCGGCCAAGTTCATGACCGGGTTGAAATACAAGAAGTGGGTGGTGATTCACGACACCACCGACTACGGCAAGGGACACAACCAGTACTTCAGCGAGTACCTGAAAAAGAACGGCGGGCAGATCGTCGGCACTTTCGGCGTGACCGCAGACCAGCAGGATTTCACCACCGAATTGACCAAGGCGAAGGAACTCAAGCCCGACGTGATCTATTTCGGCGGCCTGACGCCGCTGGGCGTGCGCATACGCTCGCAGATGGAGAAGCTGGGGATCAGCGCGGTGTTCGAAGGTACCTCCGGAATCAAGTCGGACGCGTTCGTCGAGGGCCTGGGCAAGGGGCTGGCGGAGGGTTCGCTTTCGTTCATCGAGGGTGCACCGTGGGAGAAACTTCCCGGAGGCCTGTTCTTTACCGGCAAATATTCATTGCAGAAATACAACGAGCCGCCCGAGGCTTACGGTCCGTTTGCCTTCGCCGCCGCCAACCTTCTGATGGATGCGATCGAGAAAGTCGGTCCCAATCGCAAGAAAGTGACCGAAGAGCTGCGCAAGACCAAGGACCGCGATTCGATCATCGGCAAGATCACCTTCGACGACCACGGACAGAACATCGTGCCGCTGATCACCAAGTACGTGGTTCAGGACGGCAAGTGGGTGGTGTGGGAGGACAGCGAGTACGGCTCGGGCAAGCGCAAGCTGAAAGGACAATAAGAAGCGCGGGAACGAAGGAGGGGGCGGAACCAAGCCCCCTCATTTTGCTTTCAGCTACGTTTTGCTTTCTCTCTTGCTTTGTAGCGCGTCATGACCTTCGGCCTCCTCAGCCAGTACGTCTTCAACGGCTTGATGCTGGGAATGATCTACGCCATGGTCGCGGTCGGTTTCACGCTGTTCTTCGGCGTGCTCGACGTGATCAAATTCTCCCACGGCGACGTGCTCATGGTCGGCGCCTTCACCGGTCTGGCGACCTACATCGGCCTGCAGGCGATCGGGATCGACGCGCCGCTGGCGCAACTGCTCATCATGACCTTGGTCGCGACCCTGTCCATGGCGCTGCTGGGCGCGCTGATCGCCAAGTACCTGGTGCTGCCCCTGCGGCTGGCGCCGCCGCTGAACACGCTGCTGATCACTCTGATGCTCGGCTCGGTGCTGCGCGAGGGCGTGCGCCTGTTCTACCCGCAGGGTTCGAACCCCAAGCCCTTCCCGCGCCTGTTGCCCGATGACTCCATCGCCTTCGGCAGCTTCACCCTGCGCGCCGACAGCATGATCCTGCTGCTGGCGGGGCTTGCGGCCATTGTCGCCGTGCACCTCGTGATTACCCGCACAAAGCTGGGGCTGGCGATCCGTGCCGTCGCGCAGGACGCCGAGACGGCGCGCATCATGGGCATCAATTTCGAATTCATCGTCCTGCTCACTTTCGCCATCGGTTCCGGGATGGCGGCCCTGGGCGGGTTGATGAACGGCCTCTACTACAACGAGATCAACTTCGGCATCGGCCTGTTGCTTGGGGTGATCGGCTTTTCCGCCGCGGTGATCGGTGGACTGGGCAATATCTACGGCGCCATCCTCGGCGGCTTCCTGTTTTCGGCATTGCAGAGCCTCGGTGCGGTGGCGCTGCCGGCGCTGTTCCCGGGCACATCGACGGCGTACAAGGACGTGTTTGCGTTCGCGGTGGTGATCGTGTTCATGGCCTGGCGGCCGACAGGTTTGATCGCAGAGAAGAAGAGCGAGCGCGTATGAAACGCCTGCTCAGCGCGCAGTCCGCATTTCCAGCCCTCGCGAGCATGGCGGCGCTCACCCTTTTCGCCGTGCTGTTCCTGCACGCCGAAAGCCAGACCGCGGTGATGGGGCTCACGGCCGGCGCCATCGTGGTCATGCTGCTGCTCGCCCGCTTCGGCTGGAATGCGCTCGCTGCAAGCTCCTTCGCCGGGCACAGCAGCCAGGCGCACGCCGCGGTCATACTCGGCGTGCTGGCGGTCATGGCCGCGTTCTACGACAGCCATTTTCCCCTGCTGATGCTGGCGTCGGTGCTGCTGTATGTCGTGGTGTGCCTAGGCCTGAATCTGCAGTTCGGCTACGCCGGAGTGGTCAATTTCGCCGGCGCCGCGTTCTTCGGCATCGGCTGCTATACCTCGGCGGTTTTGACCAATCACACGCCGCTGCCGCATGTGCTCGTGATGTTCATCGGCGGGCTGATGGCGGCTGGCATAGGGTCTTTGCTGATTCTGCCCGTGCTGCGCACCTACGGCCACTACGCCGCGCTGATCACCATCGCGTTCGGCATCCTGTTCCGGGTGTTCCTGGAAGTGAACGATACCCTGGGCGGACCGCAGGGGATCAAAGTTCCGGGCATGGAAATCATGGGCTGGAAACTCAATGACGGCGTGCAGATCGGAGGGATCGAACTGTCGTTCTACGTGAATTACGTGCTGCTTGCCCTCGCCATGGCCGCTGTGGCCTTCATGCTGGTGCGGCGGCTGGAACGCTCCTGGATCGGCCTCAACCTGGACGCGGTGCGCCTGGACGAGACCGCCTGCGCCGCGTTCGGCATCGATGTCGCGCGCTGGAAGATCGCCGCATTCACCCTGGGCAATTTTCTCGCGGGATTGGCCGGATCCGTGTACGCGATGATGACCGGCTTTGTCGCGCCCAACAGCTTCACTTTCGGCGATTCACTGATACTCGTGTCCATCGTGATCCTCGGCGGCATCGGCAATCCCTGGGGGCTGACGGTCGCCACGGCCATCGTGCTGATTTTGCCGGAGAAGCTTCAGTTCATCCAGGAATACCGCCTGCTGCTGTACGCGGCGCTGGTGATCCTGATACTGCTGTTCAAGCCTGACGGGCTGATGCCGCGCCAGGTGCGCAATTACCTGCCGGGATGGAAGCCATGAACCCGGCAGTCCGCCGCAAGGTCGCGACTTTGGCGCCCAACGCCGGGGCAGTCCAGTGAGTGCGTTGATTGCGTGCAGCGACCTGTCCATGCGCTTCGGCGGGCTGGTGGCGCTGAACCAGTTGAACCTCAGCGTCAACGAAGGCGAGGTCCTGGGACTCATCGGACCCAACGGCTCTGGCAAGACCACGTTTTTCAACGTGATCACGGGCATCTACCAGGCGACCGAGGGCAGGGTCGATTACCGCGGGCAGGACCTGACGCGGATGAAGGCGCAGGACATCTATCGCGCGGGCGTCACCCGGACCTTTCAGCGTTCGCGCCTGTGCCTGCCGCTGTCGATTTTCGACAACCTCATGGTCGGCAACCACCGCCGCCTGAACCACGGGCTCTGGTTCAACCTGTTTCAGCGCGCGGAATTCCGCCGCCAGTTCGAGGGGCAATACGCCGAAGCGCAAGCACTGGTGCGGACTTTCAGCCAGTCGCTGTCCGAGCGCCTGTTCGAGGCGGCGGGCAGCGTCAACATGATAGACCGGCGCCGGATCGAAATCTGCCGCGCGCTGATCAGCCAGCCGTCGCTGCTTCTCCTGGACGAACCCTCGGCCGGCATGACGCACGAGGAAACGCGCGAACTCATGGACGACATCCTGATCGTGCGCGAGCACATGCCGGGCCTCACCATCATCATCATCGAGCACGAAATGAACGTGATCGAACGCATCACCGAGCGCTGCATCGTGCTCAACTACGGGCAGAAGATCTGCGAAGGTCCTTACGCGCAGATCGCCGCAGACCGCGAAGTGCAGGAAGCTTACTTGGGGACGCAATAGGAATGACGACGTTGCTCAAGGTCGAGGGGGTCTGCGCCGGCTACGACAAGGCCGACGTGCTGCAGGACGTGTCGCTTTCGGTGGAGTCGGGCAGCATCACCTGCATCCTCGGGTCCAACGGCTCGGGCAAGAGCACGCTGATCCGCGCCATACTGGGCTTGACGCCGCCGCGCCGCGGCCGCGTGATCTTCGACGGCACCGATCTCGCCGGCATGCCGACGCACAGCATCATAGGCACCGGCATCGCCTGCATTCCAGAAGGGCGAAAAGTCTTCCCAAAACTCTCGGTGGTCGAGAACCTGCGCCTTGGAGCCTATCAGGAACCGGACGCGGGAAAGATCGCCGCGCGCCTCGAGCAGGTGTACGGCATTTTTCCGCGCCTGACCGAGCGTGCATCCCAGATCGCCGGCACCATGTCGGGGGGCGAGCAGGCGATGCTGTCGATAGGCCGCGGCATGATGGGCGAGCCCAAACTGCTGCTGATCGACGAGCCTTCGCTCGGCTTGTCGCCACGCCTGGTGAAGGAGAATTTCCAGGTCATACGGCGGATCAACGAGCTTGGCATCACCGTATTGCTGGTGGAGCAGAACGTGCACCAGACGCTGTCGATCGCGCATCACGGCTACGTGCTGTCGCAGGGCAGGGTGGTGGCGTCGGGCACGGCGAAGGAACTCGGCGAGAACGCCGAGGTGCGCGAAGCCTATTTCGGCTGAGGGGCTGCGGGAAGGGTGAATCTGAACGTCGCGCCGCCGCCGACGGCGCCTTCGGCGGAGATGCTGCCGCCGTGCCTTTGTACGATGCGCCGCACGATCGCCAATCCGATGCCGGTGCCCTCGAATTCGCTGCCCGTGTGCAGGCGCTGGAAAACGCCGAACAGTTTGTCGGCGTAGGCGGCGTCGAAGCCCGCGCCGTTGTCGCGAATCGTGTATTCGACCATCCGTCCGTTCCCTGCGCCTTCGATGGCGATTCTCGGCGGCGTGGCATGGCGCGAAAACTTGAGCGCGTTGCCGATCAGGTTCTGCCATATCTGGCGCACCACCACCGCGTCGCCGGTCGCATGCGGCAGGTCCCCGACGCTGACTTGCGCACCCGTCCCGGCGCTGGCCTGCATCTCTGCGATCACCTCGTCGACCAGAGCGCGCATGTCGACCCGCCTCGGATTGAGCGTTCCGCGGCCGACGCGCGCGAATTCGAGCACGTCCTCGATCAGTCCGTTCATGCGCGTGGCGTTCTGCTCGATCCGCAAAAGCAGCGAGGACGCGTCCTTGTCCAGTTTCTCCCGGTAATCGACCGACAGGACTTTGGCGAAACCATTGATCGCGCGCAGCGGCGCGCGCAGGTCGTGCGAAATCGAATAGCTGAAGCTCTCCAGCTCATGGTTGGCCAGTTCGAGCTCCGCGGTCCGGTCGCGCACCCGCTGCTCGAGGGAGAAGTTGAGTTCCCGCAGGCGCGCGTCTGCGTGCGCGCGCTGGATTTCCGCCGCGGCTCGTGCGCCGAAGATTTCCAGCACCGACGTCCATAGCCCGACCTCGGTGATCAGTTCCCGCGACATCACCACCAGGATGCCGATGCCGTTGCCCATTGCGTCGACCAGCGACGTGCCCACGTACCCCTGGACCCCCAATTTCTTCAAGCCGAGATCCGCCGGAAACTGGTCGCAAACCCTTGCCGGAAACGCCACGCTTCCGCGTCTGGAAAGGGCGAGGGAGCAGGGGGACCCCTCCAGGGCGTACTCGAAATTGGGCGACTCCTTGCCGTTGGCGCAGAACGCGAGGGTGCGGACCCTGGTCGGATCGTCGGGCAGGACTTCGCCGATGAAACAGTAATCGGCAGACAATTCTTTCGACAGGCTGCCCACGAGCGAGCGGAAGAACGTTTCGCCCACGACGGAAGTAACGCCGCGCGCGATATTCTGCAGCAGGGCCTGGCTGCGCTTGCGCTCGGACATGTCGCGCACGATCGCCATGATGTTGCCATCGGGCAGCGGGCCGGCGACGATTTCCGCGGGGAGGTCTCCGCCGTCCTTGCGCCGGATCGTGCGGTTCATCCTGACGACGCCGAGGCGGTGCACATCTGCGGTGCGCAAGGGGTTTCGGGCGAATTTCACCGGATCGAACAGTACCTCCATGCTCCTGCCCACGAGCTCATCCGACGTGTAGCCAGTCGTGTGAAGGCCGAATTTGTTGATTTCCAGAATCGTGCCGCTCGCGGAAAGCGTCACGATTGCGTCGAGCGCGGAGTCGAACAGGGTGCGGTAGCGCTGCTCGCTTTCGACGCGCTCTTTCTCCAGTCGACGCAGGTCGCTGATGTCGCGCCAGGCCCAGGCGATACACGCCTCTCCGTTCAGAGTCAGGCGCGTACCCGAAACAAGGACGTCGCGGGCGGAACCATCAGCGTGCATGAATTTGGTGGCGAAATTGGAAATGCGGCCTTCGGCATCAAGCTGCGCGAGTACCTGCTTGCGGTGGGCGAGATCGGGCCATAGACCCAGCTCCAGCGCAGAGCGGCCGAGCCCCTGTTCGCGCGAATAACCGGTCTGCTGCGTCCATGCCTGGTTGATTTCGAGCTGCACGCCGTCGCTCGCGCGGGAAACCGCGATCGCCTCAGGGCAGGTATCGAATACGGTGGAATACTTTTTTTCCGATTCGCGAATATTGCGCTCTGCAATTTCCTGCGCCGTCACGTCCTGCACCATCGTGATGATCCCGGGCTCGCTGCCCAGGCTGATGACGGATGACGACAATCTGGTGGAAACGATGCGGCCGTCTTTTCTGCGAAATTGCAGCGGCACGTCGTGAACGCTCCCCTTCTCTTCCAGTTCGGCGCGCCAATGGTCGCGATCGCCGGGATTGGCCCACAGGTCCAGGGCCATGGGCGTACGGCCGATGACTTCGCCCGCCGAGTAGCCCGAAATACTCTCGAACATGGAATTGACTTCGAGTATGGTGCTATCGGCGAGGCGGGTGATCAATATAGCGAGGGGACTGGCCTGAAAGGCGCGCGCAAACAGTTCGCTGGCACCAGACAGTGAAAGCGGAGTGCCCGGGGAGGACGTTTCCATAAGAACGTTCACCTGTAGCGGAGCATGCCTGCACGGCGGGCAAATGCGCTCCTGACTTTCGAAGTGTAATTCAGATTGCGCAAACCGTCATTTGCAAGGAAACTTCGACCTGCGGCGACAATTCTTTGACCGGCACTGCAATGGTTCGTCAAACAGTAATCTTCGATCTAGGCGGCGTACTGGTGAGCGTCGATTTCATGCGAGCCTGCGAGCGCCTGCAGGCGGCCGGAGGCGACGCGGCCGCGCGCATCCGCGGCACGATCCTCGACGGCAGGGAGAAGAGCGATTTCGATTCCGGCCGCCTGAACCCGCGCGAGTTCGCGCAGCGCCTTTGCGCCATGCTTCATATCGACCTGCCTTATGCCGAATTCGCCGAAATCTGGTGCGACATCTTCGCCGAGCAGCGCGAAGTCACCGCCTTGCTCGATGAAATCGGAAAACGGGCGGACCTGATACTGCTGTCGAACACCGATCCGCTGCACCTGGACCGCGTGCGCCGCCAATTCGGCTTCCTCGATAAATTCGGGCAGTTGGTCCTGTCCTACGAAGTCGGTCACACCAAGCCGGCGCGGGAGATTTACCAACGTGCGCTTGGCTTGTGCGTCCCGGGGTCCAGGGTCGTTTTCTTCGATGACGTGGCCGAATTCGTCGCGGCCGCGCGCGCCTGTGGCTTGCCGGCCGAGCAATTCGTCGGCGTGGAAAAACTCCGGCGCGACCTCACCCGATTTGGCGTGATGTAGCTCCGGACGGATGCTTCGCCGCTTCGCGCCGGAATGCCGGCCTCGTGCCGCTTCCGGGTCGATTCACGGGATGCGCTCCAATACGTCGTCGAAAGCCCGAAAATGCCCGCTTTTCGGAGGATTGACCGGTGCGAACCTGCCATAGGCTGGCTGCATCGTCTTACCCCGGCTCGCTTTTTCATGATTCAACCTGATTCCGCACTTCGCCTCTACCGGCAGCGCGGGGAGCAATGATGGCCATGCCGCCGAGTGCCGAATCCGGCCAGGCCGCCCGTTATGTCACGCCCGATGAGTTGCGGGTCGGCCTGTATGTTTTTGTCGATTTGCCGTGGTTTCTGCATCCGTTCACCCTGAACAGCTTCAGGATTTCATCACCGGAGCAATTAGCGGAACTGCGCGCCCTCAGGCTCAAGCGCTATCGCTACGACCCGGCCCGCAGCGATGAGCCCCACTCCGGCGGGGAAACCGCCGACTCCACCGAACCGCTGCCCGAAGCCGCAGAGCCGGAGCTCGTACAAAGCGCCCGGGACGTCACGGCACAGGAGGTGCGCGCGCGGCGCGTGCTCGAACACCGGCGGGCCGTGGCGCAGACGGAAAAGGCGTTCAACAAGGCCACAGGCATCATTCGCCGGGCAACCAGGAATGTCCTTTCGCAACCGGAAGCGGCTAGGGAGGAGATTACCGCTCTGGCGGATCAGATGGCGGACGTATTCCTCAATCAGCCGGACGTATCCTTGCACGTGATGGGCGAGAAGTGCGGCGGTGAAGAGGCGTACGTGCACGGTCTCAACGTTTCCATTCTGAGCATGATGCTGGCAAAGGGGCTGGATCTTTCCGCAAGCGAGGCCAGAACGCTGGGTATCGGGGCGCTGCTGCACGACATCGGACAGATCGAAATCCCGGATCGTGTGCTCAAGAAGAGCCCGGACGAATTCACCCGCGCGGAGCGCGAATTGCACGCCAGTCATGTCGAGTGCGGCGTTCGCATCGGCAAGCGGATGCATTTGGCGCCCCAAGCGCTGGTCGTCATCGCCCAGCACCACGAAATGGCCGATGGCTCAGGCTACCCGAATCAGCTCAAGCTGGAACAGATCGATCCCCTCGCGCGCGTCGTTTCGCTGGTCAATTTTTACGAGAACTTGTGCAACCCGGTCCTGCTCAACCAGGCGATGACACCGCATGAAGCGCTGTCCTTTGTCTTCTCGCGGCGCCGGGACAGATTCGACGAGCGGGTGCTGCAGCTCATGATTCGGACCCTCGGGGTCTATCCGCCCGGTTCCATCGTCAAGCTTTCCAACGACGAAATCGCGATGGTGGTTTCGGTCAATCCGCAAAAGACGCTGCGACCATGGGTGATGCTCTACGACGCGTCCGTACCGAAGCAGGAAGCCGTCATGCTCGACCTTAACAATGAATCCGGCGTTAGCATCGCAAAGAGCCTGCGGCCGGTGCTGCTGCCTCCGGCGGTTTATTCCTACCTCAGCCCGCGCAGGCGGATCACCTACTTTTTCGACAGCGACGTGCCCGATTCGGGAGAGCACGCATGAGCGCCGGGCCCGCAAGCATCCTGCTGGACTGCTCCGGCGGGATTCTCATCCTGGTCGATCCGTCGTCGCTGGCGATCGCCGAAGCGAGCAAGACAACCCTGCGGCTTCTGGGTTACCGGCGCGAAGACTTCGTCGGCAGGCCGATTACCGATTTCGAATGCGCCCTGGCGGATGTCTTCTATTGGGAGGAAGTGCTCAAAGGCGGTCCGGTCGAGGTGCGCAGGGTGGAAACGAGCTACCTGCGAGCGAGCGGTGATACCCTGCTTGCGACGAAGGAGGTCATGAGTGTCGCCGACGGTGGCAGGACCTGGCTGGTCATTCGCGCCGAGCCGTTTGATACCCGCCATCAGTCCGAGGAGGAACTTGCGCATGTGACCTCCCGCTTGCGCGCGACGCTCGAGTCTACGGCGGAGGGGATTCTCCTCGTCGACCGCGCCGGGCGCATCATCAACATGAACCGGCGCTTTTCGCGGATCTGGGGCATGCCTGCCGAGCTTCTCCTGGAGCACGACGACGGACTGATTTTCGGCTTCATGGCCGGATTGCTGGCCGATCCGGGCGCCTATCAGGCGCAGTTGGCGACGATCCTGCCCACGGGCGACGACGAAACTTTCGACGTACTGCATTTGTCGGACGGGCGCATATTCGAGCGCAGATCGATGCCCGCACGGAGCACGGAGCAGATTTTCGGCAGGGTCTATTCCTTCACCGACATTTCCGAGCGCGTGCGTTCCGAGGCAGCGCGCAGCCAGCTCGAGTCGCAATTGCGCGAGTCGCAGAAGATGGAGGCGCTGGGGACGCTGGCCGGGGGAGTGGCGCACGATTTCAACAACATCGTGGCCGCGATCATGGGAAACGTGGAACTCGCCTGCCAGGATGTCGGGCCGGAACACCCGGCCCTGGTAAGCCTGGAGGAAATCCGCAAGTCCAGCCGCCGGGCGAAGGAACTGGTGCAGCAGATCCTCGCCTTCGGCCGGCGCCAGACGCTCAAACGTGAAGTGATGTCGCTCGAGCCTGTCGTGGTGGAATCGGCGCGATTCTTGCGCGCGATGCTGCCCGCCGGGGTGACGCTGGGCGTCGAATGCGCGGCAGGGGCGCCGGCGGTGTTCGCCGATGCGAACCAGATCCAGCAGGTGCTGCTCAACCTCTGCGGCAACGCCTGGCAGGCGCTGCAGGGACAGGAGAACGCCGGCGTGATCGAAATTCGCCTGGCGGAGCGGCTGGTGAGCGATGCGTCGAGAATGGAGGACGACAGGCGCTCCAGCGGCGAACGCCTCAATCTTCGCCCGGGCCGCTATGCCTGCCTCAGCGTCCGCGACAACGGCTGCGGCATGGACGCGGCCACGCGCGCACGCATATTCGAACCGTTTTTCACCACGAAGAAAGTCGGCGAAGGCACCGGTCTCGGTCTTTCGGTGGTGCACAGCATTGTAAAGGATCACGAGGCGGGGATAGAAGTTCGAACCGGCGTCGGCGAAGGCACGACGTTCAGCATCTGCTTTCCCGGCAGGGACGCGGCGGACCCGGCACAAGAGCCGGACGGCACCGGTCCGGAGCGCGGCAGGCTTGACGCGAAAAAGGAAAGGAAGCCGGCGCCGAACGGGGAAGGCCGGCATATCCTCTACGTCGACGACGACGAGTCGATCATCTTCCTCATGACGCGCTTGCTGCAGCGGCAGGGCTACCGCGTCACCGGTTACACCGATCCGCGCGCGGCCATTGCGGCGGTGCGCACGTCGGCCGGCGAGTACGATCTGGCCATCACCGACTACAACATGCCCGGCATGTCGGGGCTGGACGTGGCGCGCGAACTGCGCGAAATCAGGCCCGATCTGCCGGTGGCGCTTGCCTCAGGCTACATCACCGAGGAATTGCGCGCGAAAGCCCCTGCCGCCGGCGTGAGCGAACTGGTCTACAAGCCCAACACCGTCGACGAATTGTGCGATGTGGTGGCGCGCCTGGCCGGTTCACTGAGCAAGCTGCGGCGGTCTTGAGCGTCTGCACCCAATCCGGCGGGCTAGTTGCGGATTTGACAAAGCGGCTGCTGCGCCGGAAAATGAAAATCATGTCTACATTAGCACTGCGCCGACGCCGTATTCCACCTGATGGAAGACGTCTGTGCGTCCGGCGATCGGCAAGGCGACGAGGCAAGTAGCCAAGTCACTGCAGTATCGAAGAAAGGCCACAGCACGCTGTGGCCTTTTCATTTTCGTCGGACACACTTGGCTACACATACGCAGGAGCAGACATGCAAGCACAATTTACTACCGACGCATTGATGGCGGTGGCCAAGCGGCCGCCGCAGGTTTTCGTTTCCGGGTCCGGTTCCTGGCTCTTCGATGAAGCGGGGATGCGCTATCTCGATTTCATCCAGGGCTGGGCGACCAACTGCCTCGGGCACGCGCCGCCGGAACTGGCGCGGGCGCTGGGCGAGCAGGCCGGGCGCTTGATCAACTGCAGTCCGGCGTTCTTCAACGAGCCTGCGGCGCACCTTGCCAGCCTCATTACGGCGAACAGCTGCTTTGACCGCGTGTTCTTTTGCAACAGCGGCGCGGAGGCGAACGAGGGGGCGATCAAGCTCGCGCGCAAATGGGGCGGGCGCCACCGGGCAGGCGCGTACGAGATCGTCACCTTCGACAACTCGTTTCACGGCCGCACCCTCGCCACCATGTCTGCCTCGGGAAAGCCGCAATGGAGCCGGTTGTTCGAACCCAAGGTGCCCGGATTTCCCAAAGCGCCATTCGGGGACCTGCAAGCCGTGGCGGGATTGATCGATGGGCGCACTGCGGCGGTGATGTTGGAGCCGGTACAGGGCGAAGCCGGCGTGATTCCGGCCACGATCGAGTTCATGCAGGGGCTGCGCCGGTTGACCGAAGAAAAGGGCGTGTTGCTCATCGTCGACGAAATTCAGACCGGCATGGGCCGCTGCGGCAGGTTGTTCGACCACGAGCACGCGGGGATAGAGCCCGACATCATGACGCTGGGAAAAGGGCTCGGAGGAGGCGTGCCATTGGCCGCCCTTGCAGCGCGCGAAGGTGTCTGTTGCTTCGAGCCCGGCGACCAGGGAGGGACGTTCAACGGCAATCCCTTGATGACCGCGGCTGGTCTTGCGGTCATGCGCGCGTTGCTCGAGCCGGGATTTCTCGACGAGGTCGCGCGCAAGGGAGCGTACCTGCGCCAGCGTCTGGAACAACTCGCCGCGAAGCACGGGCTGGGTGAAGTGCGGGGCAGGGGGATGCTGCTGGCGCTGGACCTAGCGACCGAATCGGGGCCGTTGCTGGTGGAGCGGGCGCGCGAGCGCGGATTGCTATTGAACGCCCCGCAGCCACGGCTGCTGCGCTTCATGCCCGCGCTCAATGTCGGCTACGGCGAACTGGATGCGGCGGTGGCGTTGCTGGACGGATTGCTGGACGAAAGCGGGACACGATAGGATTTGCCGCAGTCGGAGTTGATCCGGGAGGGAGCGGCATGCTTGCCCGCCTTTCCGGGTCTGCCGCCGCCCCGTTCGTCGGGGCGGTTTAGGCAATGCTGAAGCTTAGAGCATATTACAAAACGAGGGGATCCCTCCCCTCGTGCTCCCCTAAATCAGGGGCCATTTCGGTAATTCTGAAATGGCCTCTTACATATTCGGATAATTGGGTCCGCCGCCGCCCTCGGGCACGACCCAGTTGATGTTCTGTGTCGTATCCTTGATGTCGCAGGTCTTGCAGTGCACGCAGTTGGCGGCGTTGATCTGCAGCCTGTCGCTGCCGTCTTCGTTTTTGACGAATTCGTACACACCGGCGGGACAGTAGCGCTGTTCCGGTCCGGCGTACAGCGCGAGGTTGACGTTCACCGGTACGGCCGCATCCTTCAGCGTCAGGTGGCAGAGCTGGTTTTCCTCGTGATTGACGTTGGCGAGGAAGAGCGACGACAGCTTGTCGAAGGTGAGCTTGCCGTCGGGTTTGGGGTAGTCGATCTTCGGGCAGTCCGCGGTCTGCTTGAGCTGGCTATGGTCGTCGTGGTTGTGCATGGTCCATGGCGCCTTGCCCTGGAACAGGAAGGTATCCATCGCCGCGTACGCGAGCCCGCCCCACAGACCCCAGCGGAAAGCCGGACGGACATTGCGCACACGGTAGAGTTCGTCCCAGATCCAGGTGCTGCGGATCTTTTCCGGATAGCTGGTGACTTCCTTGGTTCCCTCCTGCGCCAGCGCGTCGTACACCGCTTCGGCCGCGGTCATGCCCGATTTCATCGCCGTGTGTATGCCTTTGATCTTGGCGTTGTTGAGGAAGCCGGCGGTATCGCCGACCAGAACACCGCCGGGGAAGGTGAGCTTGGGCAGGGACTGGAATCCGCCCTCGCTGATCGCGCGCGCGCCGTAGGCGATGCGTCGTCCGTCCTCGAAGAAGCCGCGGATCGCCGGGTGCGTCTTGAAGCGCTGGAACTCGTCAAAGGGCGACAGGAACGGG
>JAPLRD010000218.1 GCA_026399375.1 Pseudomonadota bacterium
CGGGGCGAAGCGGCGGACCTGATCCTGATGGACGTGCACATGCCGCGCATGGACGGCTATGCCGCCAGCGCAGCGATACGGCGCGGGGAAAAAGAGACCGGCGCGCAGCGGCGCCCCATCATCGCCTTGAGTGCAGATGCCTTCGATGAAAACCGCAAGCGCTGCCTGGCCGCAGGCATGGACGACGTCCTGACCAAACCGATCGCGCTCGGCGCGCTGCAGGCCGCGCTCGCAAAGTGGCTGCCGGCGGCGGCGCCCAGCGCCGATGCGCCCGCAGCGCCGGCGGCTGCGGCAAAGCCCGTGGACGTGCTTCGCGCGGCCGCGCTGGTGGCGGAAATCCTGCCGCTGCTCGCGCGCAACGAGTTCGATGCCATCGAGCGCTTCAGGGCCTTGCAGGAAATCCTCGCGGGCACGCACGCAGCTGCGGAAATCAACGAAACGGCGCGTCTGGTCGAGGCCTTGCGCTTCGATCCGGCCCGGGAACGCCTGCGCCGCATGGCGGCGGCCTACGCCTGGGAGAAGGGCGCATGAGCGATGCGATACGAGGGGCGGAGGCGAAGCCGAGCATTCTGGCGATCGACGACACTCCGGAAAATCTGCTGACCCTGGGGGCGGCGCTGGGAGCCGAATTTCGTCTGCAATTCGCCACCTCGGGCGCAATGGGCCTTGCCCTGGCCGAAAAAGCGCCGCCGGACCTGATCCTGCTCGACGTGATGATGCCCGAGATGGACGGCTACGAGACCTGCCGGCGCTTTAAGGCCAATCCGCGGCTGCGTACGATTCCCGTCATCTTCGTCACCGCTCTGGGCGAGAGCGACGCCGAGAGCGCGGGTCTCGCCCTTGGTGCGGCCGACTACGTCACCAAACCGATCAACGTGGAGATCGCGCGACAGAGGATCCGCAATCTGCTCGAACGCGAGCGCCTGCGCGACGAGGTCGAAGCCCAGCGCGACGCGCTCGAAGCCCAGCGCGACCGCCTGCAGCATCTGGTGTGCGAACTCGAGCGCACCGGAGCGGGGCTGGAACGCACGGTGGCCGAGCGCACCGCCGAGCTGAGTTCCCTCGCGATGGAGTTGCTGGCAGCCGAAGCGCGCGAGCGGCGCGAGATCGCGGGCGACCTGCACGACGATCTGGGCCAGAACCTCGCGGTCGTCAAGTTGAAGCTCAGCGCGCTGGTGCTTCCTGACGAGGACCGGGACGATGGCCGGCGCTGCCGGCTGCAGTTGAACGAAGTCGAGGCCATGATCGACCGCTTCGCCCAATCGTTGCGTTCGCTCTCCACCCAACTGAGCCCGCCGGTGCTGTCCCGGTTCGGCCTCGGCCCCGCGCTGGAGTGGCTGGGCGAAGAAATGGAGCGCAGCTACGGCCTTCTGGTCAGCGTCGACCTGGGCGAGATGGCGCCACTGGACGAAACCACGAGCAGCGCGCTCTACAGGATCGTGCGCGAGCTGCTGATCAACGTGTGGAAACACGCCGGCGTCAGCGAGGCGGCGGTGATCATGGTCATGGACGCGGCGAGCGGGCGGGTGGACATCAGTGTCGCCGACGAGGGCGCCGGTTTCGACGCGGCGCAGGCGTTCCAGCCTTCGGCGAAGCACAGCTACGGGCTGTTCAGCATCAAACAGCGCCTCGACTTCATCGGCGGCGCGATGCGCATCGACAGCCAGGCGGGCAAAGGCACGACGGTGAGCCTGGCGCTGGCAGCGGCGCCGGGGCCCGGGGTGAAGCCAAAATCGGAAGGAGACGAAAAATGATACGGTTGCTGCTGGTCGACGATCACGCCATCATGCGTGAATCGCTGCGCGCGGTGCTCGAGCGCGAACCGGATATCAAGGTGCTGGGCGAGGCGGGCGAGGGCGAGACGGCGCTCGCGCTGGTGCGCGGACTCGCGCCCGATCTGGTGCTCAGCGATATCAACATGCCCGGAATCGACGGCATCGAACTGACGCAGCGCATCGTGCGCGCGAGCCCGAGGGTGAAGGTGCTCGCGCTGTCGACCCACCTGGGCCAGCGCTTCGTGGCGCAGATGCTGGAAGCCGGGGCCCAGGGCTACGTCAACAAGGCGGCCGGCCGCGACGAGTTGCTGCGCGCCATCCGCGCGGTCGCGGCGGGCGAGCGCTACCTGTGCAAAGAGGTGGTGGCGATGCTGCGCAACCCCTCCGTAGGCGAAGGCGAGGACGCGCAGGCCAAACTCGGGCGGCGCGAGATCGAGATATTGAAAAAGCTCGCCCTGGGAGAAACCCCGAGCGCGATCGCGGCAAGCCTGTACATCGCCCCCGGGATAGTCGAGATTCACCAGAACAACATCCTGCGCAAACTCAACCTGCGCGATATCGCCGGACTGACGCAGTACGCGATTCGCGAAGGCCTGATCTCGCCGTAGCGATGACGAAATCGGCCCGGCCTTACCCGGGTTAAACCGCTCCACAGCCGGCGGGCGGTCAACGGTCAACGTGGAACGCCCCCCTGCGGTCCGTTTGGCCGCCTGGCCCGATGTCCCGCTCAGCCAGCGCATCGCGGCGGTTCCCATGCCCCCGAGCCGCCGGGCAATTCTCGAGCCAAGACATTGCCGGGGCCATGGTTATTACCCATGCAGCAGTTTCAATTTCCTTAACGCATGTTAAATCTTTCCGCAGAGCCATTCAGTAGCATCCATCGATGCTGAAGCGGTCGGTTTCGCCAGCGTTTTGCCACAACAAAAATCACGGAGGAGGCCGCAAAAAATGAACAGCCAATCTCAGGAAGAGGCAATCCCTCTGATGCAGAAGTTTCTGGACAACCCGTTCCTGCTGCTGTTTTTCGGCGTCATGGTTCCCATGGTCGTCTACTCTCTCTGGGGCGTCATAGAAATCCTCACGGTCCCCCTCGCCAAATAACCACCGGTTGGCGCGTCGCGTGTCCTCAATAATACGAAGGGTGTGAATATGAGTGCAATACTGCCGCCGTCAGACCGGCTCTGGTGGAAACAGCCCCTGGATCGCGTCGAAGGGACGTGGATCGTGATTGCCTTTATCTGGTGCATGATCATGTTTGCCATGATGGTCGGCTGGCATATCTACGGCAAGCAGAACCTGTCGACCGAGACCTACAAGACGACCGGCGAATTGTTCGCGAAGAAGACGCAGGCCGTGGTGGACAAATACACCGTGCGCACGGAAACCGACAAGAACATCCCGGTGGTGCATCCGCCCGCGGGCAGCGATGTCTACCTCATCGCCCGCCTCTGGGATTGGTGGCCTATCCTGGAACTCGAAAAGGACAAGACCTACCGCCTTCATCTGACGTCGATGGACTACAACCACGGGTTTTCGCTGCAACCGGTCAACATCAACATTCAGGTCGTACCCGGCTATGAGCATGTGGTGAAGGTAACGCCAAACCAAGCGGGAACCTTCTCCATCGTCTGCAACGAATACTGCGGGATCGGCCATGCGAACATGGCCGGCCGCATCTACGTCAAGTAAGGGAAGGCGCCAATGACTATCTACCGCACCTGCCCGCGCTCCGGGCTGCAGTTCGATACACAAGCCGAGAAACTGATGCTGGCCAATGCCGTCGCGGCGGTGGTCTGGCTGCTGGTCGGAGGCATTCTCGCAGTAGGCGTGGTGCTGACCCGCTGGCCCGCGGTGCACTGGCTCGCCGCAGACAAGTTCTACATGGTGCTCACCGCTCACGGCATCGATATGCTGATCTTCTGGATCATCTTTTTCGAGATCGCCGTCCTCTATTTTTGTTCCTCGACCCTGCTGCGCTGCCGCATCGCCACGCCCAGAATCGCCTGGCTGGGCTTCGCCTTGATGCTTATCGGCTCGATCACGACCAACGTCGCGGTGTTTCGGGGTGAATCGAGCGTAATGATGACTTCCTACGTGCTGATGATGGCCGAGCCGGCGTTCTATCTCGGACTGATCCTGTTCGCGGTGGGCGCGCTGGTCGGCTGCTTCGTCTTCTTCGGCACGCTCGTCATTGCGAAGGCCGAGAAGACCTACCAGGGGTCGGTGCCGCTGGTCACGTTCGGTGCGATCACCGCGGCCATCATCGCCGTGTTCACCATCGTCTCCGGCGCGATCATCCTCATTCCCACCTTCCTCTTGTCGCTGGGGGTGGTAAAGGAGGTGGACCCGCTGATCTATCGCACCATCTGGTGGGCCTTCGGCCATTCCTCGCAGCAGATCAACGTCGCCGCGCACATTTCGATCTGCTATGCCATCGCCGCCATCTGTTTCGGCGCCAAGCCGATGTCCGAGCGCGTCAGCCGCGGCGCTTTCCTGCTCTACATCCTGTTCCTGCAACTGGCGAGCGCGCACCACCTGCTGGCCGACCCCGGGCTGAGCACCGAATGGAAAGTGGTCAACACCAGCTACTTCATGTACTTCGCCGTGCTGGCTTCGATGATCCACGGCCTCACCATTCCAGGGGCCATCGAAGTGGCGCAGCGCGAAAAAGGATTCACCAAGGGCCTGTTCGAATGGCTGAGACAAGCGCCCTGGGGCAACCCGGTGTTCTCAGGCATGTTTATTTCCCTGATCGGCTTCGGTTTCCTCGGCGGCATCTCCGGCGTGATGATGGGCACGGAACAATTGAACATGATCATCCACAACACCATTTATGTCCCGGGCCACTTCCATGCCACCGTGGTGATCGGCACCACGCTTTCGTTCATGTCCTTGACCTACTTTCTGATACCGGTCTTGTTCAAGCGCGAAATGATCAACCCGGGGCTGGCGAAGCTGCAGCCCTACCTGTTCGGCCTGTCGATGTATTCCTTCGTCGTGGTCATGATGGGCGCCGGAACCCTGGGCGTCTCCCGCCGCCATTGGGACATGGCAATGGGCGGTTCGCCGTTTGCCTACGAGTTTCCCGGCGCCGCCTATCTGATGATGGGTCTGGTGGGAATCACCGGCATGGTCGCCATTATCGGCGGCGCGCTCTATATCTACATTACCGTCGGTTCTTTGCTCTGGGGCAAGAAACTGGACGTAGGCGCACTCAGGCAGGAGACGGTGCCGATTCCGGTGTTCCCCTCCACGGTTGCGCTCCAGGGACATGGTTCGGCCGGTTTCGCCGCGCCGGGCACGTTCGCCCTGGCGATGGTGTTCCTGGTCTCGTTCGTGCTGTATTACTTCATCAACTGGAAGTATCTGTCCCAGGTCTGGGGACTGAGCTGATGCTCTGCCGCGGAAGCGCGCGGCAATGCGCCGACCCGGTTGATCACGGTGCGGCCGCGCGCGTACGCGGCGGCCGTAGCTAGACTGGAAGAGGGCAATCATGGACACCACGCTACGCAGCAATGACGCCACGCACCTCGCGCGAAAGGTCCTGGGACTGTTCAAGCTTCGCATCGGTTTAGTCATCATGATCACCGCGGTGGCCGGCTTCGCCGTCACCCCCGGGGCCGGGCCGGGCGGGATGCCGCTCGCCGTGCTCGCGCTCGCGGTGCTGATCTCCTCGGCGAGCGCAGGTGCATTCAATCAGTACGCAGAGCACGACCTCGACCGCTTGATGCTGCGTACCCGCGGCCGCGCTTTCGTCACCGGCGAACTGCGCCACACGCCGGCATGGCTGGCGCTGATATTGATGCTGCTTGCAGGATCGGTCGCGGCGGCGTGGTATGCGACCAATCCGCTCGCCGCGCTGTACGCCTTCCTCGGCGCATTTTTCTACGCCGTCGTCTATACCGTCTGGCTCAAGCGCCGCACCTGGCTCAACGTCGTCGTCGGAGGGCTGGCGGGGAGCTTTTCCGTGCTTGCCGGCGCCGCGGCGGCGAATCCCGAACTGGGGGCCGTGCCGCTCCTGCTCGCGCTGGTGCTGTTCCTGTGGACGCCGCCCCATTTCTGGAGCCTTGCCATCGCCAACAGTTCCGACTATGCAGCGGCCGGTGTGCCGATGCTGCCGGTGGTGGTCGGGAATGTGCGCGCTGCGCGAATCGTGTTCGCCAGCACCCTGGCGCTGGTCGGCGTTTCGCTGCTGCCTGTCTTCTTCGGGGCGGGCCCGGTCTATTTCGCCGGCGCCCTGATCGGCGGCGCCCATTTCATACGGAAAGCGTGGCAGCTGGCGCGCGCGCCCAGCCGCAAGACAGCGATGAGCTCATTTCATGCGTCGCTGGCTCAATTGAGCCTGTTGCTCCTGGTAGCGATGGTCGACGCGCTGCTGTTCTGAAGAGGTAGCGCTTGCGCCCGATCGTTTATTCCGGCGCAGTGCTGGCACTATTCTTTTGTGCCGTTGCCCCTGCGGCGGCGGAAGGCGCTGCGCCCGCAGCAGCAGTCGCGCCTGCGTCCGCTCCGGCCCTGGAACAGACCGCATCTTTGCGTGCGAGCCAGGCCGCAGTCGGGCGCGCCGTCGGTGATTACACGCTGCAGGACCGCGAGGGGAGGGCCGTTCGCCTGTCGAGCTACCGCGGGAAACCGCTGCTGGTGAGCTTCATCTACACCGGCTGTTTTCAGATCTGTCCCACGACCACCCGGGCGCTGCAGCAAGCGGCCTCGGTTGCGCGGGATGCACTGGGCGAAGGCCGGTTCAATGTGATCAGCATCGGCTTCAATCAGCCGGCCGACTCGCCCCTGGCGCTCAAGTCCTTCGCCGCCCAGTACGGCATCAACTCGCCCAACTGGGAATTTCTGAGCCCACCTGCTGCCATCGTGCCGCAGCTCGCGCGCGACTTCGGCTTCAGCTTCGCCGCGACCGCGGCGGGCTTCGACCACCTGCTGCAGGTCTCGGTGGTCGCCGCTCATCGAGCAGGTGCGAATACTGTGCTCGGTCTATGACCCGCGCACCGGCAAGTATCGCGTCAGCTACGGAATTGTCCTCGAGATCGCCGGCGGCGCGACCTTCCTGCTTTGGATCATCTGGTTCTTCTTCAATGAGTGGTGGATGCGCAGACGCTCGGCGAGGCGCGCCGGCGCATGATGCGCCTCGACTAGAACGTTTGCATCAGCGGCCGCGCGATCCGCCGCCGCAGAGACGACACCGGATGAACATGAACCTCCTCAACTCGATACGCAGCGGCGCTCTGAGCGCCTACCATTGCATCGAGCGCCGTTTCGACAGGGCATTCGGCGCTGCGCAGAACCCCTGGCGCCATCTGGGCGCACTCGGTTTCCTGTTCTTCTGGATCATCACCCTCACCGGTCTGTATCTTTACGCCGCGCTCGATACCTCGGTCGACGGCGCCTACCGCTCGATCAACCGGCTGTCGCTCGAACAGTGGTACGCGGGCGGCGTGCTGCGCAGCCTGCACCGCTATGCCGCCGACGCATTGGTCCTGGTCACGCTGCTGCATCTCGCGCGTGAATTCCTGTTCGGGCGCTACACCGGCTTTCGGCACTTCTCCTGGCTCACCGGCGTGCCGCTGCTTTGGTTTATCGCTGTCTCGGGTGTCGTCGGCATTTGGCTCAGATGGGATCAGTTGGCGCAGTTCTCCGCGGCCGCCACTGCCGAGTGGCTCGATGCGCTGCCGCTCTTCGCCACGCCGCTGATACGCAACTACCTGAGCGCAAACGCCGTCAGCGACCGGCTGTTCTCGCTGTTCGTGTTCGTGCATATCGGGGTGCCGCTGCTGCTGATCTTCGGCCTGTGGTTCCACATCCAGCGCATCAGCCGCGCCGACGTTTTTCCACCGCCCGCGCTTGCCGCGGGCTCACTGCTTGCATTATTGGCATTGTCCCTGGCGCTGCCAGTGGCAAGCCAGGC
>JAPLRD010000083.1 GCA_026399375.1 Pseudomonadota bacterium
CCCTCATACGCTTCCTCGAATCTCATCTTCCGTATCTCCTGCAGCACTTGCGTCGGCGTCATTTCCCACCCCCTTCGGGGCACTATGACAACCGGACAGATGTCGTGCTATAGAACCGGACAGATCATGAACTCGCGACAGGCTCGGACGCAGCAGGCGACATAAAGCAAAATCCCTGATAAAATAGAACGTTAAGCTTTGTCTTTACCATTCTTTACCAAAATATTGGAGACTTGCATGGCTTTGGAACGCACCCTATCGATCATCAAGCCGGACGCGGTGGCGAAGAACCTCATCGGCAAGATTTATTCCCGCTTTGAAACCAATGGCTTGAAGGTCATCGCCGCGCGCATGCTGCATCTGTCGCGCACCGAGGCCGAGGGGTTCTATGCGGTGCACAAGGGCCGCCCTTTCTTCGAAGATCTGGTCAAGTTCATGATCTCCGGCCCGGTAATGGTGCAGGTGCTGGAAGGCGAGGGCGCCATCGCGAAGAACCGGGAACTCATGGGCGCGACCGACCCGAAAAAGGCGGACAAGGGCAGCATACGCGCCGACTTCGCCGACAGCATTGACGCCAACGCAGTACACGGCTCCGACGCGGTGGACACGGCCAAAGTGGAAATCGCCTATTTCTTTCCGGCACTGAACATTTACTCGCGCTGAACCTCCAACCCGCATGAGCATCAACCTCCTCGATCTGGACGCAGCGCAGCTGGCTGGTTTTTTCGCCGAAATCGGCGAGAAGCCGTTTCGTGCCAAGCAACTGCTGCGCTGGATGCATCAGTTCGGGGAGGCGGATTTCTCGAAGATGAGCGACCTTGCCAAGCCGCTGCGCGAGAAACTTTCGGCGCGCGCGCGGATAGAGGCGCCCTCGGTGATTTCGGACAACGCGGCCGAGGACGGAACGCGCAAATGGCTGGTCGATGTCGGCAACGGCAACGCGGTCGAAAGCGTGTTCATTCCCGAGACCAACCGGGGCACGCTGTGCGTTTCGTCGCAGGCGGGCTGCGCGCTCGACTGCAAATTCTGCTCGACCGGCAAGCAGGGATTCAATCGCAACCTGACGGTGGCTGAAATCATAGGCCAGCTCTGGATCGCGAACAAAGCGCTCGGCGCCGTGCCCAAGGGCGATCGCGTCGTCAGCAACGTCGTCATGATGGGCATGGGCGAGCCGCTGGCGAATTTCGACAACGTGGTCGCGGCCATGCGCCTGATGCTGGACGACAATGCCTACGGACTGTCGCGGCGGCGCGTGACGCTGTCCACCTCGGGCATCGTGCCGGCGATGGATCGCCTGCGCGATGCCTGCCCGGTGGCGCTGGCGGTGTCGTTGCACGCGTCCAACGATGCGCTGCGCGACGCGCTGGTGCCGATCAACCGGAAATATCCCCTGTCCGAACTGATGGCCGCATGCCTGCGCTATCTGGACCGCGCGCCGCGCGATTTTCTGACGTTCGAATACGTGATGCTGGACGGCGTCAACGACGGCGCGGGCCATGCGCGCGAATTGATCGCCCTGGTGCGCGACGTGCCCTGCAAGTTCAACCTGATTCCGTTCAACCCGTTCCCGGGTTCGGGATTCAAGCGGTCGTCGCGCGATGACATCCGCCGTTTTGCCGATATCCTGATCGCTGCCGGTCTGGTGGTGACGACGCGCAAGACCCGGGGCGACGATATCGATGCCGCCTGCGGCCAGTTGGCGGGCAAGGTCGAGGACAGAACAAGGCGGACCCGCCGAGTCGTGGAGATACAACCATGCTGAAAACAATCCTGTATGCGGCGCTGACCCTTGCTTGCGTCGCCCTGGCCGGCTGCGCGCAGAATCCGGCGTCGTCCACGACCCAGGCAAATACCGTGGAGACGGGAACGTTGAGCGGTGAAAGCGGAGACCCGCGCAACCGGGCGCGCATTCATACCGAACTGGCGTCTGCCTACTTCGAGCGCGGCAACATGGGGGTCGCGCTGGAGGAATTGCGCATCGCGATCGCGGCCGACTCGAACTATGCGCCGGCATACAACGTGCTCGGCCTGGTCCATATGGATTTGCGCGAAAACGGCGTGGCGCAGCAGCATTTCGAGCGCGGCCTGCGCCTTTCACCGAACGATCCGGACATCAACAACAACTACGGCTGGTTTCTTTGCCAGACCGGCCGCGAAGCGCAGTCGATCTCCTATTTTCTTGCGGCGCTGAAGAATCCCTTGTACAACACGCCGGCGCGCTCCTACGTCAACGCCGGACTGTGCTCGGTGAAGAGCAACAATGAGCGCGATGCCATCGAGTATTTCGAGCGGGCGCTGCGCAGCGCCCCGGATAACCTGCAGGCGCTGCTGAATCTGGCTTCGGTGCAGTACAAGCGCGGCCAGCTGGAGACGGCGCGCGGACTGATCGGGCGGTTCAACAAGGTGGTGGAACCTACGGCCGAATCGCTGTGGCTGTCACTGCGCATAGAGCGAAAACTGGGCGACAAGTCAGCCGAAAATGCCATGGCGTCGCAGCTGCGGCGCCGCTTCCCCGGGTCGCCTGAATACGACGCCATGCTGAAGGGAAGGTTCGAATGAACGAAGTGGCATCCTCAGCCGAGTCCGTAACCTCGCCCGCCCCAGCCGAGGATACCAGCCCGGGCCGGAAGCTCGCGGCTGCTCGCGCGGAACTCAAGCTCAGCATCGCCGACGTTTCGCAGCAGATCAAATACGGGGTCAAGCAGATCGCCGCGATCGAGGCCGACGATTACACAAAATTACCAGGCACCACCATCGTGCGCGGCATGATCCGCAGCTACGCCAAGCTCGTGCATCTGGACCCGGCCCCGCTGCTTGCCGGCCTGGGCCAGCGCGACATCCCCGCGGTGGTGACCGTTGATCTGCACACGGACGAGCAGGAACCGTTTTTCGAGGGCGGGAAGAAATCGAACCGGGTCTACGTCTATCTGTCAGCGGCCGCGCTGGTGGCGGTGGCGGTCGTGGCCTACGAGTGGTATGCGAGTCCGCGGTCGACGGGCGAAGTGGTGACCATCACCCCGAAAGCGGCGAAGAACGAGGTGCAGCAGGTTCAGACCGTGGGTGTGACTCCGGTGGGTGTGCCCGAGGCGAAGGAGGCAAAGGACGCGAGCGCGCAGAGTGTCGATCCGCGCAACCTGCTGCCGGAGGTGCAGCCCGCGCCTCCCCCTTTTAGTGGCAAGGTAAGCGGTACCAACCGCATACTGCTCGAATTCGAACAGATTTCCTGGGTCGAAATCAAACAGGCGAACGGCAGGGTTCTGCTGTCGCAGCTCAATCCGCCCGGCACCAGGCAGTTCGGCGGCGGCGCGCCCATCGTGGTCCAGTCGATGACCAATACCGATACGGCCGATGCCGGCGCCACGGCGCAGCAGGTGTTCGAGCTGGCACGCGCCGGCTCCGAACTGGTGCGCATCACCGTCAACACGGCCGAGGCGGCGGCGCAGGTCGCGCGCATCCGTGATGAACTGGAGAAAAGGGACTGCGCCGTGCCGCTGGTGGGTGATTTCCATTTCAACGGGCATCGCCTGCTCAGCCAGTATCCGGAATGCGCCGAGGCGCTGGCGAAATACCGCATCAACCCGGGCAACGTCGGCAAGGGGTCCAAGCGCGACGACCAGTTCGCGACCATGGTCGAAATGGCATGCAAGTACGGCAAACCGGTGCGCATCGGCGTGAACTGGGGCAGCCTGGACCAGGCATTGCTCGCGCGCCTGATGGACGAGAACGGCAAGCGCGCGCAGCCGGTCGCGGCCGATGCGGTGATGCGCGACGCACTGGTCGTGTCGGCTCTGGAGTCGGCGGCACAGGCGGAAAAATGGGGGCTGCCCCCCGACAGGATCGTGCTCTCGTGCAAGGTCAGCGGCGTGCAGGATCTCATCGCCGTGTACCGCGACCTTGCTACGCGCTGCGATTATCCGCTTCACCTGGGACTGACCGAAGCCGGCATGGGTTCGAAGGGCATTGTCGCCTCGACGGCTGCGCTGTCGGTGTTGCTGCAGGAGGGCATAGGCGACACCATCCGCATTTCGCTTACGCCGGAACCCGGCGGCGATCGCACGCGGGAGGTCGTCGTGGCGCAGGAAATCCTGCAGACCATGGGTTTTCGCTCCTTCGCTCCGCTGGTCATCAGTTGTCCAGGCTGCGGCCGCACCACCAGCACTTACTTCCAGGAACTCGCAGCCGGCATTCAAGATTACCTGCGCAGTCAGATGCCGTTGTGGCGCGAGCAGCATCCCGGCGTTGAGGACATGCACGTGGCAGTGATGGGGTGCGTGGTGAACGGTCCGGGCGAATCCAAGCAATCCAACATCGGCATCAGCCTGCCCGGTTCGGGTGAGAGGCCGGTGGCGCCGGTTTTCGTGGACGGGGAGAAGACGGTGACGCTGAAAGGCGAGAACATCGCGGCGGATTTCAAAAAGATCGTCGACGAATACGTGCGCAGCCATTACGGCGCAAACCGTGCCGGCGGCGCCGCAGACACTGCGAACAGACAGAGAACATTTCCAATCAAGGCCGCGGTCTAAAGCCGTGCCTTCCAGAGAACAACGATGAGCCAGACGATACAAGCGGTCCGCGGGATGAACGACATCCTGCCGGACGAGGCGGTGCTGTGGGAGGAACTGGAGGAGACCTTGCGCTCCTGGCTGCGCAGTTACGGCTATCGCAACATGCGCACGCCGTTGCTCGAGCCGACCGCGCTGTTCCGGCGAGCCATCGGCGAGGCCACCGATATCGTCGAGAAGGAAATGTACAGCTTCGTCGACGAGTTGAACGGCGAAGCGCTGACGCTGCGCCCGGAAGCCACGGCGTCCACCGTGCGCGCAGCGATTCAGCACAATCTGCTCTACGGCAATCCGCAGCGCCTGTATTACATGGGGCCCATGTACCGGCACGAGCGTCCGCAGAAAGGGCGCTATCGCCAGTTCCACCAGGTCGGGGCGGAAGCGTTGGGATACGCCGGGCCGGACGTAGACGCCGAGTTGCTGCTGATGTGTGCGCGGCTCTGGGACGATCTGGGACTACGGGACATCAAACTGCAGCTCAATTCAATCGGCAGTCCCGACGAAAGGGCGCAGCACCGAAACGAACTGGTGGCGTATCGCGGGTGCTCGACAGCAAGAACCCGCTGATGCAGCCGCTCATCGAAGGCGCGCCGCGTTTGCTCAATCATCTGGGCGAAGCGTCGCTGGCGCATTTCGAAGGGGTGCAGCAGGTGTTGAAGGATGCGGGCATTCCCTACAGCATCAACCCGCGCATGGTGCGCGGACTGGACTATTACAACCTGACCGTGTTCGAGTGGGTGACCGACCGCCTGGGCGCGCAGGGCACGGTGTGCGGCGGCGGGCGCTATGACGGCCTGTTCGAGCAGATCGGCGGCAAACCGACACCGGCCATCGGCTTTGCCATGGGGCTGGAACGCCTGCTGGCCCTGATGCAGGAGGCGCGCGCGGCGGAACCTGCGGCACAATGCGAGGTCTACGTGGTGCACCAGGGAAGCGCGGCTGATCGCGTCGCCTTCACCGTGGCCGAGGACCTGCGCAACCACGGACTGTCGGTGATCCAGCATTGCGGCGGCGGCAGTTTCAAGGCGCAGATGAAGAAAGCCGACGCGAGCGGTGCGGCGCTGGCGGTTATCATCGGCGAGGATGAGGCGGAAAAGAACGAGGCGAGCGTAAAGCACCTGCGCCAGGAGCGGGAGCAGGTGCGGGTGGCGCGCGACGCGCTCGCGGGTGCGGTAACCGATTTGTTATTCATGGACATTGAAAACGGGGATTGAGAATGGCTGCATACGATCTGGAAGAACAGGAACAACTGGCAACGCTGAAAGCGTGGTGGAAGGACAACGGCAAACAGGTTGTCGCCACCGCGGTGCTGGCCGTCGTCGTGGTGGCTGGCTGGCTGGGGTGGAATAACTACCAGCGCAGCCAGGCCGCACAGGCGTCCAATCTTTACGATGCAGTGCAGAAGACGGCTGCAGCCGGTGACCTGAAACTGGTGCGCGAAAGCGCCGGCGCGGTGCTCGAACAGTTCCCGCGCACGACTTACGCCGCCATGGCGGCGCTGGTCTCGGCCAAGGCGCACTTCCAGGGCGGCGATCTCAAGACCGCGCATGCCCAGCTCGCCTGGGTCGCCGAAAACGCCAAGGACGAGGCGCTCCAGGATATCGCCAGGCTGCGGCTCGCCAGCGTGATGCTGGACGAGAAAGCACACGATGACGCGTTGAAACTGCTGGACGCCAAGCACGGCGCGGCTTTCGACGCGCAATATCTTGCGACCCGCGGCGATATCCTCGTCGCCCAAGGAAAGAAGGAAGAGGCCGGCAACGCGTATAAGGCCGCGCTGGAAAAGGCGGACGCCAAGGACGCGGGGCAGCGCGCGTACATCCAGCTGCGGCTGGACGCGCTCGGAACGGCCAAGTGAAAACGGCGCGTGCATTCGTCGCGGCGCAGCTCGCGGCACTTGCGCTTGCGGGATGCGGCGGCGGCGCCATGGTAAGCAGCGCAATCGACACCATCAACCCGATGAATTGGTGGGGCAGCAGCACGCCTTCGCCCGAGATGGCCAAGGTGCCCGAACTCACGAACCCGATCGCGGTCAAGGCATTGTGGCAGACCGGCGTCGGCAATGCGCAGCAGTCGGTATTCAGTCCGGCGGTGACCGCGGACGGCGTTTACGCCGCTGCCGCCGACGGCACGGTCATGCGTGTCGACGGCAGCAGCGGCAAGCAGGTATGGCGCATCAATGCAGGCGAGCGCCTCAGCGGCGGCGTCGGCGCCGACCGCAAGATGCTTCTGGTGGGCAGCAGCAAGGGCGATGTGCTGGCCTTTGGCACCAATGGCGCGCCGTTGTGGCGGGCGCAGATCAGCAGTGAAGTACTGGCGGCGCCGCAGGTGGCGGACGACGTGGTGGTGGTGCGCAGCGCCGACGGCCGAATTTTCGGACTGGACGCCAAGGATGGAAAGCGCAAGTGGTATTACCATCAATCTGGACAGCGGGACGGTGCGCTGGGAGGCGACCGTCGCACTGCCCCGCGGCACCACCGAACTTGAGCGCGTCACCGACGTGATCGGCCTGCCGGTCGTCACACAGCGCGAGGTCTGCGCCGTGGCCTATCAGGGGCGCGTCGGCTGTTTCGACATCGCCAACGGCCAAGTGATCTGGGGCCGCGAGATGTCCAGCACCTCCGGGCTGTCGCTGGACGCGCGCTACCTCTACGCCAGCGACGACAAAGGCGCGGTGCACGCGCTTGATCGCATCGGCGGCACCAGTCTGTGGAAGCAGGACAAGCTGCGCCTGCGCAACCTGTCCGCACCGCTACCGCTGGGGCGCGAGATCGTGGTGGCGGACATCGAGGGATACGTGCATTTTCTCGCCCGCGAGTCCGGCGCCTTCGTCGGTCGCGTGGCCACCGACGGCGGCCCGGTCAGCACCAATCCGGTGCCGTTGGCCGATGGCGGTTTCCTGATACAGACCCGCAAGGGCGGGCTGTATGCCTTCAGCACGCAATAATCCAGCCCGGCGCGCAGACGCGCCCGGCGTCACCGGGATCGCAACGGGCGGCATGACGCCCGCGTTGCCTTGCATATGAAACCCACCATCGTCATCGTCGGTCGGCCCAACGTCGGCAAGTCCACGCTGTTCAACCGGCTCACGCGCAGTCGCGACGCGCTGGTCGCGGACATGCCGGGACTGACGCGCGACCGGCACTACGGTGAAGGCCGGGTGGGGGAATTGCCGTTTTTCGTGGTCGACACGGGCGGTTTCGAGCCCGTGGCCAAGGACGGCATCCTGCACGAAATGGCGAAGCAGACGCTGCAGGCCGTGGCTGAAGCGGACGTGATCCTGTTCATGGTGGACGTGCGCCAGGGCGTCGCGGGGCAGGACCGCAACATAGCCGACATGCTGCGCAAGACCGGCCGGCGCGTGCTGCTCACGGTGAACAAGGCCGAAGGCATGAACATCGGCGTAGTCACGGCCGAATTCCACGAACTCGGGCTGGGGGAACCCCACGCCATATCCGCGGCGCACGGCGACGGCGTGAACGACCTGGTCGACATGGCGCTCGCCGGATTCGCGCCCGAGCACGAGGAAGCGCCGGAACTTCCCGACCACCCGCGCATCGCGATCATCGGCAGGCCCAATGTCGGGAAATCCACGCTGATCAACACGCTTCTCGGCGAGAACCGGGTCATCGCCTTCGACCAGCCCGGCACCACCCGCGACAGCATCGACGTGCCGTTCGAGCGCGGCGGCCGGAGCTATACGCTGGTCGACACCGCCGGTTTGCGCAAACGCGGGCAGGTGTTCGAGTCGGTGGAAAAATTTTCGGTGATCAAGACGCTGCAGGCGGTGGACCAGTCGAACGTGGTGGTGCTGGTGCTGGACGCGCAGTCCGACATATCGGACCAGGATTCCCACATCGCCGGCTACGTGGTGGAAAAAGGGCGCGCGCTGGTGGTGGCGGTGAACAAATGGGACGGACTCGACGACTACCGGCGGGAATGCGTCAAACGAGATCTCGCGCGCAAGCTCGTTTTCCTCGGTTTCGCACAGTTCCATTTTATTTCCGCGCGCGAAGGCAGCGGTTTGTCCGGGCTGCTGCCCTCGATCGACGAGGCCTATCGCGCCGCCATGATGAAACTGCCGACGCCCAAGCTGACCCGCATTCTGATCGAGGCGGTGGAGCGCCAGCAGCCGCCGCGCAAAGGCCTGACGCGGCCAAAATTGCGCTACGCGCACCAGGGCGGCATGAATCCGCCCTTGATCATCATCCACGGCAATGCGCTGGACGCAGTGCCGGAGAGCTACCGCCGCTATCTCGAGGGGCGCTTCCGCGATGAATTTTCGTTGAAGGGCACGCCGCTGAAAGTTCAGTTCAAGACTTCCACCAATCCATACTTGAAAAGAAGCTAGGCAGGCCCCATGTTCATTCGAATGTGGAAAAAGCCAGAGAAATCAATTAGAGTGACAGTTCAACAACAAAGCGTGGGGGCTCCATGAGTACAAAAGGGCAGTTGCTACAAGACCCGTTTCTGAACACGCTGCGCAAAGAGCACGTGCCGGTCTCGATTTACCTCGTAAACGGCATCAAGCTCCAGGGCCAGGTCGAATCCTTCGACCAGTACGTGGTGCTCCTGAAAAACACTGTCACTCAGATGGTCTATAAGCACGCGATATCGACGGTGGTGCCGGCGCGCGCAGTGACAATATCCTACGAACATTCTCCTTCCGACAGCTGAGACCGGCCGGTCCGCTGCCGCCGGCGCGCAAGATGTCTGAGCGCACCGGGCGTGCATCGCGCGCCAACGCCGCTGTTCTGGTCGGCCTGGATTTTGGCGCCGACGGCTATTCCGAAAGCATGGACGAGCTGCGCCTGCTCGCAGAAAGCGCCGGATTGCGGCCGCGTGCTCTGATCGGCGGCAAGCGCCAGCGTCCCGACACCGCCTTGTACGCGGGCAAGGGCAAGACGGAGGAGATCGCGGCGGCGGTGCAGGAGCATAGCGCCGTCGTGGTCGTATTCAACCACGACCTTTCCCCGGCGCAGCAGCGCAATCTCGAGAAGGAACTGGACTGCCCGGTTCTGGACCGCACCGGACTGATACTCGGCATCTTCGCGCGGCGGGCGCGCAGCAATGAAGGCAAGCTGCAGGTCGAATTGGCCCAGCTCGAATATGCGTCGACGCGATTGGTGCGGGGATGGACCCACCTCGAACGCCAGCGCGGCGGACGCGGTTTCCTCGGCGGGATGGGGGAAACGCAGATCGAGGTGGACCGGCGTTTGATCGGCAACCGCGTCAAGGTGCTGAAGGACAAACTGGTGCAGTTCAAGCGCCGCCGCGACGTGCAGCGCCGGGCGCGGGCGCGTGGCGAGGTGCTGTCGGTGTCGCTGGTGGGGTATACCAACGCCGGCAAATCCACCCTGTTCAACGCGCTTACGCATGCCGGCAGCTATGCCGCCGACCAGTTGTTCGCGACGCTCGATACGACCACGCGGCGCATGTACCTTCAGGGAACCGGGAATCTGGTGCTGTCTGACACCGTGGGCTTCATACGCGACCTGCCGCACGGACTGGTGGCTGCGTTTCGCGCGACCCTGGAAGAAACCATACAGGCGGACCTGCTGTTGCACGTGGTCGATGCGGCCAGCGGCGTGCGCGAGCCGCAGATCGAGGCGGTAAACCAGGTGCTGGCCGAAATCGGCGCGGACGGGATTCCGCAGATACTGGTATGGAACAAGATTGATCTTACCGGAGTGCCGCCGGGCTTGGATCGCGACGAGTATGGTAAAATATGCCGTGTTAGTCTGAGCGCAAAGACCGGTGCCGGCCTTGATTTCCTCAGGGACGCCCTGACCGAAGTAGCAGCCTCGAAGAAGTCCGTAGCAAACAGCCCGGAAACCATGCAGGATGATAGGGATACGTATGTCACTTAATGACCCGCAGTGGGGCAAGAAAAGCGGCGGTGGAAATCAGGGGCCGCCCGACCTGGAAGAGTTGTGGCGCAACTTCAATCAGAAGCTGAACGGCATGTTCGGCAAGAAGGCCGGAGGGGACTCGCCTTCGTCGCCCCCGCCCAGCATGCGCCAGATCGGCGGCGGCGTCGGCATGCTCGTGGCACTGGTGCTGGTCGTGTGGCTCGCGAGCGGCTTTTACATCGTGGACGAGAAGCAGCGCGGCGCCGTGTTTACTTTCGGCAAGCAGACCGACCTTACCAGCCCGGGGCTGCGCTGGCGCCTGCCCGCGCCGATTCAATCGCATGAGATCGTCAACCTGTCGCAGGTGCGCACGGTCGAGGTCGGCTACCGCAATACGGTGAAGACCAAGGTGCTGAAAGAATCGCTGATGCTCACCGACGACGAAAACATCATCGACATCCAGTTTGCCGTGCAGTACACGCTGAAGGATCCGCTCGATTACCTGTTCAACAACAAGAAACCGGACGAGACCGTGTTGCAGGCTGCCGAGACCGCGTTTCGCGAGGTGGTCGGGTCGAGCAAGATGGACTTTGTGCTCTACGAGGGGCGCGAGCAGGTCGCCTTGGCGGCGCAAAAGCAGATCCAGGAAATTCTCGATCGCTACAAGACCGGAATTTTGATCAGCCGGGTGACCATGCAGAACGCGCAGCCGCCGGAACAGGTACAGGCCGCGTTCGACGACGCCGTCAAGGCGAAGCAGGATCTGGAGCGCCAGAAGAGCGAAGGTCAGGCGTACTTCAACGACGTGGTGCCCAAGGCGCGCGGCGCAGCTTCGCGGCTGCAGGAGGAGGCGCAGGGCTACCGCCAGCGCGTTCTGGCCAATGCGGAGGGCGAGGCGAGCCGCTTCAAGCAGGTGCTGGTGGAGTACAACAAGGCGCCGCAGGTGATGCGCGACCGCATGTACATAGACACCATGCAGCAGATGCTGACCAGCAGCAGCAAAATCCTGCTCGATGCCAAGGGCGGCGGCAACCTGCTGTACCTGCCTCTGGACAAGATCATGCAGATGTCAGCCGGCGCGTTGCCGGAGGCCACCGCGCCGTCGTCGAAGCAGACGCTGGTCGAACCGACACCGAACCCGGATCCGGCGGCGCGCTCGCGCGACGCGTTGCGCGCAAGAGAAAGAGAGAGCCGTCCATGAAAATCCTGCGGTGTATGAATCAGATTTGGCGGGGAGCGCAGGCACGAGCCTCTAAACAGCCCGCGCAAGCTTGTTCGCGCGGGCGGTCCCAAGGTAGTCGGCCATGATGACCAATAGGATGGGGGTTGTGCTCGCGGGAGTGATGGCGCTCGTGCTGCTTGCGAGTCTATCGCTGTTCACCGTGGACCAGCGCGAGCGCGCCATCGTGTTCCAGCTGGGTGAAGTGAAGGAGGTGATCACGGCGCCGGGGCTGCATGTCAAGTGGCCGCTGATCCAGAACGTGCGCTACTTCGACGCGCGCATCCTGACGCTGGATACGCCCGATGCCGAGCGCTACATCACTTCGGAGAAGAAGAACCTGCTGGTGGACACGTTCGTAAAATGGAAGATCAACGACGCGCGCCAGTTTTACATCAGCATCGGCGACGAAGCGCAGGCGCAGACGCGCATTTCGCAGACGGTCAACGCGACCTTGCGCGAGGAGTTCGGCAAGCACACTGTGCATGAAGTGGTTTCCGAGGACCGCAAGGAAATCATGGATATCGTGCGCGAGCGCGCCAATCTGGATGCGAAGAAGATCGGCGTGGAAATCATCGACGTCCGCCTGAAGCGCGTCGATCTGCCGCAGGAAGTGAGCGAGTCGGTGTACAAGCGCATGGACGCCGAGCGCAAGAGCGTGGCCAACCAGTTGCGCTCCGAAGGCTCGGCGGCTGCGGAGCGCATTCGCGCCGAGGCGGACAAGGAACGCGAGGTGATCATCGCCAACGCCTATAAGGAAGCGCAGCGTGTCAAAGGCGAGGGCGACGCCAAGGCCGCAGCGGCGTATGCGCAGGCATTCGGCCAGAACGCCGAGTTTTACGCCTTCTACCGCAGCCTCGAGGCCTATCGCTCGAGCTTCAAGAGTCGCAGCGATGTGCTGGTGCTGGAACCGAATTCTGACTTTTTCAAGTATCTCAAAGGCCCCGGCAAGGGCAGCAAGTAGCGCGCGCGGATGAGCCGGGGATGGGAACCACTTTCCTCATGGCGTTCGCCCTGATGCTGGTCATCGAGGGCATACTTCCGTTCCTTTTTCCGGCGCAGTGGCGCGAGACTTTCCGCCGCATCACGCAGTTTAGCGACGGGCAGATCCGTTTTTTCGGGCTGTCCTCCATGCTGGTCGGATTGCTGCTTTTGCTTATTTCGAAATGAGCAAGGAAGAGGGAGCGGGGTCTAGAGTCTGTTGCAATGTGAGGGGATATATCCCCTCACACTCCCCTAAATTGGCCGTTGCAAAATTCATTTTGCAACGTGTTCTTAGGAATTCATGATGCGCTGCCGCTGTCGCCGGGGCGTCGGCCCTCTCTTCCCTGGTTCCTTCCCTCTGCGTGTCCATGCGTAACTGGGTACTGCCCGAATACATCGAGGACATCCTGCCGCCGGAAGCGCGCGGCATCGAGTCCCTGCGCGCGCAGCTGCTGGAACTGTTTCGCGTGCACGGCTACGAACTGGTCATGCCGCCGCTGCTGGAGTACGTCGAGTCCCTGCTGACTGGCACCGGCCACGATATGGACCTGCGCACCTTCAAGCTGGTCGACCAGTTGTCCGGGCGCACCATGGGCCTGCGCGCGGACATCACGCCGCAGGTGGCGCGCATCGATGCACACCCGACGCGCGAGCCGCTGCAGATCGGCGCCGAGATCTACGGTCACGGCGGCATTGAAAGCGACCTGGAAATTCAGCAGCTGCTGACGCGGGCGCTGCGCTTGTGCAAGCTGCCAGACGCGCGCCTGGACATCGGCCATGTGGGCGTGTTCCGCGCCCTGGCGCAGCGCGCCGGGGTCAATGCCGGACTGGAGGCGGATTTGTTCGCCGGACTGCAGGCGAAGGACGTGTCGTCTCTGCAGGGCCTGACCAAGGGGCTGGACAAGGCGACGCGCGGCGCGATCCTGCTCTTGCCCGAACTCTACGGTGGTCGCGAAGTCATTGCGCGCGCCAGGCGCGAGCTGCCGAAGCATGCGGAAATCGCGCGCGCGCTTGCCGACCTCGAGCGCCTGACGGAAATCGAAGACATTCCCGTGAGCATCGATCTGGCCGATCTGCGCGGCTATCACTATCACAGCGGCGTCGCGTTTGCGGCGTACTGTTCCCGGCTGCCCAACGCGGTCGCGCTCGGCGGACGCTACGACGGCGTCGGCAAGGCCTTCGGCCGCGCGCGGCCGGCGACCGGGTTCACCCTGTATCTGCTGGAACTGGCGCGTCTCGCGCCGGCCGCGCCCGCCCCGGGCTGCATTCGCGCGCCGCGCGTCGATGATGCCGCGCTGGACAAGGTGATCGCCGGCCTGCGCCAGGCGGGCGAGGTGGTGATACAGGAGTTGCCGGGGCACGAGAACGAGGACAAGGACGGGCATGACCAGGGCCGCTGCACGCGGGTGCTGGTCAAGCAGAAAGGGAAGTGGCAGGTAAAAAAACTGTGAATCGGAAGCAGGGGAGCATGAGGGGCCGGGCAAGTGGCGGTATTATCCGTCTTCGTCCGGATTCGTCGTTTCGCAATGAACGCTAACTTTTTGGGTTGAGCATGGCAAAGAACGTGGTGGTGATCGGCACCCAGTGGGGTGACGAGGGCAAGGGCAAGGTCGTCGACTGGCTTACCGACCATGCGCAGGGCGTGGTGCGCTTCCAGGGCGGGCACAACGCCGGCCATACGCTGGTGATCAACGGCAAGAAGACCGTATTGCGGCTGATTCCTTCCGGCATTCTGCGCGAGGGCGTGGCGTGCTACATCGGCAACGGCGTAGTGCTTTCGCCTTCGGCCGTGCTGCAGGAGATCGACGAACTCGAATCGGCCGGTGTCTCGGTCGCGAGCCGCCTGCGCATTTCCGGCGCCTGTGTGCTGATCCTGCCGTATCACGTGGCGATCGACCAGGCGCGCGAAGCGGCCAAGGGCGCGGACAAGATCGGCACCACCGGACGCGGCATAGGACCGGCTTACGAAGACAAGGCGGCGCGGCGCGCGATCCGCCTGCAGGACCTGTTCAATCCGAAGCGCTTTGCCGACAAATTGCGCGAAGTGCTCGATTACCAGAACTTCGTGCTGCAGCATTATCTCAAGGCGCAGCCGGTGGACTTCCAGAAGACGCATGACGAGACGCTGGGATACGCGCAGCGCCTGGGGCCGATGGTGGCCGACGTTTCCTCCGAACTGTACCGCGCGTCGGCGGCGGGCAGCAACCTGCTGTTCGAGGGCGCGCAGGGATCGCTCCTCGACGTCGACCACGGCACTTATCCCTTCGTCACCTCGAGCAGTTGTGTCGCGGGCGCAGCCTCCGGCGGAGCCGGGGTGGGGCCGCAGATGCTGCACTACGTGCTCGGCATCGCCAAGGCCTATTCGACCCGTGTCGGCAGCGGGCCGTTTCCGACTGAACTCGAGAACGAGACGGGCGAGTATCTGCGCAAGAAAGGCAATGAATTCGGCGCGGTCACCGGCAGGCCGCGGCGCTGCGGCTGGTTCGACGCCGCGGTACTCAAGCGTTCGATCCAGATCAGCGGCGTGTCCGGCTTGTGCATCACCAAGCTCGACGTGCTCGACGGCATGAAGACAATCAAGCTCGGCGTGGGCTATCGCGTCGGGGACAAGACCGCGGACATCTTTCCGGCCGGTGCCGACGCCGCCAACGATTGTGTTCCGATTTACGAGGAAATGCCGGGCTGGTCCGAGAGCACCGTCGGGCTGAACCGGCTGGAAGCGCTGCCGCCCAATGCGCGCGCCTATCTTTCGCGGCTGGAGCAGATCTGCGGCGTTCCGGTAGCCATGATCTCCACCGGTCCGGATCGCGAAGAGACCATAGTGATAAGGCATCCATTCAAATAGCAGGGTGTTGAAAAAGGGGGCATGCCCCCTTTTATATCCCCAAATTGGAGGCTGTCGAAATTCGCTTCCCTCTGAGAAGGAGGGCGTAAATATCAAATATTCCCTTTGGGAAGCGAATTTCAACAACCTGTTAGAAATCGGCTGAGGGAACCATGGAATTCAAGGAAATACTCTACGCAGAAGACGGCCCGATCGGAACGATTACGCTCAACCGCCCGGACGACGGCAATATGTTCACGCCGCTCATGTGCCACGAGATACGCGACTGCATCAACGAGATCCGGCGCGAGACACGCACCAGGGTGATCGTGCTCACCGGATCGGGCGACCGCTTTTTTTGCATCGGCGGGCGCAAGGAGGGGATGGAGCACACCAAGCTTTACGCCGGTACGCTGCCGACGCTGGACATGTACGAGAGCATAGACCGCCTGCAAAAGCCCGTGATCGCCTCGGTCAACGGCTTCGCCGTCGGCGGCGGCAACGTGCTGCAGATGGTGTGCGATCTCACCATCGCCAAGGAGAGCGCGGTGTTCAGGCAGGTGGGGCCGATGATGGGCAGCTTCGACGCCGGCTACGGCACCTGGTACCTGGAGGACCTGGTCGGCAAGAAGCGGGCGAAGGAAATGTGGTATCGCAATCCGAAGTTCACCGCCGCCGAGGCCATGCAGATGGGACTGATCAACAAGGTCGTTCCCGACGCGGAATTGAAAACGGCCACGCGCGCGATGGCGCTGGAGATCGCAGAGCGCGGCGCGTTCGCGCTGGCTTCGGTCAAGGCCGCGTTCAACGCGCGCCATGGCGGCGTTGCCGGCCTGTCGCGCATGGCGCACGACCTGCTGCTGCGCGATTACCTGGACAGCGACGAATCGAAAGAGCTGTCGAAATCCTTCGGCGAGAAGCGCAAGCCCGACCCGGAGAAGTTCGGCCACTGAACCGCGGTATCGGAGTCATTGTGAGCACGATCCTTTCGCTGCACGATCCGCAGACGGCGCGCGGCTATTACGAGCAGGGGCTGTGGCAGCAGGACACGCTCTACTCCCTGCTGCGGCGGCATGCGCTGGCACGGCCGCGGGCCTACGCACTGCGCGATGCCGCGTGCAGGCTCACCTGGCAGGAATTCCTCGCCTGGGTGGACAGCGTGGCGGAGCACCTGCACCTGGCGGGGGTCCGGCCCGGGGAGCGGGTGTCGATGTGGCTGCCGAGCCGCGCGGAATCCGTCGTCACATTTCTCGCCTGCTCGCGCAACGGCTATGTCTGCAATCCGTCCATGCACCAGAATTACACCACCGGCGAGGTGCTGCAGCTGCTCGAGCGCGTGCACTGCAGGGCGCTGGTGGCTCAGACCGGCTACGGCGCGGACGCCGGCCGCCGCGACATATTCACCGAGGCGGCGCAACTCGGGGGCATGCGCCGCGTGTACCGCCTCGAGCGTCGCGGCGAAGCCGCGCCGCAGACGGCCTTGGCAGGCCACGCATTCCCGGCGCAGCTGAGCGGCCGGCAGTGCAGCGTCGCGGCTGACCTGAACCCGGACAAGATCACCTATCTAGCGTTCACTTCCGGCACCACCGGCACGCCCAAAGGCGTGATGCATTCCGACAACACCCTGTTGGCAAACGGGCGCGCCATGGTGCGCGACTGGAAGCACGACGCCGACACCGTGCTGCTCAGCCTCTCCCCGACCTCGCACCATATCGCTACGGTGGGCATCTCGCAGGCGCTGGTGGCCGGCTTCGAACTGGTTTTGAACGACGTGCCTAAAGGTTCGGACGTCATCGACTGGCTGACGGCGTCCGGTGCGACCTACGTCATGGGCGTTCCCACCCACGCGATCGACGCCCTGGCGCAGATGCGTCGGCGCGGATTGGAAGAACTGGCGCGCGTCAAAGTGTTCTATATGGCCGGCTCGACCATTCCGAGCGATTTGGCGGCGAGTTTCCTCAAGATCGGCGTGACGCCGCAGAACGTGTACGGCATGACCGAAAACGGCTCGCATCAATACACGCTGCCGAGCGACGATGCCGGGACCATCGTCGCAACCTGCGGCAAGGCCTGCAGCGGCTACGAAATCCGGCTCTGGCGCCAGGACAATCCGGACCTGGAGGTCGCGCCGGGCGAAATCGGCGAGATCGGCGGGCGCGGGGCGCTGCTGACCCTCGGTTACTTCGACAACCAGCGGGCGACGGAATCTTCGTTCAATGCGCACGGCTGGTTCATGAGCGGCGATCTCGGGCGCTTCGACGAAAGGGGCAATTTGCAGGTGGTCGGGAGGATGAAAGACCTGATCATTCGCGGCGGACACAATATCTTTCCGGCGCGTGTGGAGGACCTGGCGCACAGGCATGCGGGCGTTTCCAAGGCGGCGGTGTTTCCGATTGCCGACGAACGGCTGGGAGAGCGCGTCTGCCTTGCGATCGTCGCGCGAACCGCGCCCGGACCCGGGGTGCAGGAGATGCTGGCGCATCTGGACGCAGCCGGTCTTTCCAGGTACGACATGCCCGAGTACTACCTGGTCATGCCGGAGTTTCCGATGACTGCCTCGGGCAAGACCCTCAAGCGCGAACTCGTCGCCTGGGCCAAGGAGGGCAGGATCAAACCGATTGCGTGCCGCGCGGGCGGCGCCGACAAATCAGGCAAGGAGGCAATATGAGCGTCGTAGTGTCGCGGCTGGAGGAATTTGCGGTCATCACGCTGAACCGGCAGGAGGCGCTGAACGCGCTGTCTGCCGCCGTGCTGCGTGAGTTGGCGCTAGCGTTCGACGAGGTCGCAGCGGGCGATGCGCGCACGCTGATCGTGACCGGCGCAGGGGCGAAGGCGTTTTGCGCCGGGGCGGACATCAAGGAACTCGTCGGCCGCAGCCTCTCCGCGCAGAGGCGCGACGCCGCCTTCGGCCAGGCGGTGCTCGCCCGCCTGGATACGCTGCCCATGCCTTCGGTGGCCGCGATCAACGGCTACGCCTTCGGCGGCGGGTTGGAGCTTGCACTCGCATGCACTTTCCGTGTCGCGGCGCCGGGCGCGAAAATGGGACTGCCGGAAATCAAACTCGGGCTGATACCGGGATACGGCGGAACGCAACGCCTGCCGCGCGCAGTGGGCGAGGCGCGCGCACTGGAAATGATCATGACCGGGCGCGCGATCGATGCGGAAGAGGCGTTGCGCATCGGCCTCGTGCACCGCGTCGCCGACGGCGATGCGGTAGCAGCGGCGGTGGCCTTCGCGCGCGGGTTTTCCGGTTTCGGCCTGCCGGCGCTGCGACTGGCGCGCGATGCGGTGAAGCGCGCGTTGGCGGTTCCGTTGCAGGAGGGACTCAGCATCGAGGCCGATCTGAACACGCTCGCATTCCAGACCCGGGACGCGGTGGAAGGCATGAGCGCGTTCATGGAAAAGCGCAAGCCGAAATTCCAGGACAGATGAGCAGGTGATGTCCATTCCAAAGGGAACGGTAGCCATCACCGGCGCGAACCGCGGCATCGGCGCGGCCATCGCGCTCGCACTCGCGCGCGACGGCTACCGCGTCGCCTGCCTCGCGCGCAGCGGGGGCGTGCCCGATGCCGGCGCAGACGAAGCCGTGCGCGAACGGCTGCTGCCGATAAGGTGCGACGTGCTCGACGAGCAGGCGAGCGCAGCGGCGCTCGCGCAGGCGGCGGATGGAGCGGGGGGGCTGGTCGGCCTGGTCAACAACGCCGGTCTGCACACCGCGGCGAAAAGCGCGGAACTGGCGACGACGGAATACGAGCGAGTCATGGCCATCAACGCAACAGCCGTGTTCACGGCGGCGCGCGCGGCCTATCCGCACCTGGTGCGCGCTGGCGGCGGGTTGATCGTCAATATCGGCTCTTTCTTCGACAAACTGGGGGTCAAGCGCAATCTGGCCTACTGCGCCTCCAAAGCCGCCGTGGGCGCCATCACGCGCTGCCTCGCCGTCGAGTGGGCGGCGCAAAATATACGCGTGGTCGACGTCGCGCCCGGATACATCCTCACCGATCTGAACCGCGACATGATGGCTGCCGGACCGTTGCGCGAGTATCTGGACAAGCGCATTCCGGCGGGCAAACCCGGGACCGCGGACGAAGTGGGGCGACTGGTTGCGGCCCTGTACCGCGAGAAGCTCGATTTTCTTTCCGGCGAGACGATCTATATCGACGGCGCGCAGGGTATCGCGCATTGACCGGATCGGTGCGCGTATCGCCGGTTCACCCCCTTCTATATTGCAACCAACCTGGCGGGATCGAATGAACGTTCTTGAAAGTCTTGATGCCTGGCTGCCGCTGGTGCAGGAGGAGCGCATGCTCTTCGACAGCGTGCAAACCCTGGCGCGCACGCAATTTGCGCCGCGCGCGGACCACTACGACAGGACCGCGGAATTTCCCTGGGACAACGTCAAGGCGATCAACGCGCTCGGCCTGAACGCGATGTTCGTCCCCGAGGCGTACGGCGGCGCGCCGCAAGGCCTGCGCTGCCACCGGCATCATCTGGGCCACCACTTTCCACGGCATCAAACCGGTCATCACGTTCGGCAACGAGGAGCAGAAGCAGCGCCTGCTGCCGCGCGTGGCGGAGGGCGGCCTGGTGTCGCTGGTGATCACCGAAGCCGGCGCCGGCAGCGACGCCACCGGCATGAAAACCCGCTTCGAACCGCAGGGCGACGACATCATCGTCAACGGCAGCAAGATTTTCATCACCAGCGGCGACGTGGCCGATCTGCTGCTGGTGTTCGGCAAATGGAGCGAAATCTCAGATGCCAAGGGCGCGATCTCGGCCCTGGTGGTGGAAAAAGGCACGCCCGGCCTGTCCGTGCTGCGAACCGAAGACAAGCTCGGGCACCGTGCTTCGAGCACGGCCGCGCTGTCCTTCGACAACTGCCGCGTGCCGCGGGCGAACCTGCTGGGCAAGCCCGGTGACGGACTGGCCATCCTTTTGGCCTCGCTCAACAAGTCGCGCCCCAGCGTCGCCGCGCATGCGCTCGGCATCGCTCGCGCCGCGTTCGAAGACGCCGTAGCCTATATCAACGAACGGCGCCAGTCGGGGCGGCGCATCATCGAATTTCAGGGCATACAGTTCATGCTCGCCGATCTCGCGTCTGAGCTGGCCCTGTGCGAGCGCTGGCTCTGGCACGTGGGGGCGCTGGTCGATGCCGGGGTGGACGACATGGGCGTCGAAGCGTCGATGCTGAAGCAGCGCGCCTCCGACCTGGCGATGCGCATCAGCACCGATGCGGTGCAACTCTACGGCGGCTACGGCTATTGCAAGGACTATCGCGTGGAGCGCCTGATGCGCGACGCCAAGATCACGCAGATCTGGGAGGGCACCAACCAGGTGCACCGCCAGCTGATCGGGCGTAGCTTCATGCATAAGATCAAAAAATGAGCCAGCCGCTTGCGGGCGTGTGCGTGCTCGATTTCAGCACGCTGCTGCCCGGGCCGATGGCGACGCTGCTTCTGGCTGAGGCGGGCGCCGAAGTCATCAAGATCGAAAGGCCGGGTTCGGGCGACGAGATGCGCTCCTACCAGCCGAAGTTCGGCGATTCCAGCGTCAATTTTGCACTGCTCAATCGCGGCAAGCGCTCGGTCGCGATCGACCTCAAGGCGCCGGATGCGTTGTCACGCCTGCGGCCGCTGATAGCGCGTGCGGACATCGTGGTGGAGCAATTCCGGCCCGGTGTCATGGACCGGCTGGGCCTGGGTTATGAGGCGCTGGCCGCGATCAATCCGCGCATCATCTATTGCGCCATCACCGGCTATGGCCAGGCCGGGCCCAAGTCCCAGGTTGCGGCGCACGACATGAATTACGTCGCGGAATCCGGCCTGCTCGGGCTCTCGGCCGGTGCGGACGGCGCGCCCATCGTGCCGCCTGCGCTCATCGCCGACATCGCCGGCGGCACCTATCCGGCGATGATCAACATCCTGCTTGCACTGCGCGAGCGCGAATCGACGGGGCGTGGCCGCAGGCTGGACATCGCCATGGCGGACAATCTGTTTGCCTTCATGTACTGGGCGCTGGGCAACGGGCTGGCCGCAGGGAACTGGCCGGTTCCCGGTGGAGAACTGGTTACCGGCGGCTCGCCGCGCTATCAGATCTACCGCACGCAGGATGGCAGATACCTCGCGGCAGCGCCGCTGGAGCAGAAATTCTGGGAGAACTTCTGCCGGGCTGTGGGGCGGGAGGATCTCATCCCTCGACAGATGGACGAGGACGCGCGCTCAGACACTGCAGCCCTTGTCGCGACTCGTTCCCGCGATGAGTGGATGCGCTTGCTGGACGGAGTCGATGCCTGCGTGGCGCCGGTGCTGAACCTTGGCGAGGCCCTTGAGGACCCC
>JAPLRD010000072.1 GCA_026399375.1 Pseudomonadota bacterium
ATGGTGATGATGCCGCGATAGCCCCGCAGGGCCGAAATGACTGTCGTGAACAGTTTCTGCGCCGTCAACTCGCTCTTCGTCTTGTAGTCATTAATGTCGTAATCGATGATCACCGAGCGCTCCGAGACCCTCGACGCCCGGGCCCGCCGGGGGCGGGTGCGGCGCGTCCACGGCGACCTGCACCTGGGCAACATCGCGCTGCTCGGCGGCGTGCCCACGCCGTTTGACTGCATCGAGTTCAGCGAGGAATTCCGCTGGATCGACGTCATGAGCGAAGTCGCGTTCCTGGTGATGGACCTGATCGACCACCGCTCGCCACGGCTCGCGTTCCGCTTCCTCAACGCGTATCTGGAGATCACCGGCGACTACGCCGGCATGCGCGTGCTTCGCTTCTACCTCGTCCATCGCGCCATGGTGCGCGCAAAAGTAGCCTGCATGCGCGCGCACCAACCGGGCATGGCGGCCCGGGCGCAATCCGACTGCGAGCACGAGTACCGCAGGCATCTGCATCTGGCCGAACGACTGGCCGCCACCGGGCACCCCGCCATGCTGATCATGCACGGCCTGTCCGGATCGGGAAAATCCACCGTCGCCCGTGGCCTGCAGGAAGCCCTGTGCGCGGTGCGCCTGCGCTCGGACGTGGAGCGCAAACGCCAGCACGGACTGGCGCCGTTCGCACGCTCGGGTTCGGGGCTGGATGCGGGCCTGTATGCCCCGGAAGCGAGCGCAGCCGCCTACGAGCGCCTGGCCGAACTGGCGCGCGAAATCCTGGCGGCGGGTTATCCGGTCATCGTCGACGCCGCTTTCCTGAAGCGATCGCAGCGCGACCGCTTCGCCGAACTCGCCCGCGCGGCGGGCGCGAACTTCGTCATCGTTTCCTGCGCGGCCTCGCCCGCCGCATTGCGCGCACGCGTGGCCCGGCGCGAGCGCCTCGGCGCAGATGCATCGGAGGCCGGCCTCGATGTTCTCGAGCGCCAGTTCGCCACCGCGGAGCCCCTGGCCGACGAAGAGGCGGGGTATGCGCTCACGCTAGACGCGGAGCGCAGCGCCGGCGTCGCCGAAGCCTCGGCGCTGGCGCTGCGGCTGGGGCTGGAAGTCCGCTGAGGCGGCGTGCTCCCGCACGTTGCGCCGGCCGGATCCCCGCTGAGGCAATATCGACGGGCATCTCCAGCCGGTCCGCCCCTCCCGGACCATGCGCTTCGCGCGCGCCCGGCGCAGGCTACAATGCCGGCTTCGAATCAACCAGCGGCAGAGCCGCATCCCCGACGCGGCGCCCGCCGCTGCGTCTGACGATGCCCAGACGAGAATCGCATGAACCCGAGCACGCCCACGCGCCGCAAAACGCTGAAGTTAGGCTCGCTGCTGCGCGTGCTGCTGCCGTCGCTGTTCACGCTGATACTGATCGTGATGCTGGTGGTCACGATGTTCTTCACCGACTTCGACTGGCAATGGGTCACCTTCCTCACGGGCATCCTGTTCGCCGCGGTGCTGTCGCTGATCAGCTCCAGCTGGAAGAACAGCTGGCGCATGGCGCGGCGCACGGCCGAGGCGGCCCATTTCAAGCAGCGGCTCGGCGCCGAAAGCGAGCAGCACCGCGCCGCTCGCGAGCAACTCGAGCGCGAACTCGCGCTGCACCAGCAGGACCGCACGCGCCTCGCCAGAGAGACCGAAGCGCACCGGCTCGCGGACGAAGGCAGGCTCGCCGCGGCTGGCTTACTGGGCACGCTGGAGCAGCACCTGGACGAAATCGCCTTTATTGTCGACCGCGACCGGCGCTACCGCTTTCACACCAAACGATTCCGCAGCTGGACCGGCGCGCCATCGGCGCAAATAAGCGGCAAAACGTTCGAGGAGGCCCTGTCGCAGGCCGACGCCGAGGCGCTGCGGCCGAAGTTGCTCGACGCCCTGGACGGGCGCGCCGGGCGCGCGGAACTGACGCTGGCGCCGCGCGATGGCAGCGGTGACAGCACCCGGGTGGACTTTCTGCCGCAGCGCGACGCCGCGGGAAAGGTGAGCGGCGTGCTGGTGCTGATCCGGGCGGCGCGTGAGGCCGGGGCGGCCGCAGCCGCGCAAACACCGGCGGCGATCGAGGCCGCGCCGGCCGCAGAACCGGCGCGCGTGTCCGCCGAATTCGTGGTTTCCGACGAGAGCGGCAACGCCGTGTACCTGAGTTCGCTCACCGAAGAGCTGAGCGGCTGGGGCAACCCGCGCGAGCGCATACTCCAGGCGATACAGAACAACGGTTTCAACCTGTACGCGCAGGACATCGTGGCGCTGCGCGCCGAGGCGAACCCCAGACTCATGCATGAACTGCTGATCCGCATGAGCGACGAGGAGCAGAACCTGGTCCCCCCGGGCACCTTTCTGCCGATCGCGGAACGCTACGGCATGATGCCGGACATAGACCGCTTCGTGGTGATGAAGGCGGTCGCGGCACGCGTGGCCGCGGGCACCTCGGCGATGCCGGTGCTTTGCATCAACCTCGCGCGCGCCAGCATCGAGGATCCGTCCTTCCCCGAGTTCGTCGCGCGCGCACTGCAGGAAAGCGGGATCGCCGGCGGCGACCTGTGTTTCGAAATCTCGGACAACGACGCGATCACCTGCCTGTCGCACGCCTCGCGCCTCGCCTACGAACTCAAGCCGCTGGGCTGCCGCTTCAGCCTCGACGGCTTCGGCCGCCTGGGCGTGGGCTTCGACCATATCAAGAAGATGCCGCTGGATTTCCTCAAGATCGACGGCAGCATCATCCTGCAGATCGAGCGCCTGCCCGAGGCGCTGGCCAAGGTCCGCGCGATACAAAGAGTGTGCAAGGTGATCGGCATCCGCACCATCGCCGAAATGGTGGAGAGCGACGAAAGCCTGGAAAAGCTGCGCGCGGTCGAGGTCGATTACGTGCAGGGATTCGGCATCGCCAAGCCGCGGCCGTTCTAGGATTTTTTTCATTATGAGGGGACACCCCTCATCACCCCGGTCTTTTCCCGATGCAACATTCATTTGCATCGGGTGATCGCGCCCACTGTGGCGACAAGCCGCGACTGCGCGGTTGTGGATTGCGCTAAACTGCGGGCACGCAAAAAAATCAATGGGGCGAGCATGGCCGAATCGGAGTTTCTGACCCTGCACGAACTGGTAAAAAAGGCCAGGCAAAAACTGAACCACGACGACTGGGACTACCTCGTCGGCGGCGCGGAAACCGAAACCACCGTCAAGCGCAACCGGCTTGCCCTCGATTCGATCGCCTTCCGCCCGCGCGTGCTGCGCGACGTCAGCCTGATCGATACCGGCGCCAGGTTTCTCGGTTCGCCCGTGCGCCTGCCCGTGCTCCTGGCACCGGTCGGAGGACTGGAGAATTTCACGCAGGAGGCCGGCGTCGCGGCGGCAAAAGCGGCGGAGGAATTCGGCGTGCCGCAGATGCTGAGCTCGGTCTGCGAACCGGGCCTGGAGGCGGTGGCGCAGGCCGCGCCCGGTGCGAATCGCATGTTCCAGCTCTACGTCCACGGCGACGCCGGCTGGGTCGACGCCATGGCCGAGCGCGCAATCGCGGCCGGCTGCCGTGCGTTCTGCCTCACCGTGGACACCGCCCTGTACAGCCGCCGGGAGCGTGATCTGGCGAAGCGCAACATCCGCCGCGACTCCGTGCCGGGCAGGGAGTTTCAGAGGCAGCTCGACTGGAACGACGTGGCGCGGCTGAAGCGCAAGTTCGCCATTCCGCTGATCCTCAAGGGAATCGCCACGGCGGAGGACGCGACGCTGGCGCTGGAACACGGCGTGGACGTCATCTATGTGTCGAACCACGGCGGGCGCCAGCTCGATCACGGGCGCGGCGCCATGGATGTTCTGCCGGAGATTGTCGCCGCGGCCGGCGGCCGCGTACCCATCATCGTCGACGGCGGATTCAATCGCGGCACGGACATCGTCAAGGCGATCGCCGCCGGGGCCGACATGGTCGCGCTGGGCCGCATGCAGTGCGTGGGCCTGGCCGCCGCAGGCCAGGCCGGGCTGGTGCGCCTGCTCGAACTGCTCGAGCAGGAAGTGCTGAACTGCCTGGGCCTGCTCGGCGTCGCGTCATTGGACAAGCTCGACCGCACCTATCTGCACCCGGCACCCCCGGTCGACGCGGGCCGCACGCTGGGCGCGTTCCCGCTGCTGACGCTGGACGAACAGTCCTTCTATTAGGCGCTCATTGCAAAACGGGGGGACATCCCCCGAGGGGACTTCCTGCGGGGCGCGCCCCCCCGTGCTCCCCCAAGCCGGGGGCCATTTCGGCAAGTCTGAAATGGCCCCTAAGAGATTCAAGATTCAACGAACCCGCCATTTCAGAATCATCGAGAGGAAGGACGACACCATGGACCTGCCCGAGTACGCCACACTGAAAACCGAGACCGCCGCGCCGCATGTGCTGCTGGTGACGCTGAACCGGCCCGAGATCGCCAATACGCTCAACACCCAGATGGGCCGCGACTTCATCGACCTGTGGACGCGGCTGACCGAGGACGCGGGCGACATCCGCTGCGTCGTGCTCACCGGCTCGGGCGACAGGATATTCTGCGCCGGCGCCGACCTGAAGGAGCGCAACGGCATGACGCGCGAACAGTGGCAGCGCCAGCACGAACTGTTCGAGCGCCACTACTGGGCGCTCGCGGACCTGCCCGTGCCCATCATCGCGGCGGTCAACGGCCACGCCTACGCCGGCGGCTTCGAGGCCGTGCTCTCCTGCGACTTCGCCTACGCGGTGAAGACCGCGCGCTTCGCGCTGACCGAGGTCTCGCTCGGCATCATGCCCGGCGCCGGCGGCACGCAGAACCTGCCGCGCGCGGTGGGCGAGCGCCGCGCCAAGGAAATCATCATGACCGCCCGCCCCTTCAGCGCGCAACAAGCGTACGAATGGGGCATCCTCAACGAAGTGTGCGAGCCGGGCGAACTCATGCCCAAGGTGCTCGCGACCGCGGCCGCGATCGCGGGCAACGCGCCGATGTCGATCCGCCAGGTGAAGAAGTCCGTGCGCTTCGGCATGCAGATGGAACTCAAGACCGCCTATCGCTTCGAAGTGGAAGCCTACAATCACCTGGTGGAAACCGAGGACCGCTACGAGGGAATCAAGGCGTTCAACGAAAAACGCAAGCCCGTGTTCAAGGGAAAATAACCGCAGGGGAAACCATGTTGAAACGAATCGCGCTCGCCTTCGCTGCGGCGGCGCTGCTGAATCTTTCCGCGTTCGCGCAGGACTTTCCCAGCCGTCCGGTCAGGATCATCGTGCCCTGGCCGCCGAGCGGCAACGTCGACATCACCGCACGCACCGTCGCACCCGCATTGGCCGAAGCGCTGGGACAGCAGGTGATCGTCGAGAACCGGCCGGGTGCGGGCGGGACCACGGGCACCGCCGCCGTCGCCAAGTCCGCCCCCGACGGCTACACGCTGCTGCTCGGATCGAGCGGCACCGTCACCAATGCGCCCGCGGTGTACAAGAACATCACTTACGACCCGGTGAAAGACCTCACTGCGATCGGACCGATACAATCGGTGCCCATGGTGCTCACGGCTGCGCCGAAAACGCCGGTGAACAGTTTCGCCGAATACGTCGCCTACGCCAGATCGAAGCCCGGACAGGTGAGCGTCGCCTCCGCCGGCAACGGCTCGTCCAACCACCTCGCGATCGAACTGCTGATGCGCCAGACCGGGCTGAAGCTGATCCACATCCCGTACAAGGGCAGCGGCCCGGCGATCACCGACGTGCTCGGCAGCCAGGTCGAGAGCATGGTGGACCAGATGACCGCGTCCATCGGCCACGTGCGCGAGGGGCGCATGAAAGCGCTCGCGGTCACCTCCAGACTGCGCTCGCCCATGCTGCCGAACGTGCCCACGCTGGCGGAACTGGGCGTGGCGAATTTCGAGGCGAGCACCTTTACCGGCATCTTCGGTCCGGCCGGCATGCCGCAGGCGGTGGTCGACAAGCTCCACGCCGCGCTGAAAAAGGCGCTCACCGTCGAGAGCGTGCGCGAGCGCTACCGCAGCATGGGCGTGGAAATCATGGACATGAGCCAGCCGGACTTCGCCGCCTACGTGCGCACCGATTACGAAAAATGGCGCTCGGTCGCGCGCGACGCGAATATCGTGGTCGATTAGAGCTGAAGGAGACACCGATGAGCAGTGCAGACAAGGGCGCCGACGTACTCGCGCCGGATGCAAACCTGCGCGCGCCCAGGCGCGCGCTGCCGCGCGGCACGGTCGACTGCCACGCGCACATCTTCGACCGCTTCGAGCGCTATGCGCTCGCGCCCGGGCGCAAATATTCGCCGCCGCTGTGCACGCGCGAAGCCTGGATGGCGCTGCACGCGGCGCTCGGCGTCGATCGCGGCGTGCAGGTGCACGGCAGCCCCTACGGCTTCGACAACTCGATCACGCTCGACTTCCTGGCCGAACACCGCGGCCGCTTCGCCGGCGTCGCCGCCATCGGGCCGGAGGTGAGCGAAGCCGAATTGAAGCGCCTGGACGCGGGCGGCTTTCGCGCCGCGCGCCTGATGGACCAGTTCGCCACCGGCGCCACCACGCGCGACCTGGAGGCGATTGCGCGCCGCGTCGCGCCCTACGGCTGGCACATCGAAATCAACATCGTGCGCGCGAGCGACTGGATCGATCTGGAGCCGCGCCTGCGCCGCTGCCCGGTGCCGCTGGTGTTCGACCACCTCGGGCGCGCGCGCGGCGGCGAGGGCGTGGACTCGCCGGGATTCAAGGTGATCCGGCGCCTGCTCGCCGAGCGAGATGATTGCTGGACCAAGATCTCGA
>JAPLRD010000215.1 GCA_026399375.1 Pseudomonadota bacterium
TGAAACCCGGAAAAACGTGCCATCAACCCACAAACACCGCCTACTCGCTCTGCTCAGACATTCAACAATTCGGGCATCGACCTCAACGGGGGACGACTTTGACGGAACCGTGGGATACGGGACGTCAACGACGCCTATGCGCGCCGCTCCGGTTATACTCGCGACGAGCTGCTCGGAATGAGCATTTCCGACCTCGAGGTGAACGAAGCGCCGGCGGACACGGCGGCGCGCATCGAAGCCGTATTGAGCCGCGGCATGGATACGTTCGAAACCGTGCACCGCACCAAGGACGGCACCACGTGGCCTGTGGAGATTTCGGTGCGCGTCCAGGGCGGCGGTTCCGGGCGCATGCTGGCCTTCCTGCGCGACATCTCCGCGCGCAAGCGCGCGGAAGCGCTGTTGCGCACGCGGCTGCGGCTCACCGAATTGGCGCAAACGGGGACGCTGGACGGTTTGCTGCAATTCGCGCTGGACGCGGCCGAGGAAGTCACAGGCAGTTCGATCGGCTTTTTCCATTACGTCGATGCGGACCAGCAGCGCCTGAGTCTGCAGGCCTGGTCGACGAATACGCTGGAGCGCATGTGCACCGCCGAGGGCAAGGGCCAGCACTACGCCATCGACGAGGCGGGCGTGTGGGTGGACGCCTTTCACAAGCGCGCGCCGGTGATCCACAACGATTACGCCGGTCTCGCGCACAAGAAGGGCATGCCCGAAGGGCACGCGCCGGTGACGCGCGAACTGGTGGTGCCTTTCATCCGCGAAGGCAAAGTCACCGAGATCATGGGCGTGGGCAACAAGGCGAGCGATTACGACCAGGCCGACGTGGAGGCGGTGCAGCTGATCGCGGGAATGGTGCAGGACCTGGTGGAACGCGTCCGCGCCGAGGAAGCGTTGCGCGAAAGCGAAAGCCGTTTGGCGGCGATATTTCAGGCGAGCCCGATTGCAATCGTGGTCAGCAGGGCCGCCGACGGAAAGATACTGGAGTGCAACGATGCGGCACTGCTCATGTACGGGTATGCGCGCGAGGAGGTGATGGGGCGCACGGTAGCCGAGTTGGGGACCTATGCCCGTCTGTCGCAGCGTGAGGAACTGGTGCGGCAGCTGCGTGAACGCGGCAGTGTCGAACGCTTCACGCTGGATTTCCGGCGCCGCAATGGCGAACTGGGCGTGCTGGAAGTATCCGGCCGCATCGTCGAGCTGCAGGGGGAGCCATGCCTGGTGGCATTGATCATGGACGTGACCGAGCGCAGACGCCTGGAGGAGGTGCATCTGCAGGCGCAGAAACTGGAGTCGCTGGGGACGCTCACCGGCGGCATCGCGCACGACTTCAACAATATCCTGGCGGCGATCCGCGGCAATGCAGATCTCGCGGCGGAAGACGTGGGCAAGGATCATGTCGCGGCGCAAAGCCTGGACGAGATCAGGAAGGCCGGCGTCCGGGCGAGCGAACTGGTGCGCCGGATCATGGCTTTCGGACGCCCGAGGGAAGCGCAGCAGCGGACGGTGGACCTGGGCGCGGTGGTGGGAGAGGTGCTGAAACTGCTGCGTTCGACGCTGCCGACGGGCATTTCGTTGCTGCAGACGTTCGCTCCGGACGCGCCGCACGTGCTGGCCGACGCAGGGCAGATTCACGAGGCGATCGTCAACCTCACCACCAACGCGGCCTACGCCATCGGTCCGAGGGCCGGCTCGATCGAATACCGGCTGGAGCGGGTGCAGGTGGATGACGATCTCGCGCGCAGGATACCAGGGTTGCAGCCCGGACGTTACGCGCGCCTGACCGTGACCGACAGTGGATGCGGCATGGACACGGCGACGCTGGAGCGCATTTTCGACGCGTTTTACACGACCAAGCCGATAATGAGGAGCCACGGCGGCGCGGTGACGGTGGAGAGCACGCCGGGAAAGGGTTCGAGTTTCGCGCTGTATTTCCCCGCGGCACAGGACAATGCGCAACCGGACGCTGTAGCGGCGCCCGCCCAAATTCCGCTGAGCGCCGGGCAGCGGGTGATGTATGTGGACGACGAGGAGCCGCTGGTCTTCCTGGCAAGCCGCGTGCTGTCGCGGCTGGGACACAGCGTCAGCGGCTACACCGATCCGAAGCAGGCGCTGGCGGCGTTCCGCGAGCGGCCGCTGGACTTCGACGTGGTGGTGACGGACCTGTCAATGCCGCACATGTCGGGCTTCGAACTAGCGCGCGAAGTGCTGGCCCTGCGCCCTGACACTCCGGTGCTGATGACATCGGGCTACATCCGTGCAGAGGATGAGAGCAGGGCACGCGCTGCGGGAATCCGGGAACTCATCCTCAAGCCGGTCACCATGGACGAATTGGGGCGGGTGCTGGACCGGATATTGCGCGATTCCAGAACTTCGAACTGAAGCCAGCAGGCCTCGCACCTGCGCTTACACGTTCAGACGATGAATTTCTTCACCATCTCGGAGAGCTGCGCCATCTGACCGTTGAGATCGCTTGCGGCGCCGAGCGACTCGGTTGCGCTGGCGGAGTTCTTCTGCGTGACCAGATTGATCTGGGATACCGATTCGTTGACCTGACCGATGCTGCCGGCCTGCTCCGTGGTCGCGCGCGATAGTTCGTTGGCCAGGCGGCTGATCGCGCTCGCGCCTTCGGCGGCTTCGGCGAGATGCTTGTCGATCTCGCGGGAGAGCGTCACTCCGTCTCTGGACTGGGTGACGGAGTTTTTTATCAGCGCATCGGTGCGACTTGCGGCGTCGGCGGCACGCACCGCCAGGCTGCGGATTTCGTCGGTGAGAACGGTGAAATCGGTCCCCGCCCCGGCGACGTGGGCGGCTTCGATTGCGGCATTGATGCCCAGAAGATTGGAAACCATCGCGACTTCCGTCATATCGTTGATGACTTTCTTGATTTCGCTGAGCAGCGCCGCGTTTTCGCTGGCCGCCATTTTCTTTTCCAGGCGCTTCATGGTGACCGCAGATTCGGAGCAGCGGTTGGAAAGCGTCCTGATTTCATGGGCCACGACGGCGAAGCCGCCGGCCGACGTCCTCATGCGCACGGCCTTCTGGCTGGCGCTGGTGGACAGGTTGCCGGTCTCCTTCGCGATCGTATCTATTTCGCTGACGATGGTGGAGGTGCTTTCCGCGGAACTGCTGATCTCCGACATCGCGTCGAGCATGCGGTCCATCGACTGCTTGGCCGTTGTCACCGCCCCCGCCGCCTGCCGCGCGCTCTTCTGGGCCTCGTCGGTATTCCTGGCGCTGCTTCTTGCGCTTTCGGCCAACCGCTCCAGGTTGCCGGTCGCCTCCTTCAGCCGGCGGCTTTGGTCCTCGGCGCCCTCGGCCACGGTCGAACTCGATTGCATCACGCTCCGCCCCACGTCGGTAGCCAGTCCGACGGTATCCGTGACCTGGGCGATGGCGCCGTGCAGGGTGTCTGCGGTCGCGTTCATCGCATCCCTTATGACCGCGTGTTCGCCGCGATACCTGCCGTGCATGCGCGCGTTCAGGTCGTATGCGGCGAGCTTCGCCAATACCGCGCTCGCCTCGTGCATGGGATCGACGACCGCGTCCAGCGTCTTGTTCATGCCGGAAATCAGCTCTTTCCAGATGCCTTCGTAGTCCCAGTCGTTGCCGCGGGTGCGCAGCCGTCCTTCCCGGACGCTGTCGGTGAGGTTCAGGGTTTCGCGGTGCATGCCGTAGAGCACCGCCAGCAGCGTGTTGATGCTCTGCTTGATCCGGTCGTATTCGCCTTTCTGCTCGTCGATGACGAAGGGCGGGATGCGGCCGTGGGCGATCTCGTCAAGGGCGCTGGCGGCGAGGTGCATGGGCGCGATCAGGGTGTCGAGCATCTTGTTGACGAGCCCGATCAGTTCTGCATCCTGCCCCGACAGGGCAGATGCATCGCCGCGGGCGTCGAGCCTGCCCTCGATCATCGCCTCGGCGACGGTGTTGACGGCCTCATAGAGCGCTTTCTGTTTAGATTTCATGGATTCAAGCAAGTCCTGCAAGGGGTTTCATGGGATTGCCCAAACGCAGCAGCGACAGCACTCGCTCCATCGCGCCATCCAGGGCGGCTGCCACTTCTTTGCTCATGTACTCGCGCGGCAAATCGAAGCATCGCCCCTCTATTCCGACCAGGGTGACTTGCTTCGGCATGCGCTCCGGGTAAAGCGCCATGCCGATCTCCATGGTCTCCCTCAGGCCGATCCCGTGCGCGGAAATGGCGCTGGAACCACTGCCGGGGATGTCGTCCAGGCCCATGCAATGTACGGTGCCGATCGCCGCGCCTAGGCACATGGCGTCGACGACGACCATAGCCTCGTCCGTGCCATCGAGCAGGTCGAGGAGCGCAATCCCGCCGACGCCGCAATACTCGAGCCTGGCCTCCGGCGGCAGCACGCGTGCAAGCCTGGCGTGGACTTCGAAGCCGACCGCGTCATCGGCCACCAGCTCGTTCCCGATGCAGACGACGAGAGGCATCTACTGCGTCACCGTTTTTATGCGGCAGGAAGATCCGACTTCAACGATCTCCGACTTCACCGGACGACGCATCAGTTCATTGACGATGCCGTCGAAATACGCGTGATAGAGCTTGCATGCCGCCCCGCCTGTCTTCTTGCCGGAGCCATCGCAAAGATCGCGTATGAAGCATGTCCCGACTGTCGTATCGGCAACGTTGCCTGTGACTGAAGCGACGCTCACGTCGAAACCGGACTTCATGCGTTCGTTCAGCACGGCCAGCGTTTCGGCGAGCGAGGGATCGCCCAGATGCAGCGGCAGTTTCTTCGCCATATCCCTACCGGCCACCCGGCCGACGGGGCCGGTGGCGCCGCCCATGACGTTGTCTATCGTGCTGGCGAAGGCGTCGACCAGAAAAGCGACCTCCATCATGGCGTGATCGTGGTCCTCCGGCGTCAACTCTATTGCGGCATCCGCTTTCACAGGAATCTCCCCACCCGGCTGCAGAACTCGCTGTCGCGATAGAAATTCTTGACCACGTGATGCCCCGTATGCCCGATGGCGTGCGAGGGGCAGATATAGGCGCAGGAGAGGCAGGCGATGCAGTCTTCGGCGTGCTCGACCTCGCACAGCCGCTTTTCCTGGTTGAACCGGAACACCTTGGTCGGGCAGATGTCCACGCACAGCTCGCAGCCGCGGCAGGCCCGCTCATGCACGGAAATCGCGAGCGGCGTCATACGGCCCTCCTGACGGAGCGCAATAATTCTCCGCCGCGCCGGATGGCGATTTCCATCGGCATGTCGCCCAGTGCGTGGGTGGCGCACGACAGGCAGGGGTCATAGCAGCGGATGCTGAATTCCACCGCGTTGAGCAGGGCGTCGTCGCTGGCCTGGCCGATGACGTGCGATACGGCGGCCTGTTCGATCGAGCGGTTGATGAGCGCGTAGTTCTGCTGCGTCGCCACGATCAGGTTGGCGGCGCGGACTATTCCCTGGTCGTCGATGTCGTAATCGTGGATCAGTGTTCCCCGGGGCGCCTCGACATGGCCGACGCCGCGTCCGCCCGTGTATTTCACCGGCACCCGCGTTTCGCCGAAAATCGCCTTGTCGCGCATGATCTCGGCGCCGCGCTCCAGGGCCCAGATCGTTTCCATCAATTTCGCATAGGCCTGGAACACGGTGACGTGGCACGGCGCGCCGGCGATCGACTTGAAGGTCGCGTATTCGCGATCGGCCCATTCCGTGCCGTACTTTCCGGCGACGTTGATGCGCGCGAGCGGCCCGACGCGGTAATCGTGCAGCGCGGCGCCGGGACTTGGGCTTTCGCGTATGCGCACCGGTTTCATGTAAGACCAGTCCAGCACCGATTCGGACAGGTACTTGTCGTAATCCTTTGTGGGAAACGCGAGGCGGCACTTTCCGGTCTCGTCGATGACGGCGATCGTGCCTTCGATCATCGAGACCCTGCCGTCATTGATGGTGCCGGCTCCCCAGGAAGGCAGCGCAAGCTCTTTCATCAGCGCCAGGCCTTCCTCGATCCAGCCGGTCAGATGTGCCGCCTTCGCCTGGTCCAGCACGAAGGTGATGCCGCCCGCGACCGAGGTCACCGGGTGCGTGCCCCTGCCGCCGACGAGTTCGTTGATCTTCTGGCCGATGGTCCTGATCCGCAGTGCTTTCTTCGCCACCTCCGGGTTCGCTTTGACGATGCCGACGATGTTGCGGATCGCGGGGTCGGCGTCCAGTCCCAGCACGAGATCCGGCCCCTGCAGCACGAACAGGGACAGACTGTGGGAATGGATCAGATGCCCCATGTACATCATTTCCCGCAGCAGCATGGCCGCGGGCGGTGCCTGCACCCCGGCTGCCGCATCGAGCGCATTGGAAGCCGCGAGGTGATGGGCGGTCGGGCAGACGCCGCAGATGCGGGCGGTGATGTGCGGCATGCGGTCGGCTTCCATGCCGACCAGTATTTTCTCGAAGCCGCGCAGTTCGTTGACGATCAGCCCGGCCGATTCCAGTCCGCCGCCGTCGTCGAGATTGATGAAGACCTTGGCATGGCCCTCGATCCGGGTGACGGGATCGATCCTGATGGTTCTGCTGCTCGCACCGGCATTATTTTGTGTCATATCTTGCGCCTTGATAATCCTGGTCCGCGTCGCCTATCCAGCGCTTGATGAGAAAGGTCGGTTTCTCGCCTATCATCTGCGTCGCCATGGTGTAGGAGTAGTGGGACTTCGACGTTCGCTCGATCTCGCTGACGATGGCGTCGTGGGGAATCTTCGTGAGTTTCGACATGCGCTCCGCGATCTCGGTCCTGATGTCCCTGTTCGGTTCGGTCAGCACCTGCATGGTCGCGCCGGCGCATCCGGTGCAGGGGACGCCGTTCTGCGGGCAGGGGGACAGGCACCTGTCTATGGTCACCGATCCCATGCAGATATATCCCTGACTGAGGAAGCACGTCTCGGCCTCGGCGATGCCGTCAGAATTGGACAGGATGGCGTCGACACCGGTCTTGCGCATCTGGCGCTTGCACGATCCGCACACTGATTCCTGCGTCGCTTTGATCGTCCGCCCCTCCACGAGGGCGAGCAGGGCGTCGAACACGAACGCGGGGTGCGGCGGGCAGCCCGGAAGATAGAGGTCGACCTCGATGACGCTGTCCAGCGGCGAGACCGTGGCTTCCAGCGGCGAAACTTCACGGCTGGGCGGCGGCGCCGATACGGTCGTCTTGTTGTTGAGGTAGACGGCGTCGGCGATCTCCGCGCTGGTGTGGACGTTGCCGGCCCCTGCGGGACCGCCGAATACCGCGCAGGAGCCCCAGGCGATGACGAGGTCGCAGCATTTTCTCATCTCCTCGGCCGCATGCCGGTCGTGCTCGTTCCTGATCGCGCCCGAAACCAATCCGACCGTGGCGTGCGGGTAGTCCTTGATATCGGTCAGCACCGGGCAGCGCTGAATCGTCACCGCGTCCAGAACCGACAGGATCTTTTCGTGCAAATCCACAATGGCGATATGACAGCCGGAGCAGTCGCTCAGCCACTCCGTATTCACGGTCACGGGCACGGCGCTCATGCGGCCTCCCGGTTCTTGATGATGCGCCTCTTGTAGCAGGCGTTTTCCCCGCTGTGCACGATCTCCAGCGTCGACTCCCGCCCCATCACGTTCTGCAGCGCGCCGGCGAAAAAGCCGAACATCATGTTGCACAGGGAACCTTTCTGCGCGTGGCCGAAGCGGAACAGGGATTGGCGGATCATGCAGTCGCGAAAGACCAGCATGACTTCGCTGCCGCCGTCGACCTTTTGCACCAGCTCGGGACGGTCGTGAGGCTTGAACGCTTCGAACATCCAGAGATAGTTGTTCTGCAGCAGAACGTTCCTGGTCGCGTTCAGTGCCTGTTCTATGTCGTCGGTCTTCTCGACGCCGTCGGACAGCTTTTTCCCCAGATTCTTGCCTGCCAGGTAGGAAATGCTGTTGGCAGACTCGCCTACCGCCTGTTCCATCCCGCTTGCGATGGCACCGAGAAATATCATGGCCTGCTGGAGTTTTGCGCGCTGGTCGGCAAGAGATGCCGTGCTTTTTGTTGCGTTCGCCGTCTGAGGTGCCAAGAGTAGCCGCCTTTCAAAAGGGTCGATCCCGTAATCGCTTTTCTTCAAAACGGAATCCGGAACTGTATTCCAGCGATATTGTGCGAATTGGCCGGGGCGGCAAGACGGGAAATGAGGGGGTATTTCGATGCTTATCGGGGCATTGTCTTGCCCTTTGACCGCCACGGCTCCGGCAGGTGGTGTTTCTGTGGAAAGTGCTGCCGAGCGCTAAAGTCGTTCAGTCCCCGGCATTCATTGGTTATCATAGGCGCTGGAGCGATAATCTTTGCGGGCACGGGCAACGCGGTATTCGCCACGCACCGTGCGCGGGCCATGGACCGACATATCAAATCCAATTTACCCAAACGGAAGCTGCTGGGAATCGCGCTCATCGCGGCTGCGCTGGCCGTCGCGTACGCGCTTGCAGGCTTCCTGCTCGTCCCCTGGCTTGCCGCGCGTGAACTGCCGCGTTTCGTCGACGAGCAGCTGCACCACCACGCGCGGATGGGTGGCGTCAGCTTCAACCCGTTCACGCTGCGGCTGCAGGCGCGGGATTTTGCGCTGGAAACCAAAGAAGGGCGGCCGGTGTTCGGTTTCGCCGACGCCGTGGCCGACCTCGAGTGGCGTTCGCTGCTGCGCCGGGGCTGGGTGCTGGACGAAGTGCGCCTGGTCGATCCCGTGGTGCACGTGGAAATCGGGAAAGACGGCCGGCTGAACCTGGCCACGCTGGTCCCGGAAAAGGTAGGTGCGGACCCGGCGCAACCGGCGCGGTTCTCCATCGGCCATTTCTCCGTCACCAATGGCAGCGTTGCTTTCGAAGATCATCGCCAGGGTTACCGCAATCGCGCGGAGCGCCTTTCGATCGAGCTCTCCTCGGTTTCCACGCTGGACCCGGAAACCGGGCCCTATGCGCTGCAGGGGCAGACGCCGGGCGGGGCGACCCTGCAGTGGAAGGGGGAAATGTCTCTTGCGCCGCTCCTGGCAAAGGGCACGCTGGCAGTAGGCAACGCCGCACTGGCGGAACTGATGCCTTATGTCGACGACTTTACCGCGGCGCGCGTTGTCGCGGGCCACGCCGACCTCGAATTGCCCTATCACCTGGCTCTGACCGACGGAAAGCCGAAGTTTTTGCTGAGCGGCGCGAAGATCCATCTGCGCGAACTGACGCTGGCGGGCGCGGGGGAGAATGCGCTGCTGACGAAATTCGGCGCGATCAGCCTGGGTGGCGTCGACTTCGATTGGATCGAGCAGCAGGTCAAGGTCAAGAAGCTGCATGTCGGCGATTCATCTGTGTCCGGCGCAAAGGACAAGGCGCCGTTGGCACGAGTCGGAAAGATGGAACTGGACGGGGCGGAGTTCGCGTTGGCGACCGGCCATGGTTCGGCGAAAGATCTTTCGGTCGCCGCAATCACGCTGGCTTCGGGCAGCGAGGACAAGCCCGCCGCGCAGCTGCGCCAGATTGTGCTCGCAGGCATCGCCTTCGATTTGAAAGGGCAGCGCGCATCGGCCAAGAGCTTGCGCGTCGCCGAATTCACGCTTGCGGCGAAGCGCGATGGCAATGGCGACCTCGATCTGCTGCGCCTGTTCGCCGGCCGTGCAGGGGGCGCGAAAGCCGCGGATGTAAAGGCGGGCGGCAAACCCGCGGAATGGCAGGCGAGCATAGGCAGCGTGGAGTTGGGCAACGGTTCAGCGCGTTATACCGACGACACTGCGAAAACGCCGCTCACGCTGGCGCTGGACGGGCTGGGCGGCAGTTTCGCGGTCGAGGCGGCGTCTGCAGGCGAAGGCGTTCGAGTGCGCCTGGACGCGGGAAATTTCACCCTGGCCAGCCTCGATGCGCGTGCGCAAGCCGGCGCTTCGGGGACCGTGCCGCTGCCGGCGGTGGCGCTCGCTAAATTGTCTCTCAGCGGCGCTCGTTACGACAGCAGTACGAATGCGTTCGAAGCCGGGGTCGCGCGCATCGGCGGTTCAAGCATAGACACGGCATTGGAGAACGGCCGAGCGTCGTTGCTCGATCTGCTGCCCGCTCCGGGAACTTCCAAACCCGGGAAGCCGCTGTCGGCGCGTGCGCAAACGGTGGAGCTGGCAGAGGGGCGAATCAGCGTCGTCGACCGCGACCGCGGTGTCACGCTCGCGCTGGAGCGGGCCGCACTCAAACTGGCCGACGCTTCGAACGACGGCACGAAGCCGCTTGCGTTCGAATTCTCCGCCGGCGTGAAAAGCGGCGGGCGCATCGCTCTGAAGGGGCGGGCGGTGCCGGCGCTGGGCACGCTGGAGGCAAAGCTCGATGTGGGCGGTGTCGCGCTTGCGCCGGCGCAGACGGCGCTGGCGAAATTCGCGAACGTGAAATTCTCTTCGGGCGACGTTTCGCTTGCGGGAACGCTGCGCGCAGGGGGCAAGGATGCGAAGTTCGGTTATTCCGGAAGCATGAGCGTCGCCAATCTCGCGTTGGAGGATACGGCCGGGGTGAAGCTTTTCGGCTGGAAATCGCTCGGGACCGAATCGCTCAAGGTGAGTCTGTCTCCCGATCGCATCGATGTCGACGAATTGCGGCTGACCGCGCCCGCAGGGAGATTCGCGATAGCCAAGGATGGTACGAACAATATTTCGCGCGCGTTTGCGAAGAATCCGGTCGCAGGCGGCGAGGGCAGGCCGCCCGCGAGCGACGCGAGTCCGGCGCGCGCAGCCGAACCGGCTGCGCCGCAAGCAGCGACTGCGGCGAAGTCAGGCGCCGCCGGAACGTTTGCGGTCACCGTGCGGCGCGTGCGCATCGACCAGGGCGCGCTCGATTTTTCTGACGACAGTCTGAGCCAGGGATTCGTGGCGAAGATCTACGATCTCGCGGGTACGGCCAACGGCCTGTCCAGCAATCCGGATGCGCGCAGCCAGTTTTCGCTCGAGGGACGTGTGGACGAATTCGGCTACGCGCGCCTATCCGGAGCGGTCAATCCCTTCGTGCCGCGCAACCGCAGCACGTTCAGGGTGCAGTTGCGGAACATCGACCTGGTCTCTGCCACTCCATACGCGGTACGCTTTGCCGGTTACCGCATCGCCACCGGGCGCCTGGAGCTTGACCTCAACTATCGCGTGCGCGACAGCCTGATCGAAGGCGACAACAAGATCACGCTGGAGGAGTTTACGCTGGGCGATCACGTCGACAGTCCGAGCGCGCTCAAACTGCCGTTCGAAATGGCGGTCAAGCTGCTCAAGGATGATGACGGCAAGATTTCACTCGAGGTGCCGGTCAGGGGCAACCTCGACGATCCGCAGTTCGACCTCTCACCGCTCATCTGGAAGGCGGTCGGTCATTTTCTCGGGAACATCGTCGCGGCGCCGTTCCGGGCGCTGGCGCACATGTTCGGCGGCAATGCCGGTGAGGACCTGGGAGCCATAGCGTTCGATCCCGGCCAGGCCAGGCTGCTGCCGCCGGAAAAGGAAAAGCTGGTGCGGGTGGTTGCCGCGCTGGCCAAGCACCCTGAGCTGAAACTGCGCATACCCGCGCACTACGACAGCGAGGCCGACGCGCGCGCGATGAAGCGCACCGCGCTCAACCGGGACATAGGTCGCAGGGCCGGTTTCACGGCGGCCGAAGACGAGGAACCGGGGCAGGTGAACATCGAAGACCGGGCGACGCGGAAGGCGTTGCGCGAGGCGTTTGCGCAGCGGTTCTCCAAGGCGGAACTCGACCGCCTGCGGACCGAAGCCGAAGCCAAGTCGCTGGCTTCGGGTCAGGCGAAACCCTCGATGACCACGCGGCTGCTCAACCTCGCAGGTGGCGAGCCGCAACTGGTGGACACGCGCGAATTCCATCAGTCGTTGTTGCGCCGCCTGCGCGAGACGCAAACCCTGGCGCCGAATGCGTTGAGCGACCTTGCGCAGCAGCGGGCGCTTGTGATCGAGTCCGCGCTGAAGGCGGCGGGAGCGGACGCTTCGCGACTGACGCGCAGCGTCGAAGAGCCAAGCGCAGATGCAGAGGCAAGGCAGGTGACGTCGCGCCTGACAATGGCGAATTGATGCGGCCTTCCCTGTCGTTTATGATTCGACCTTTTTTTTGAAAAGCGCAGAGTTGAATTCACCGATCCCAGCCAAGCCCGGCCGCGTCGCCTGGTGGTGTCCGAATGGTTCCTCGTCCATCGCCGACGAAGCGGGCTCGCGCCGCGCCGGCGGTACGCGGCGGCGGCCTCGAACTCGCGCGTGAATCCGCCGCGGCAGAGGGATATCCCGTGGCCGGATTTGCGCCGGCCTTGCGCCCGGAGCAGTTGGGGGACGGTACGTTCTGCAGCGATCATCGCCTGCGCTATGCGTACGTCGCGGGTGCGATGGCCAACGGCATTGCCTCGACCCGGCTGGTCGAGGCAATGGGCCGGGCCGGCATGCTCGGATTTTTCGGCGCCGCAGGCTTGAGCCTCGAGCGCATCGAGGCGGCGATCGTCCAACTCACCGCTTCGATGATGGACACGCCTTATGGGTTCAATCTGATCCACAGCCCGAACGAGCCGGAACTCGAAGCGGGCGTGGCCGACCTGTATTTGCGGCACGGCATACGGCTGGTCGAGGCCTCGGCCTATCTGCGGCTGACGCTGCCGCTGGTGCGCTACCGGGTCAGCGGCATCGGCCGCGATGCCGAGGGCAGGGTGGTCGCGCCGAACCGCGTCGTTGCCAAGGTCTCGCGCGTCGAAGTCGCCTCGCAGTTCTTTTCGCCGCCTCCGGCGGAGCTGCTGGTTGAACTCGTTCGCCGCGGCGACATCACGCAGGACCAGGCGGAGCTTGCAGCATCGGTCCCGGTGGCGCAGGACCTGACGGCGGAAGCCGATTCCGGCGGGCACACCGACAACCGGCCGCTGGTCACGTTGCTGCCGACGATGCTTGCCCTGCGCGACCGGATGCAGGAGAAGCACGGCTACGCGCAGCCACTGCGGGTGGGCGCTGCGGGCGGATTGTCCACACCGGCGGCGCTTGCGGCGGCGTTTTCCATGGGCGCGGCTTACGTCCTCACCGGATCGGTGAACCAGGCCTGCACCGAGTCCGGCAGTTGTGACGCAGTGCGCACCATGCTGGCCCAGGCGGGGCAGGCCGACGTCGCCATGGCGCCAGCGGCGGACATGTTCGAAATGGGCGTGCGCGTGCAGGTGCTGAAGCGCGGCACCATGTTCCCCATGCGCGCGGGGAGGCTGTATGATATTTACCGTGCGCACGCCGGTCTGGAGGGCCTGCCGGAGGCGGACAGGGAATTCGTCGAAAAGCAGCTGTTGCGCGCCACGGTCGACGAAGCCTGGCAAAGTACCAGGCAGTTCTTCCTCAAGCGGGATGCCAGCCAGGTCGAGCGCGCCGAACGCGACCCGAAACACAAAATGGCGCTCGTTTTTCGCAGCTACCTAGGCTTGAGTTCGCGCTGGGCCAATGCAGGCGAAGCGTCGCGGGCAATGGATTATCAGGTCTGGTGCGGGCCGGCGATGGGCGCGTTCAACGAATGGACGCGCGGGTCCTTTCTCGAAAAGCCGGAAAACCGGCAAGTGGTGGTGGTCGGCCAGAACCTGCTTTATGGGGCGGCGATGCAGTTGCGCCATCAGCATTTGCGTGCGCAAGGGGTACAATTGCCGGCGGGCGTTGCGCACGGGCGTCCGCTTGACCCGTTTGAACTGAGCAAAGCATTGAATTCATGAGTATTTTGCAATGAGCAAGCACAATAGTCCCCTGGCCATCGTCGGCATGAGTTGTCTGTTTCCCAAAGCAGACGATCTGCAGGCCTATTGGGCGAACATCAAGAACGGCGTGGACGCCATCACACCGGTCCCGGTCGGCTCGCACTGGAACGCCGCCGACTACTTCGATGCGGACCCGAAATCCCCGGATCATACCTATGCGCAACGCGGCGGCTTCCTGTCGCCGGTGACGTTCAATCCGATGGAGTTCGGCATGGCGCCGAAGGACATCGAGGCCACGGATACGACCCAACTTTTGAGCATGATCGCGGCGCAACGTGCGCTGGCCGATGCAGGCTACGCCGCGGACGCCGGCAAAGGCGCAACCAACACCGGCTCAGCCGCAGGCGACGGCAAGGGCCGCGCGTTCAACCGCGACCGCACCAGCGTCATTCTCGGCGTTACCGGGGCACTCGAACTTGTGATTCCCCTGGGCGCGCGGCTCGGGCATCCGCACTGGCGCAAGGCGCTGAAGGATGCGGGCGTAGCCAAGGACGTCGCCGAAGACGTCGTTCAGCGCATCTCCGATTCTTACGTCGGCTGGCAGGAAAATTCCTTCCCCGGATTGTTGGGGAACGTCGCCGCCGGCCGCATCGCCAACCGGCTTGACCTGGGCGGAACCAATTGCGTCGTCGATGCGGCCTGCGGAAGTTCGCTGGCGGCGATTCACCTCGCCGGGCTGGAGCTATCGGCCGGTCTTTCCGACATGGTCATCACCGGCGGCGTCGATACCTTCAACGATATCTTCATGTACATGTGCTTCAGCAAGACGCCGGCGCTCTCGCCGAGCGGCGATGCGAAGCCCTTCGACCGGGATTGCGACGGAACGATACTCGGCGAAGGTCTGGGCGTGCTCGTGCTCAAGCGTCTCGCGGACGCAGAGCGCGACGGCGATCGCATTTACGCCGTGATCAAGGGAATGGGCACTTCCAGCGACGGGCGCAGCAGCGCGATCTATGCGCCGCGCGCCGGAGGCCAGAAACTAGCCCTGCAGCGCGCCTATGAAGCAGCCGGCATCAAGCCGGAGACGCTGGGCCTCGTCGAGGCGCACGGTACCGGCACGAAAGTGGGTGATGCGACCGAGTTGTCCGCATTGACCGAAGTCTTCCAGTCGGCGCAGCAGCAGGGAACATGGTGCGCACTGGGTTCGGTAAAGTCGCAGATCGGACACACCAAGGCGGCGGCAGGCGTGGCCGGCATCATCAAGGCGGCGATGGCGCTGCATCAGAAGGTCCTCCCGCCCACGATCAAGGTCAAGCAGCCGCTGGAAGGGACCGTGCCGGGCTCGTCGCCTTTCTACATCAACACGAGCAAGCGTCCGTGGCTGGGCGACGCCGCGCATCCGCGCCGCGCGGGTGTCAGCGCGCTCGGCTTCGGCGGAACGAATTTTCATTGCGTGCTGGAAGAGCAGGGGGCGGCCAAGCCCTCCGTGGATTGGGACGGCGACGTCGAGATCCTCGCGTTCAGCGGCGAGAGCCTCGACGCTCTTAAAGCCCAGCTGGCCGCGCACAGTACGAAGGCCTCCTGGCTCGATTTCAGGCGTGCAGCGTGCGAATCCCGCCTGCAGTTCCGGCATGCCGCAGGATTCCGGTTGCTCGTGATCGTCACCGCGCAATCCGATCGTGCCGGCTTGATCGATGCCGCACTGAAGATGCTGGAAAAAAACCCCGGCAAGGCTTCCTGGACATCGCCCGCAGGCATCGCCTTCGGCTCCGGCAAGGACCACGGCAAGATAGGTGCGCTGTTTCCCGGACAAGGCTCGCAGTACGCCGGCATGCTGCGCGACCTCGCCTGCCAGTTTCCCGCGATGATGGACGCGCTGTCCGAAGCGGACGCTGCGTTTGCGCGCGAACCTTCCGGCACGGGTGCAGAGCTGAAGGGATCACAGAAGCTCAGCGATTTCATCTATCCGCGCCCTGTTTTCTCCGACGACGCCCGTCTGCAGCAGGAAGAGGCGCTCAAGGCGACGCAAGTCGCACAGCCCGCCCTGGGCGCGGTGAGCATGGGTGCGTTAAACGTCCTGAATCATTTCGGCGTCGTGGCCGATGCCGCCTGCGGCCACAGCTATGGCGAGCTGTCCGCGCTTTGCGGCGCGGGGCGGATGACGACCGAGGCGCTGCATCGCTTGTCCAATGTGCGCGGCCGTTTGATGGCCAGCCGCAGCGGCGGCGCCGATCGCGGCGCGATGCTGGCCGTGCAGGCGGACGAGGAAGCGGTGCTGGAATTCCTGCGCGAAGACAAGAATGGACTGGGCGAACTGGTGGTCGCGAACCGCAATTCGCCGAAGCAAACCGTACTCGCGGGTCCCGCCGAGCAGATCAGGCGGGCGGAGGGTGAGTTGGCCAAGCGGTCCATACGCAGCCGTGTTTTGCAGGTGTCGGCTGCGTTCCACAGCGCGCTCGTGGCCGACGCGCGGGCGCCTTTCGCCGAAGCACTGGGGGCGGTTGCGTTCGGCAAGGGCAAGATGCCCGTCTATGCCAACTCCACCGGCGGCGAGTACCCGAAGACCGCAGCCGAGGCGCGCGAACTGCTCGCGAACCAGATCGTGCGGCCCGTCAATTTCATGCAGCAGATACAGGCGATGCACGCGGCTGGCGTGCGCACCTTCGTCGAGATCGGCCCCGGCCATGTCTTGAGCGATCTCGTTCAATCCATCCTGCCCGGCGGTGAAGTGGAGACGGTCGCGCTCGATGCATCCAGGGGCGCACGCTCCGGCATTTTCGATCTCGCCCTGGCGCTGGGCCGCCTCGCTGCGCTGGGACATCCTGTCGACCTTTCCAAATGGGAGAACGCCCCGGCTCCTGCCGAAGCGGTGTCAGGCAAGCCGGCGTTCACCGTCGCGATCTCCGGCGCAAACCATCGCGCGCCGCATGCCGAGCGGCCGCCGGCAGCAGCCAGACCGGCGCCGGTGCAGGCTGCCGCTTCTTCCTCGGCGCCACGCCTCGCGCAAGGCGCCGCCGCTGCGGCAAATCAATTTTCCTCGTCGTTAGCGGCGCAGCAGCCGGCGGAATTCCCGGTCGCCGACGTCGCGGCCGCAAACTTTTCGAGCGCTGACGTTCCGAGTGCTGACGTTCCGAGTGTATTGCGCGCAACGCAGGAAGGCATTCTCGCGCTGCAGCGGCTGCAGGAGCAGACGGCGCAACTGCACAAGCAATTTCTCGAAGGCCAGGAATCGGCCAGGCGGGCGATACAGTCGCTGCTGAGTTTGCGCAGCGGATCTGCGTTTCCGCTGCCTGAGGCGGCGCCGCTCGCGAATACCGTCGCGTCGCGGGGCGACGAACCGGTGCCTGCGCGGAAGCAGGAGCGGCCTGCCGCTGTCGTGCCTGTTGCTCAGACAGTTATCGCGCAGCCCGTTCCGGCAACGGACCGTTCCCTGCACGAGCGCGCCGTGCTCGAAGTGGTTTCGGACAAGACCGGCTATCCGATCGAAATGCTCAACCTCGGCATGGGCATGGATGCGGACCTGGGCATCGACTCGATCAAGCGGGTTGAAATCATGGCTGCCTTGCGCAGCCGACTGCCCCATGCGCCCGAGATCAAACCGGAGCATCTGGGCGCGCTACAGACGCTGGAGCAGGTCGTCGCTTTCCTCGCAGCAGGTGCCGCACACGCTGCTGCACCCGCCGCCGGCGTCGCAGCGGGTTCCATGGCAGCCAAGTTTGAAGGAGCGCAAGTCCGCGCGGACGGCAATCGCATCAAATCGGTTTTGCTCGAGGTGGTTGCGGAGAAGACAGGCTATCCGGTGGAGATGCTCGATCTGGGCATGGGCCTCGATTCGGATCTGGGCATCGATTCCATCAAGCGCGTCGAAATCATGGCGGCGTTGCGCGCGAAGCTGCCGCAATCGCCCGAAATCAAACCGGAGCACCTGGGATCGCTGCAGATGCTGCAGCAGATCGTGGATTTTCTGGGTGCGGGAGCGGAGGCCGAATCGCCTGCCGCGGGTCCGGGCGCAGATCCGGCGCCTGCGGCTGGCGCGGGCCGCATCAGTGAAGTCCTGCTCGCCGTGGTTGCGGACAAGACCGGCTATCCGGCCGAGATGCTGAATCTGGACATGGGGCTGGACTCCGATCTGGGCATCGATTCCATCAAGCGCGTCGAGATCATGGCGGCGCTGCGCAGCCAGCTTCCGGATTCGCCTGAAATCAGGCCGGAGCATCTGGGCGCGTTGCAGACACTGAAGCAGATCGTCGAATTTCTCGCCGGCGGGTCCGCTGCGCCGGCTGTCGCGGCTGTGACTGCGGCGGCCGTTGCGCCTACGGCGGCCGTTGCGCCTACGGCGGCCATCGCGCCTCCGGCGGCCATTGAGGCCGCGCCGGTCGCAGCGTCCGATACAGGCTTGCAGGCGCAACAGCTCGACGTGATGCGGCAAGTCGTGCGCACGATGGATATCCCCGCCGGCGAGCGGCGGAAGAAGTTCGCCCTTGCGCGCGGGGCGCATGTCTGGCTGGTCGACGACGGCTCGGATCTCGCCATTCGGATCGAAGAGCGCCTGCGCTCGTTGAACCTCGCCGTGCATCGCGGCGGGCTGCACGACAAGACCATCGACAAGGCATTTACTTCGACTGCCGCGCCTTCCGCCGTGCTGGTGCTTGCACCCGCCGCAGGCAGCGACGACAAGTTTCTGCAGCGTGCCTTCCTCCTGATACAGAAGGCCGCGCCGGCGTTGCGCAAGACGGGCGTCGCGGGCACTGCGATACTCGCCACGGTTTCCAGGCTGGACGGGGCCTTCGGTTTTGGCAGCATGGACGTCAATGCCGATGCGATAAGCGGCGGGCTCGCCGGAATGGTGAAGACGGCGCGGCGCGAATGGCCGGAAGTGCATTGCAAGGCGATGGATCTCGATGTGGGTTCCTTGTCCACTGCGGAGGCTGCAGGACAGATCGTCGACGAGATGCTCCGCGACGGTCCCGCAGAAGTGGGCTTGTCCGCGCGCGCGCCGATATCGATCGAAGTCGAATTCGAGCCGATGGCGCCGGCAGCGGGCAAGGACACGCCCATGCCACTGAAGCAAGGCGACGTGGTGGTGATCTCCGGCGGCGCCCGGGGCGTCACCGGCGATGCGGCGCTGGCGCTCGCGCGCAGCTTCAAGTGCACGCTGGTGTTGCTCGGTCGCAGCCAGCTCGCCGAGAGCGAACCGGCGTGGATGCGCGGACTGCAGACAGAGGCGGAAATCAAGAAAGCCCTGTTCGCGAACCTGCCGCACGGCAGTTCGCCGGCCGCGGTGGAGACGAACTATCGTCAACTGCTCGCGCAGCGCGAAATTCGCACGCAACTGGAACGGCTGGCCGCTGCCGGCGCACGTGCCGTGTATCTGCCGGTGGACGTGCGCGATGCCGCTGCGGTGAAGCGCGCGCTGGCCGAAGTGCGCCAGCGTTACGGCGCGATCCGCGGACTGGTGCACGGCGCCGGCGTCCTCGCCGACCGCCGCATCGAAGACAAGACCGCGGAACAATTCGATTCGGTCTATGCCACGAAAGTGGCCGGCTTGCAGAACTTGCTGGCCGCGCTGGAGCAGGAAGAGTTGAAGGTCATCGCGCTCTTTTCGTCCTACACCGGCCGCTTCGGGCGGGTGGGGCAGGTGGATTACGCCGCGGCCAACGAAGTGCTCAACAAGCTCGCGCAGCGCGAATCGCGCCGCCGCCCGGATTGCCGCGTCGTCTCGATCAACTGGGGCCCCTGGAACGGCGGCATGGTGACGCCGGGACTGCGCCGGATATTCGAGCAGGAAGGAGTGGGGCTCATCGAGCCCGCCGCCGGGGCGGAGTTTCTGCTGCGCGAAATCTGCGCGCGCGGCAAGAGAGAAGTCGAGGTTCTGGCGCTGGCGCCGGCGCCGCAACTCATGCACCCGCCGGCCCCCCGTCCCGACAAAGGCGCAGGTGCTCCTCCAAGAGTCAGCGTGGCATTCGAGCGCGAGGTCAGCGTCAAGGCACTGCCGTGCCTGGAATCCCACGTCTTCAACGGACGCGCGGTCCTTCCCGCCGCATTGATGGTCGAATGGCTGGCGCAGGCCGCATTGCACGGCAGCCCGGGCATGCGCTTTCACGGACTGGACGATTTCAAGGTGCTCAAGGGCGTGACGCTCGATGCCGGGCAATCCATCACGGTAAGCCTGCAGGTCGGCGCGGGTACGTCGCGCGACAAGCTGCATGTGCTGCCGGTGCGCATGGTCAGCCAATCGGGCGGCCGGGAGATTTTTCACGCGCAGGCGGACGTGTTGCTGACGGAAGAGAACCTTCCGCTCGCACCCGCGGCCGACGTGGTGGAGATTTCCGGCGGCGGCATCGCCGACGCCTATTCGCTGGGCGTGCTGTTCCACGGCGCCGCCCTGCACGGCATAGAGCGCGTCGAAGTGATCGCCGAGCACGGGGTGGCGGCGCTGCTCAAGGCGGCTTCAGCCCCGATCAAGTGGATGAGCAATCCGCTGCGCGGCACCTGGATCGCGGATCCGCTTGCGCTCGACAGCGCGTTCCAGATGATGATCCTCTGGAGCGCCGCGCATCGCGGCGGTCCCTCGCTGCCCAGCGCTTTCGCCCGTTACCGCCAGTTTGTCGGTGCCTTTCCCAAGGGCGGCTGCCGCGCGGTGATCGGGGTCGCACTCGGCATCAGCGCGATCGCCACAGCCACGATTCAGTTTCTGGACCTCAAGGGAAATCTGCTGGCGTCCGCGGAGGGTTGCGAATTCGTTGTCGACGCGGCTTTGCGCGACGCCTTCCGCTTGAACCGGCTGAAGCTTGAAAAGTGATTCGAAGCAGTCGTCCCGAAGTGGCAATGGCGGTTTTTCCGAACCGATTGCCATCGTCGGCATGGGCGGCGTTTTCCCCGGCGCGCAGTCCCTCGCGGAATTCTGGGAGCTGGTCGAACGAGGCGTAGATACCTGCCGTCCGGTTCCCGCCGGGCGCTGGCTGCTTGATCCGGACCTGATCCGAAACACGGCGCCCGGCACCCCCGACGCAGTCTTCACCGATCGCGGCTGTTTCATCGAAGGGTTCAGACCCGATTTCGCCGCGACCGGCTTGCCGCTCGACATCGCCGAGTCGCTCGACCCGGCTTTTCACCTCCTTATCTCGGCCGGGCAGTCTGCGTTCGCGCAGGCGCGCACGGATACGCTCGACCGAAGCCGTGTCGGGGTCATCATCGGCAGCATCGCGCTTCCGACCGCGGGCGCGTCCGCACTGTGCGATGAGATCCTCGAGCCCTTGCTTAAGCAACGATTCTCCGGCCGCGACGGGCAGGGGCATGCGCTCGAAGCAAACGCGCTCAACCGTTACGCGACCGGACTTCCCGCCAGTTTGCTCGCCGGCTCGCTCGGCCTGGGCGGCAGCTGCTACGGACTGGATGCAGCCTGCGCCTCGTCGCTGTATGCGATCAAGCTCGCCTGCGATGAACTGCTTGCGCATCGCGCCGGCGCAATGCTCGCCGGCGGCCTGTCGCGCCCGGATTCGCTTTACACGCAGATGGGATTTTCGCAGCTGCGCGCGCTGTCACCGAGCGGACGCTGTTCGCCGTTCGATCGCAAGGGCGACGGGCTCATCGTGGGCGAGGGCGCGGGCATCGTCGTGCTGAAGCGGCTTTCCGACGCGGTGCGCGATGGCGACCGCATTCTGGCGTTGATTCGCGGCGTCGGTCTGTCGAACGACATCGAAGGCAACCTGCTGTCGCCGAGTTCCGAGGGACAGCTTCGCGCACTGCGACTCGCGTATGCGCAGGCGGGATGGTCGCCGGACATGGTGGACCTGATCGAGTGCCACGCCACGGGAACGCCCGTCGGCGACGCGGTCGAATTCGACAGCCTGGCGCGCCTGTGGCAGGGCGGCAAATATCAGAACGGCCAGTGCGTCCTGTCGGCGGTGAAATCCAACATCGGCCACCTGCTGACGGCGGCGGGGAGCGCCGGGCTGATCAAGACGGTGCTCGCGCTGCAAAACGGCAGACTGCCGCCGGTGGCGAACTTCGAGTCGCCTTCGGACAAGGTGAAACTTGCCGGAAGTCCGTTCTCCGTGCTCGCGCAAAGCCGGCCGTGGGAGCGGCGGGCGAGCGGCATGCCGCGGCGCGCCGCGGTCAACGGTTTCGGTTTCGGCGGCATCAATGCCCACCTCCTGCTGGAAGAATGGCAGGGCAAGGCCGAATCGCCGGCGCATGCGCGGGTGAAGTCACCTTCGTCGAAATCCATTGCGCCGGCCGCGCCTGCTCCATTCGAACCGATAGCGATCGTCGGCATGGCGTTGCGCGTGGGGCGCTGGCCCGATCTGCAGTCGTTTCAGCAGCGCATTTTCGACGCCGATTCCGACGAACAACCGGCGGAGCGCAAGGAATGGCGCGGCTTGAGCGCCGGGGAAATTCGCAAGGTATGGGGATCCGCGCCGATGCGCGGTTACTACCTCGATGACCTGTCGGTGCCGATCGATCGCTTTCGCATCGCGCCGCGCGAACTGGCGGAAACGCTGCCGCAGCAGCTGCTCATGCTCGACGTGGCGAAGTCTGCGCTCGAAGACGCGCGCAATCCGGCGCTCGACTCCTCGCGCAGCGGCGTTTTCATCGGCCTAGGCCTCGACATGCGCACCACCGATTTTCATTTTCGCTGGTCGGTCAAGCAGCGTGCGGCAGAATGGGCGCGCGAGGCCGGCCTGGATGCGGACAGTGCGCAGGCGAGGCAGTGGGCAGAGCGCCTGTGCGAGGGCGCGGGTTTGCCCTTGACGGCGGACCGCACCCTGGGCGCCCTGGGCGGCATCGTCGCCAGCCGCATCGCGCGGGAATTCCATATCGGCGGCGCCAGCCACGCGATCTGCAGCGAGGACACCTCGGGCCTGCGCGCCCTGGACGTCGCCGCGCGCGCGCTCGCGCGGGGCGAACTGGATGTCGCGCTTGCGGGCGCCGTGGACCTGGCCGGCGATCTGCGCAGTCTGCTCGCCGCGAATGCGCTGCGCCCCTATTCGCGCGCGGGCGCGGCGCGGCCCTTCGATGCCGGCGCCGACGGCGCCATACCCGGCGAAGGCGCGGCCTGCGTCGTGCTCAAACGGCTCGCCGATGCAGAGCGCGACGGTGACCGCGTATACGCCGTCGTCCGGGGCATAGGAACGGCGCAGGCTGCCGCGCTCGGCCCGCATGGACAGGCAGCCTATGCACAAGCCCTGGCGCGCGCCTACGCCGACGCGGGCGTGGCGCCGTCCTCCACGCAACTGGTGGAAGCGCACGGCAGCGGTTCTCCGGATGAAGACGCGGCGGAAGCAGGCGCGCTCGCCGCCTTCTTCGGCGCCGAAGGACGGTCGCTCGCCTGCAATATCACAAGCGCCAAGGCCGATGTCGGACATGCCGGCGCCGCGGGCGGACTGGTTTCGCTGATCAAAGCCAGCCTGTGCCTGCATCACGAGGTGATCCCGGCTCTGCGCAATTGCCGCAAGCCGCTGGCCAACTTTGCCGCGGCGTCCCGCATTCGCCTTCCCCGCGCCGCACGCCACTGGCTGCGCAATCGCGCCGAAGGTCCGCGCCGCGCGGGCGTGAGCGCCATGGGTGCGGAAGGCGGTTGCATGCACGTGGTTCTGGACGCGCAGGAAACCCGCACTTCGCCGACAGCGGCAGGGCGCAGACAAGCGCCGGCCTGTGCGGAAGCGCTGTTCACATTGTCTGCGCAGACGCCGGAGGGGCTTCGTTCCGCCTTGCGCGAACTGGAGCAGCTGGCGCGTGGCAGCGCCGACGCGCCGGCCGGGCGGCTGGCGCGGCAATGGTGGCTGTCGCATTCCCGCGGGCAGCCCGGTCCGCACCGCGTCGCATTGCTCGCGCGCGACCTGCCGCAATTGCTGCGCTTGACGCAGCAGGCGATCGCAGGGGTCGCGCACGAAGCAGCGCGCAGCAGCGAAGACCGCGAGCGCGTGTTCGCGAGTCGGGAGCCGGTACCCGGGCACCCCGGTCGCATCGCATTCGTCTATCCCGGATCGGGCAACCAGATCGAGGACATGGGCCTGGTCCTGGCGCGCCAGTGGCCGGAGATTCTGCGCGCGCAGGACGCGGAGAACGAACGGCTGGCGAGCCAGATGTGCGCGGACCAGTTCTGGAACGGGCCGCTGACGACGGACGTGCCCGCCGACCATCGCGCGCTGATCTGCGGCC
>JAPLRD010000288.1 GCA_026399375.1 Pseudomonadota bacterium
CTTGGTCATGTTTGAGATTTTGCCACGGACTATGAACGGAAAGGGCGCGACCTTGTGAGTCACGCCCTTGTTATTCGACTTCGGCAGCATCCGGTCTGAGTCGCCTCGAACATCGAGGCTACGGCGGTTGCCTTCCCATCCGCATTAGGTTCACCCACATCTTGGGGCGCTCGCACAACGGATCGTTTGGTCGGCAACCTGGCATCTAATCCTTAGTTCGCGGCACGGCCTTGAACCAGAATCTGCCGAAGTTAACTGTTCAACGGCAGATCCCAGCCTTTCTTTAGTCGGAATTGCGTGCGCCAGAGAGCATCTTCCCGCAGAAAATTTTTCATAAATTTTTTGGAAACCGCGAGGGCGCCTGGTCCCCTACCCGGTACTTCGATCTTAGTACCCCCCACTTCGATTCGAGTTCGTCCATAACCCGAAAAAGAATGCTTATTCCCTGGCGGCGGTCACGCTCGTTCCTCGCGCCAGTCGTCCCGGTTTTGTAGCAATCCGCTACTCAACCAGGAAAGGACTCACCATGTCTCAGAACACAAAGCACCTCGGTGCGAAGCACGCTGATGTCATTATCGACGCGGCCGGCGTCGTTGCCAACCGCGTAGCACTAACCGCAGCAATCGGCGCGAAGATCGGCGTTGACGCCCTCGGTAACGTACTCGACTACGCGGCCGGGTTCTTCGGCCGCAAGAGCCAAGCACCGGCTCCGGGCGTCGCAATCGACGTGCTTGTGACAGCGCTGGTGCTGATGATTCACTGGGGAACATTCAGCGGGGTAATGGCGGCGTCGGTTGCGGGGCTGCTGATGAGCCTCGCAACGTCTGGGCTGAAGCGCTTGATCGGCTTCATCGACGGGCGGATGTACCACCCCGGCCTCCTAAACATAAGCCCGCAGTAAGTCCCATCGACATCGCCCTCGGCGCTGCGACGGCCGAGATCGCACGCCAGGTCGTGCGTATCGGCTTTCGTGCGCTCTTTCGCAAGTAACCACTGCCCCGCCCTGTCGGGGCTCTTTCATTTCTGGAGGTCTTATGCAGAGCATCTACGAAGTTGTCACCGAGCGCATTATTGCCGCGCTCGAAGCCGGTACACCGCCATGGGTACGGCCTTGGTCTGGTCAGCTCGAACCTGTTCCCGTCAACGCCGGCTCGCGCCGCGCGTATAACGGGATCAACCGGCTCCTACTCACTCTGGAGGGCCAGGCGCACGGCTTTAGCCGCAATGCCTGGCTCACCTACCGTCAGGCCACAGAACTCGGTGGCCAGGTGCGAGGTGGCGAGCACGGCACCACGATCGTGTTCTACAAGCGACCGCAGATGGCCGAGGCTGACGCCGCAGTTCCCCTGCTCCGCTGCTTTACTGTATTCAATCTGGCTCAAGTTGACGGGCTCCCCGAGAACGTAGCCCAACCTGCGGCACCTCCAACGTGGGACTCGCTGGAGGAAGCTGAGCGCCTTCTCGTGGGTACCGGGGCCGACATCAGGCATGGAGGCTTCAGCGCGTTCTTTAGCCCTGCTGAGGACCTCATTCAGCTACCCGAGCGAGGGTGCTTCGCCAATGCCGAGGACTATTACGCCACGGCGACACACGAGTTGAGCCACTGGACTGGCGCACCTTCACGCTGCAATCGGCAACTCACCGGGCGCTTCGGACAGGAAGCGTATGCCATGGAGGAGATGGTCGCCGAGATGGCGAGCGCTTTCGTCTGTGCCTACCTTCGCATCGATGGCCGACTGCAGCATGCGAGCTACGTGGCCAACTGGCTTGAGGTTCTCAAGCGTGACAAGCGGGCAATCTTCACGGCCGCAGCTCAAGCGCAGCGTGCCGCAGATTATCTGCTCACCGCCGAATGGACGCGCGGCTACAGCGAAGCGCTGGAGGCAGCATGACAGGCGACCGCGTTATTCAACGCGCACTGAAGCTGCTCGATGCCCGCATGCGAACGAGCGACGCACTCGGTTCGCCCGGCGCTGTAAGGGACTACCTGCGCCTTGCTATTGCAGAGAGGGAACACGAAGTCTTTGTCGTGGTGTATCTCGATGCTCAGAACCGCGTCATAGCTTGCGAAGAGCTATTCCGTGGAACCCTCACCCAGACCTCGGTCTACCCGAGGGAAGTGGTGAAGGCCGCGCTGCAGCGCAATGCTGCGGCTGTGATCTTGGCGCACAACCATCCAAGCGGCGTTGCTGAACCCAGCCGCGCGGACGAACTGCTCACGCAGTCGCTGAAACAGGCGCTGGCGCTGGTGGACATCAAGGTGCTCGACCACTTCGTCGTGGCCGGCGCAGGCGCCTTGTCGATGGCCGAGCGGGGGCTGATCTAGCGACAAGGGTGACATTGGAGGACAAATCCACGATTCGACGATGATATTAACCTGTTGTTTTAACTTGGATATATTAATGGTATTTAAATGCGTATTTAAGCATACCGCCCGGCCTCGGCTGGGCATTTTCTTTTCTACATCAAGGAGATTCAAATGGACAACTATTTCGCCGTACTCAACAAGATTGACGTCTCGAAGCACGTGGAGAAGAAGGGCCAGTTCTCCTACTTGTCCTGGCCCTTCGCCGTGCAGCAACTGCGGCAGGCAGATCCAGCCGCGACCTGGGAGGTAAAACGGTTCGCTGGCCTGCCCTACCTGCAGACCGACCTCGGCTTCTTCGTTGAAGTGGCCGTAACCGTCCAGGGAGTGACCCTGTCCCAGGTCCACCCCGTACTTGATTCGAAGAACCGCCCCATCGCAATGCCGACAACCTTCGACGTGAACACCTCGATTCAGCGTTGCCTGGTCAAGGCAATCGCGCTCCACGGTCTCGGGCTCTATATTTACGCTGGGGAGGACTTGCCGGAAGGTGCGACCGACACGCAGCAGCCGGCGCAGCCTACAGCAGTCAGCATCACCGCCGCGCAGGTGAAGCAGATCGAAGTTCTCCTCACGGAAACGGACACCGCCCTATCCCGTGTTCTGGCCTTCTTTCGCGTAGACGCTCTGGCCCAGATCCCGGCCACCGAGTTCGACCGGGTCATCAAAACGCTTGAGCGCTCCAAGCGGAGAGCAGCATGAGTGCCGTACTCAGACTCGTGCAGGGCACTACCGAGTGGCACGCACATCGAGCCAGATCTCGGAACGCCAGCGAGACGCCCGTCGTACTCGGGGTCTCGCCCTGGCAGACGCCCTATCAACTCTGGTGTATCCGCACCGGTAGAGCGACGCAGGAGGTGACAGTTCCGATGCAACGCGGTACAGAGCTCGAACCCGCTGCGCGCGCAGCCTACGAAACCCAGACCGGCCACATCATGGAGCCGTTGGTG
>JAPLRD010000066.1 GCA_026399375.1 Pseudomonadota bacterium
CTCGCTCCGCTCGGAATGACCAATCCTGGCTCCGCGCAGGTTCATGTAATGCAATAAATAACAATAACTTAAACTGAATAGTGATGATTGGCAGCGGCACTTGACCGGCAAGGCTTCAAGCCGCAGGTTCCACCTTGACAGCGCCATTGCTGCAGTGCAAAATTCAGCGCCTCAGGACTTGATTTCTTCCTATGACCGCCACGGTTTGTGGCGGCTTATTCCGCGCACTGCCCCCGGAGACCCCCGCGTCCGTGCAAACATCCAGCACTGAAGACCAATCGAGCAGCTTTGCGCAGGCAGGCAGCGCGCTGTTGCAGGGGTTTTCGCGGCTGTTTCCGGCGGATTCCGAAGCCGGCGCGATGTGGCGCCGCCTCATCGACTCCCATAGTGCCGATCCAACCCGTTTTGTAGCCCTGCAAACGGGTTATTTTCAGCGGCAAATGGCCCTTTGGGGGGGCATGCTCGCGCGCGAGTCCGGAACGCCCGCAGGGACGGATTTCGCCGCCGACCCGACCGCTGGTCTGAACGGCATCGCCGACAAGCGCTTTTCGGGGCGCGAATGGCGTGCCAGCCCCTATTACGACTACATGCGGCAGGCGTACCTGCTGAACTCCCGTTTTCTCACGGAACTGGTCGAAACGGCAGATCTGGAGCCGGTTTCCAAGGACAAGCTGCGCTTTTACACGCAGCAGCTGGTCGACGCCATGAGCCCGGCCAATTTTGCCGCGACCAATCCCGAAGCGCTGCAGCGTGCCCTGGATACCAACGGCGAGAGCCTGCACACCGGCATACGCAACTTGATCGCGGATGTGGAACTCGGGCGGGTGTCGATGACCGACGAATCCGCGTTCGAGGTCGGCCGCAACCTCGCGGTGACACCGGGCGAGGTGGTGTTCGAGAACGAGTTGATCCAACTCATCGAGTACAAGCCGGCCACGGCGAAGGTGCGCAAGCTGCCGCTCTTGATGGTGCCGCCTTGCATCAACAAGTTCTACATCCTCGACCTGCAGCCGGAAAACTCCTTCGTGCGCTACGCGGTGGAGCAGGGCAACACCGTGTTCATGGTGTCCTGGCGCAACATCACCGAAGAGAGCCTGGGCGCGATCACCTGGGACGAATACATCGAAGACGGCGTGCTGACGGCGATCGAAGTGGTGCGCGCCATAAGCAAGTCGGACAAGATCAATACGTTGGGCTTTTGTGTCGGCGGCACGCTGCTCGCGTCGGCGCTGGCGGTGCTGCGCGCGCGCGGCGAGGACCGCGTGGCGAGCGCGACCTTCCTTGCCACCATGCTTGACTTCACGCATCCGGGCGACATCGGCGTGTTCATTGACGAGGCCAGCATGGCGTCGCGCGAAGCGGCGATAGGCAAGGGCGGCATCCTTTCGGGCAAGGAACTCGCATTTGTGTTCTCGGCGCTGCGCGCGAACGATCTCGTCTGGTCCTATGTGGTCAATAACTACCTCAAGGGCAAGTCGCCGGACGCGTTCGACATCCTTTACTGGAACGCCGACAGCACCAATCTGCCCGGGCCGATGTACTGCTGGTACGTGCGCAATATGTATCTCGAGAACAAGCTGCGCGAGCCGGGAAAGCTCGCCATGTGCGGCGTGCCGGTCGACCTCGGAGCGATCGGCCTGCCGACCTACATCCTGGCGACGCGCGAGGACCATATCGTGCCCTGGAAAGGGGCCTGGCTGTCGACGCGGCATCTGCAGGGCGACACGCGCTTCGTGCTCGGCGCCAGCGGCCACGTCGCCGGCGTGATCAATCCGCCTTCAAAGAACCGCCGCAGCTATTGGATCAACGATCAGTCATCTGTCGGCGCCGAGGAGTGGCTGGCCGGTGCTGAGGAGAACAAGGGCAGTTGGTGGACGAACTGGAACGCGTGGCTTGAGGGGTTTGCAGGCGGCGAGCGCGCGGCACCGAAGAAATCGGGCAATACGAAATTCAACCCGGTCGAGCCGGCGCCGGGCAGGTATGTGAAGGTGAGGGTGTAATTTGGTTGTGTTGTAGGAGCGAGCTTGCTCGCGATTGGTAGGCCCATGAAATTGTCGTAGGAGCTTGCTCGCGATTGGTAGGTCCATGAAATTGTCGTAGGAGCGAGCTTGCTCGCGAATTTCAAAGTTCGCGAGCAAGCTCGCTCCTACAGAATAGAGACGCGTGTGTTTAACGGAGGTTCAAATGAATGACGTAGTAATCGTAGCCGCGGGCCGCACCGCGGTAGGCAAGTTCGGCGGCACTTTGGCGAAAATTTCCGCGGCCGATCTGGGCGCGCACGTGATCCGGGGACTGCTGGCGAAGACCGGCCTGAAGCCGGAGCAGATCTCCGAAGTCATCCTGGGACAGGTGCTGACCGCAGGCGTGGGCCAGAACGCGGCGAGACAGGCGTCGCTGAAAGCAGGCTTGCCCGACATGGTCCCTGCCATGACCATCAACAAGGTATGCGGCTCCGGCCTCAAGGCGACCCACCTCGCCGCGCAGGCGATCAAGGCCGGCGACGCCGAGATCATCATCGCCGGCGGCCAGGAGAACATGAGCATTTCGTCGCACGTGCTCGCCGGCTCGCGCGACGGCTTTCGCATGGGCGACGCCAAGCTGATCGACAGCATGATCGTCGACGGCCTGTGGGACGTGTACAACAATTACCACATGGGCGTCACCGCCGAGAACGTCGCCACCAAGTACGGCGTGACGCGCGCGGACCAGGACGCGTTCGCGCTGGCGTCGCAGTTGAAGACCGAAGCGGCGCAAAAGGCGGGCAAGTTCAAGGACGAGATCCTGCCGCTCGAAATCCCGCAGAAAAAAGGCGCGCCGCTGGTGTTCGCCGCCGACGAATATCCCAAGCACGGCAGCACGCTGGAAGCGCTCGCCGGCCTGCGCGCGGCGTTCGACAAGAACGGCACGGTGACCGCGGGCAATGCCTCGGGCATCAACGACGGCGCCGCGGCGGTGATCATGATGTCGGCGAAAAAAGCGCAGGAACTCGGGTTGAAGCCGCTCGCGACCATACGCGCCTACGCGTCGGCCGGCGTCGATCCCAAGATCATGGGCATGGGTCCGGTGCCGGCGAGCCAGTTGTGCCTGAAGAAGGCGGGCTGGAGCGTGGGCGACCTCGACCTGATGGAAATCAACGAGGCCTTCGCCGCGCAGGCGATCGCGGTCAACCGCGAGATGAAGTGGGACACGAACAAGGTCAACGTCAACGGCGGCGCCATCGCCATCGGCCATCCGATCGGCGCATCCGGCTGCCGCATTCTGGTGACGCTGCTGCACGAGATGGTCCGGCGCGACGCGAAAAAAGGGTTCGCCAGCCTGTGCATCGGCGGCGGCATGGGCGTTGCGCTTGCGGTGGAACGTTGAGATTGGCCTGATAAGTTTTGAATTCCCATAATTGTCATTTCGAGCGAAAAGGCCTCCAATCCTGTCATTCCGAGCGAAGCGAGGAATCTGCTTTTCGGGTTCGCAGATTGCAGGAAAAGCAGATTCCTCGGCCGTTGGCCTCGGAATGACAATTTTTGACGGTGTCGTATTACAGTATTTGAAAGGAAGTGAACATGGTTGAGCGCGTGGCATTTGTGACCGGTGGCATGGGCGGAATCGGCACGGCGATTTGCAAGCGGCTGGCGGCGAACGGCAACAAGGTTGTGGCCAATTGTCTGCCCGGCTACGAAAAGAAGGAAGAGTGGCTCTCCAGCATGCGCGCACAGGGCTTCGCCGTGCACGCGGCCGAGGGCAACGTGGAGGAGTTCGATTCCTGCGCCGACATGTTCTACCGCATCAGCTCCATCATCGGGCCGGTCGATATCCTGGTCAACAACGCCGGCATCACCCGCGACGGCGTGTTCAAGCGCATGTCGGAGAGCGACTGGTACGATGTGATCAACACCAACCTGAACAGCGTGTTCAACGTCACGCGCCAGGTGGTCGAGGGCATGACGGACCGCGGCTGGGGCCGGATCATCAACGTGTCCTCGGTCAACGCGCTGAAGGGCCAGTTCGGGCAGACCAATTATTCGGCGGCCAAGGCCGGCATGCACGGTTTTTCCAAGGCGCTGGCACAGGAGGTCGTGCGCAAGGGCGTAACGGTGAACACCATCGCCCCGGGTTACGTCGCGACCGACATGGTGATGGCGATCCGCCAGGAGGTGCGCGACCAGATCGTGGCCACGATCCCGATGGGGCGCCTGGCGCAGCCGGAGGAAATCGGCAGTCTCGTGTCCTATCTTGCTTCGGAGGAAGCGGGCTACATCACCGGCGCCAACATTTCCATCAATGGCGGCTTGCATATGGCTTGAGCTGTGATTGATCTGAGGCGGATCGCATTTGCTTCGGCCTCGTTTCAGTGGAGAATGAACACCTTGTGGGGATGAACACCTTGTGGGGATGAACACCTTGTGGGGATGAACACCTTGTGGGAGATGGTATGGACGTTCCCCTTTCACCGTCGTACTGATTGACGTCGGCGAAGAGTTGGCATGCGAATGCTCGGCAGGGAAGAGGGAGGACCCCCGCACCTGCGGCATCAGATGTGCCAAAGTGGAAATTCTAC
>JAPLRD010000012.1:0-26395 GCA_026399375.1 Pseudomonadota bacterium
GATGGCGCCGGATTCTTCGGGCGTGAGAAAGGGATTGACCACGATCGCCACCTGGAACAGGGAGTGCAGCCAGACGTCGTGCCGCGCCGGGTCCCAGCAGTCCAGAGCGCGCAGGCTGGCGAGTTCCAGGTCCTTTTGCAGCGCGCGCGGCATCGCCAGCGGTTCCGGAGGGTTCAGCTTGAGGTAGGTATCGCGGATGTACTGCGCGCGGCGCATCTGCTCGATGCGGTTGAAGTATTCCGTACCGTCGAGCGACACTTCGGGCAGCGCGTTGCCTGCTTCCAGCATCGGAATCACGGGCACGCTGGCTGCATTGAGCGCGACCAGTTCGCCCGCGCCCTGCTGCAGGAAGCGGTAGCGCGCCGCGTTCAGGTCGAGGTAGGGGTGGTAGTCGGAGTTGGCCGGTACGTTGAAGCTTTGCACCAGCGGGTGAATGGTGGCGCGGGTGGCGATCTTGCGTATCTGCAGGTCGGCCAGTTTCTGCAGGTGCACGATCTGCAGTTCTTTCGCCAGGCCGGGTTCGCGGAACACGTCTGCGAGCGGTTGCGCCAGCGTGGCCGCGTCGCCGGCGACGATCAGCAGGTCGTTGTCGGTGGAGGCGTAGATGGCGTAATCGGGAAAGCTGTCGCCCAGCGCGCGCAGCACCGACGCCACCAGGCTGACGTCGATTTCGTACAACTGGAACCACTGCACCAGTACGCCGCCCGGTTTGAGGTAGCGCCGCACCAGATGGTAGAACTCGTTCGAGAACAGGCTGGAGACGCCGCTTACCCAGGGGTTGGACGGCTCGGAAATGATGATGTCGTACTTGTTGTTGCGGGTGGAGAAGAAGGTCTTGGCGTCGTCGATGCGGAAATTGTTGCGCGGGTCGGCGTAGGCGTTGGCGTTGCGCGCGCGAAAGCCCCGCGACGCCTCGATCATCGCCGGTTCGATTTCTATGGTGTCGACCGACTCTATCTTCGAGTTCGCCAGCATGGTGTGCACAGTTAGCCCTGTGCCCATGCCGATGATGGCGGCGTTCTTCGCCTCCGGTTTGATCGCGAGCGGCAGCACCGCCGTGAGCACCATGGTGACTTCGTCCGAGATGCGCTCGCCGGCTTTCAGGTTGATGGCGCCGTCGGATTTCGCGTTGGTGCGTATGCTGGTGCCCTCGGGGAATTCGACCAGGCTCACCGACGCGGTCTTGCCGTCCTGATAGAACAGCGTCTTGATGCTCGCAGCGCCGTAGATGGTGCCGTGGCGGAACACGCCTGACACCATGCGGTGCACGTCGAACTGCACCACGCCGAAGGCAAGGACCAGACCCAGCGCGACCGCCCCGCCGGCGAGCGCAGGCATCCTGAAGCTGCCGCCCCGGGTTGCGCGCCAGAGCAGGTACACGCCGAGCAGCGTGTCGATCGCGGCGCCGGCCGCGACCAGGTTCTTCAAACCCAGCAGCGGCATGCCGAGGTGCGCTGCGGCGAACACGCCGACGATCGCGCCCAGGGTATTGGCGGCGTAGACCGCACCTATGCTCTTCTCGCCATAGCCGCCGCGCAGCAGCGCATAGGTGATCAGCGGCAGGGTCATGCCGGCGCAGAACGTGGCCGGGAACATGATGGCGAGCGCGATGGCGTGGCTGGAAAGATGGTAGAGCACGTAGCCGGTCTCGGTGCGCGCGACGCCGCGCATGATCCATGTCATGACATCGAACATGACGCCGTAGAGCGGCAGCGTGGCGATCGCGAGCAGGCCCAGCACCACCTGCACGATGCCGAGGAGCCGGGTCGGGTCGCTGGTCGCGTCGATGCGCCGCTTGACCCAGTAACCGCCGCAGGCGAGGCCGAAGATGAAGGCCGAGAGCATCAGTTCGAACGAATGCGTGGAGGCGCCCAGCACCAGGGAGAGCATCCGGATCCAGCCGATTTCGTAGATGAAGGAGGCGGCGCCGGTCAAGAGCGCGGTGGCGAGCAGCATCCTGAAATACCCGGGGTCGGCGGCTTCGCGCGTGTCTGACGCAGCGGCGGCGGGTGCTTCGGCGCCGCGCGCGATCAGCCAAACCACCAGCGCCAGAGTCAGGTTGATCGCACCGGCGGCCTGTATGGTGCCCGGCAGCCCCAGCTTTTCGATCATGAAGAAGCCGCTCGCCAGCACGCCGACCGCCGCGCCCAGGCTGTTGGTGAAATAGAGCATGGCGAGCGAGGCGCCCGGGGTGTCGGGGTGGCGGCGGATGAGGCCGCCGCTCATCAGCGGAAAGGTCATGCCCAGCAGTATAGTAACGGCTGCAGATCCAGGAACCGAGCGCCATGCCCCCCATGAAGATCGCCAGCACCAGGGTCTGCGCGTAGGCGGCGTGCCCGAGGAAGAGCTTGAGGTAATGGCTCCAGATGGATTCGTAGATCAGCCCGGCGAATCCGGACAGGGTGAACAGCAGGAACAGCGTGCCGCGGGAGTGCAGATGTTTGAGCATGGGGGCTATTCGGATGCGTGGATGCGCCGCCGGCGTCTTCGCGGTGCGCAAAATGGCGGCAGTTTAGCCCAGGAGTCGCGCAGCGTGTGCAGATTCGCCATGTAGAATGATCTTCTTCAGCCCTGGCGCCCGCAGCCGAAAGTTTGATTTTGTCCCCGCCTTCAACGCATCGCGTTCCTTACTGGCGCCTGTCCGCCTTCTATTTCGCCTATTTCGCCCAGGTCGGCGCGGCCGCGCCTTATTTCAGCTTGTATCTGGCGTCGCTGGGTCTTGCTGCGGCGCAGATCGGCGTGCTGCTTTCGTTGGGTCAACTGATGCGCGTGGTGGGGCCGAATTTCTGGGGCTGGATGGCCGATCGCGGGGGACAGCGCGTGCGCATCATCCGCATCACGCTTGCCTGCGGCGGACTGTGCTTCGCCGGTTTCTTTTTCGTGAATTCGTTCTGGGGCCTGTTCGCCTTGCTTCTTGCGCTGGGCTTTTTCACCAGCGCTTCGATGCCGCTGTTCGAGTCACTGACGCTGGCGCACCTGCGCGGGGTGATCGGTGACTACGGCGCGATCCGCCTGTGGGGTTCGGTGGGTTTCATCGTCACGGTGACGCTGGTCGGCTATGCGCTCGATGCGCTGCCGGTCGCGAGCCTGCTGTGGATGGTGCTCGCGACCTACGCGCTTTCCTGGATCTGCTCGCTCGCCATTACGGAGGCGTCTCCCGGCAACGCGCACGCCGAGGCCGGGCCGGTGTGGGCCATCCTGCGCCGGCCGGAGGTCGTTGCGCTGCTGGCGGCGTGTTTCCTGATGACCGTGGCGCACGGGCCGCAGTACGCGTTCTTTTCGATCTACCTCGTGGACCACGGCTACAGCAAGGCCGCGGTGGGCTGGATGTGGACCTACGGCGTCGTCGCCGAAATCATCGTGTTCCTGCTGATGCCGGCGCTGATGCGGCGTTACTCGCTCACCTTCATCCTGCTCGTCTGTTTTGCGGCGAGCGTGCTGCGCTTTCTCATGATCGGCTGGGGCGTGGATTCGATACCGGTGCTGTTTGCGGCGCAACTGCTGCACGGCCTGACTTTCGGCGCCTACCATGCCGCTTCGGTGACGCTGATCCACCGCTGGTTCCAGGGCGCGCACCAGGTGCGCGGGCAGGCGATCTACCTGTCCGTGTCATTCGGCGCAGGCGGGGTCCTGGGAAGCATGCTCTCCGGCCTGGGATGGGACAGCATCGGTCCGGCCTGGACCTTCAGCGCCGCGGCGCTGGCGGCGCTCGCGGGCTTCGTGCTGCTCTACTGGAAAGTGCGTCCGGCGCGCGTTTGAACGAATGCGGCGGCGCCCGAATCGCACTTCGTCTGCGCACCGTATGACCGCTTTTTCGACCGCTTTTCCGAGCCAAACCGATGTTCGCTGTGGCATAATTCAAGGCTTTCCATCGGCGAATTCCATAGGCGCCAGCACCCATGCCGCAGACTCTGTACGACAAGCTTTGGGCGAACCACGTGGTCCACGAAGAGGACAACGGCACCGCGCTGCTTTATATCGACCGCCACCTGCTGCACGAGGTCACCAGCCCGCAGGCGTATGAAGGTCTGAGGCTGGCCGGGCGCAAGCCCTGGCGCGTCGATTCGGTCGTGGCCACGGCGGATCACAATACGCCCACCACGGACTGGAGCGAGGGCATCAAGGATCCGATTTCGCGCCTGCAGGTCGAAACCCTGGACGCGAACATGCGTGAATTCGGCGCGAAAGTGTATTTTCCGTTCCTCGACAAGCGCCAGGGCATCGTGCATGTGATCGGGCCCGAGCAGGGTGCGACGCTGCCCGGCATGACGGTGGTGTGCGGCGACTCGCACACCAGCACGCACGGCGCTTTCGCCTGCCTTGCGCACGGCATCGGCACTTCGGAAGTCGAGCACGTGCTCGCGACGCAGTGCCTGGTGCAGCAGAAGATGCAGAACATGCTGGTCATGGTGGACGGCACCGTGGGCCGGGGCGTTACCGCAAAGGACGTCGCGCTGGCGATCATCGGCAAGATCGGCACCGCGGGCGGGACCGGTTGCGCCATCGAGTTTGCCGGCAGCGGCATTCGCGGCCTGAGCATGGAAGGTCGCATGACCCTGTGCAACATGGCCATCGAGGGCGGCGCGCGCGCGGGCATGGTGGCGGTAGACGACACGACCATCGCCTACCTCAAGGGGCGCCCGTTTGCGCCGACCGGGGAGCAATGGAACCGCGCCGTCGCCTACTGGCGCACGCTGGTCTCGGATCCGGGGGCGCAGTTCGACCGCATCGTGCGCATGGATGCGCGCGACATCAAGCCGCAGGTGACCTGGGGTACGTCGCCGGAGATGGTGGTGGCGGTGGACGCCCGCGTACCCGACCCGGACAAGGAAAAGGACCCCACCCGGCGCGAAGGCATGGAGCGCGCGCTCGTCTACATGAACCTCAAGCCGAATACGCGCATCGAGGATATCCGCCTGGACAAGGTGTTCATCGGGTCCTGCACCAACTCGCGCATCGAAGACCTGCGCGCCGCGGCGCTGATGGTGCGCGGCAAGCGCGTCGCGTCCAACATCCGCCTCGCCCTCGTAGTGCCGGGCTCGGGCCTGGTGAAAGCGCAGGCCGAGATGGAGGGGCTGGATCGCGTGTTCAGGGAGTCGGGCTTCGAGTGGCGCGAACCCGGATGCTCCATGTGTCTGGCGATGAACGAGGACCGCCTCGAGCCGGGTGAGCGCTGCGCGTCCACCTCCAACCGCAATTTCGAAGGCCGGCAGGGCGCGGCGCGGGCAGCCGCACCCATCTGGTCAGTCCGGAGATGGCGGCGGCGGCGGCGATCGCCGGGCATTTCGTCGACATGCGCAACTGGCGCTGAAGACCATGGAAAAATTTGCTGTATTGAACGGCATCGTGGCGCCCCTTGACCGCGCCAACGTAGATACCGACGCCATCATCCCGAAGCAGTTCCTGAAATCGATCAAGCGCTCCGGCTTCGGCCCCAATCTGTTCGACGCCTGGCGCTACAAGGACGTGGGCGAACCCGGCATGGACAACGCGCGGCGGCCGCTCAACCCGGATTTCGTGCTCAACCAGGCGCGCTACAAGGGCGCGAGCATCCTGCTGGCGCGCAAGAATTTCGGCTGCGGCTCCAGCCGCGAGCACGCGCCCTGGGCGCTGGAAGATTACGGTTTTCGCGCGGTGATCGCGCCCTCGTTCGCCGATATTTTCTACAACAACTGCTTCAAGAACGGTTTGCTGCCCATCGTGCTGAGTGAAATGCGCATCGACCACCTGTTCAACGAGGTCAATGCGTTTCCCGGCTACAAGCTGATCGTCGATCTGCAGCGGCAGGTGGTCGTCGCCGGTTCCGCTGAGATCGCGTTCGACGTGGACGCGCATCGCAAGTACTGCCTGTTGAACGGCCTGGACGACATCGGTCTGTCGTTGCGCCACGCGGACAAGATCCGCGAGTTCGAAAATCGCCGGCGCGTCGAGCAGCCCTGGCTGTTCGGTTGAAATTCCTGTCATTCGAGTGATCAAATGAAAATTGCAGTGCTCCCCGGAGACGGGATAGGGTCGGAAATCATGGCGCAGGCGGTGAAGGTGCTGCGCGCGCTCGCGAAAGACGGCCTCAAGCTGGAAATGGAAGAAGCGCCCGTGGGCGGTGCCGCCTACGATGCCTTGGGCGACCCGCTGCCGGCGGCGACGCTGAAGCTCGCGCGCGATGCGGACGCCATTCTGTTCGGTGCCGTGGGGGGCTGGAAATACGACACGCTGCCGCGGGCCAAACGCCCGGAGCAGGCGCTGCTCGGGCTGCGCAAGGAACTCGGACTGTTCGCCAACCTGCGGCCGGCAAAGGTGTTCCCCGAACTGGTGGCGGCATCGACGCTGCGGCCCGAAGTCGTGTCCGGGATGGACATCCTGATCGTGCGCGAACTCACCGGCGACATCTATTTCGGTCAGCCGCGCGGCGTGCGCAAGCTCGAGAACGGCGAGCGCGAGGGCTTCGACACCATGCGCTACAGCGAATCCGAGGTGCGGCGCATCGCCCACTCGGGTTTTCGCGCGGCGGCGAAGCGCGCGAAGAAGCTGTGCTCGGTGGACAAGTGCAACGTGCTCGAGACCTCGCAGTTGTGGCGCGAAGTCGTCACCGAGGTGGCGAAGGAATATCCGGGGGTCGCGCTGTCCCACATGTATGTCGACAACGCGGCGATGCAGCTGCTGCGCGACCCGAAGCAGTTCGACGTCATTGTCACCGGCAACATGTTCGGCGACATCCTGTCGGACGAAGCGTCCATGCTCACCGGCTCGATCGGCATGCTGCCCTCGGCGTCGCTGGACGCGAACAACAAGGGCATGTACGAGCCCATCCACGGTTCGGCGCCCGACATCGCCGGCAAGGATCTGGCCAATCCGCTGGCGACCATCCTCTCCGCGGCGATGATGCTGCGCTACAGTTTCAACCAGGACGGCGTGGCCGGCCGCATCGAGGACGCGGTGACCAAGGTCCTGGCGCGGGGCCTGCGCACGCCGGACATTTACAGCCCGGGAACGGAAAAGGTGGGCACGGTGCAGATGGGCGACGCGGTGGTGGCGGCGCTCTAATCGTATTCAGAATTCTAGTGTTTATTTCAGGAAGATCGTCATGAAAAAAGTAGGCTTTGTAGGCTGGCGCGGCATGGTGGGTTCGGTTCTGATGGATCGCATGCGCGCGGAAAAGGATTTCGCGCTGATCGACCCGGTGTTCTTCACCACGTCGAACATAGGCGGCAAGGGCCCCGCCGAGAGCAAGGAACCGCTGAAGGACGCGTCGTCCATCGCCGATCTGAAGCGCATGGACATGATCGTCACCTGCCAGGGCGGCGATTACACCAACGATGTTTTTCCGAAGCTGCGCGCAGCCGGCTGGGACGGCTACTGGATCGACGCCGCTTCCGCGCTGCGCATGAAGAACGACGCGGTGATCATCCTCGACCCGGTGAACCTGCAGGTGATCAAGGACGCGATGGCTCGCGGCGTGAAGAACTACATCGGCGGCAACTGCACCGTCAGCCTGATGCTGATGGCGCTGCACGGCCTGTTCAAGGAAGGGTTGGTCGAGTGGATGACCGCGATGACCTACCAGGCCGCGTCCGGCGCCGGCGCCCAGAACATGCGCGAACTGATCAGCCAGATGGGCGCGACCCACGCCTCGGTCGCCGACCTGCTCGCCGATCCGGCGTCCGCTATTCTTGAAATCGACCGCAAGGTGGCGCAGACGCTGCGCAGCGACGCGCTGCCGAAGGAGAATTTCGGCGTGGCGCTCGCCGGCAGCCTGATTCCCTGGATCGACAAGGAAATGGAGAACGGCCAGAGCCGCGAGGAATGGAAGGGCCAGGCCGAGGGCAACAAGATCCTCGGGCGAGAGAGCAAGCCGATCCCCATCGATGGCATCTGCGTGCGCATAGGCGCCATGCGCTGCCACAGCCAGGCGCTGACGATCAAGTTGACGCGTGATGTGCCGCTCGCCGACATCGAAGGCATCCTGGCCTCTGCCAACGAATGGGCAAAGGTGGTCCCGAACAAGCGCGAGGCGAGCATAAAGGAACTTTCGCCCGCCGCCGTGACCGGCAGCCTGATCTGTCCGGTGGGCAGGCTGCGCAAGCTGAACATGGGCGGGCAGTACCTGTCCGCGTTCACCGTAGGCGATCAACTGCTGTGGGGCGCAGCCGAGCCCCTGCGCCGCATGCTGCGCGTCGTACTGGACTAGAAAGGGAAAGGCGGGCGGGCACAGCACCAGAACGGCCTGTGAACAAGGCGGGTAGCGGGTCGTTTCCCGGCATCGTATCGGGGGATTGCTGCCCCCACCCGCTCTTGGCAACGGGAAGCTGTCGGTCAAATCCGAGTTTTTGATTGAAAAATATCCGGCTTGACGCGCTTTCATGACAAGAAAGATTAGCTTGCAAGCCTAAGGCTATGATGTTAATTTAGTTCGTCCACAAAACGTCGTCAGGGGTGGAAGGTGGGTAAATCCGTCATAAAAACAATCGCGGTGGGTTTGGCATTTGTATTGCTGCCATCGCTGGCTCTCGCCGCAGGGCTAGGCAAACTGACAGTGCAATCCGGCTTGGGGCAACCCTTGAAGGCCGAGATCGAACTCGTTGCCATGCAAAAGGGCGAGGCCGACAGCCTCAGCGTACGCCTGCCGCCGGCAGAGGCTTTTCGGCAAGCCAACATAGAGTACAGCGGTGCGCTGCTCTCGCTGAAATTCAGCATTGAGAAGCGTGGCGAAGACCGCTATGTGATCGTGCTCGGTTCGGCGCAGCCGATGAACGAGCCGTTCCTCGATTTGCTGATCCAACTGGATTGGCCTGGCGGCCGTCTGGTGCGCGAGTACACCTTCCTTCTGGACCCTCCCGAATATAAGCAGCCGCAGCAAGCCGCCGAGGTATCGCCACCTACGGTTACGGCTGCGCCCGTGACAAAACCGGTTGACGCGCCGAAGCCACCCGAATCGCGTCCCAGCGCTCCGGCCGCGCCCGCACCAGCGGCTGCGCCGGCGGCAAAGGCGGAATCCAAAGTCGCACCAAAAGCCGCGATCGCAGCACCGGCCAAGCCGGCGCGAAACTACGAAGTGAAGCGCGGCGACACGCTGGCCAAGATCGCCATTGCCAACAAGGCGGACGGCGTCAGCCTGCAACAGATGCTGATCGCGTTGTATCGCAGCAATGCGGATGCGTTCGACGGCAACAATATCAACCGCCTGCGTGCCGGCAAGATCCTCAATATTCCCGAGCGGGACGCCGCTGCTGCGGTCGACCCAACCGACGCTATGAAAGTGGTCGCGGTACAGGCAGCGGAATTCAACGACTACCGGCGCAAGCTGGGCGCGGCCGTTGCCGCGGCGCCCGAGCGCTCGGATGCGCGTCGTCAGAGCGCGACCGGCAAGATCAAGGCAAAGATCGAAGACAAGCCTGTGGCTGCCAAGGAGGGCAAGGACCAACTCAAGCTGTCCAAGGCCGAGGAGCCGGGCAAGGCCGGCGCCAAGCGTAGCGCGACTGGCGCGCAGGAGGACGCGATAGCGAAAGAGAAAGCGCTCAAGGAGGCGAACGAGCGCATCGCGTTACTCGAGAAGAACGTGCAGGACATGAAAAAGCTGCTCGAGCTCAAGAGCCAGTCGGGAGCGCAACTGCAGCAGCAGGCTGCAAAAGCGGGCGCGGCCAAAGCGGCAGAACCGGCCAAAGCGCCGGAACCGGCGAAGGCTGCGGCCCCAGCCGCGAAGGCAGCGGAACCGGCCAAAGCCGCAGAGCCCGCCAAGGCAGCGGAACCAGCCAAGGCGGCGCCTGGGAAGGCCCCCGAACCAGCCAAAGCAATGGAGCCTGGCAAAGCGCCGGAACCCGCGAAAGCAGCTGACGCACCCAAAGCCGGCGAACCCGCGAAGGCAGCTGACGCGCCCAAAGCCGGCGAACCTGCGAAAGCTGCAGAGCCGGCCAAGGCGGCACCGAAGGCAGCACCCAAGGCTGCGGCCAAAGCCGCTCCTCCGCCCCCGCCCGAACCCAGCCTGATGGACGAGATCCTGGGCAACGAGCTGGCCCTGTACGGTGGCGGCGGTTCCCTGCTGCTGCTGTTCGTCGGTTACGGCTACTACGCCTGGAAGCGCAAGAAGTCGCTGCAGGCGATAGAGAGCAGTGTCATGGCGGGACCTGCGCTGGCCGCGGACCCGGTGTTCGGCGCCGCCGGAGGGGCCAAGGTCGACACCGATGCGGGCGCGGCTCAGGGTGACTTCAATCAGGGTGGCGCTCCGGCGACCATCGACACCGAGGAAGTCGACCCCATCGCCGAGGCCGACGTGTATATGGCTTACGGCCGCGATACCCAGGCCGAAGAAATTCTCAAGGAAGCGCTTGCAAAGGATTCCACGCGTCAGCCGATTCGCGCCAAGCTGCTGGAAATATATGCTGGCCGCAAGGATCAGGCGACATTCGAAACGGTGGCCGCCGAATTGCACGCTGGAACGGGCGGCGAAGGCCCGTTGTGGCAAAAGGCGGCGGCTCTGGGCCTGCAACTCGACCCGACCAATCCCCTCTACGGTGGAACAGCGTCTGCGGACGCGCACAGCGATACCCAGGTCCTGTCTACGGGTGATGTTGCCGCTGCGGCGGCGGCTGCCACTCCGGACATTGCGTTGGATATGGGCGAGAAGCCGACTGAAGCGCCAGGACTGGATTTTGATCTGGGCCTGAGCGAGCCGGCGCCGGCCGAAGGCGCGCCTGCCGGCGCTGCATCGTCCGTAGCGGATGCCGCGTCCGATCTCGGATTTGATCTCGATCTAGGCGATGGCGAGCCCAAGCCAGCCGAGCAACCCGCCGCGGCCAGCACGCCGAGCGCGGAAGTTAGTGCTCCGCCTGCCGCCCCCGCGCTAGACAACACTTCCTCCATAGATTTCGACTTCGAATTGCCTGCTGCGGGTGGCGAAGCGAAAACGGAATCGGCGCCGCTCGAGGTGCCGGGCGCGGTTGCGCAAGAGCCGGTGGCATCGACAGACGGCGGCGGTGGCATCGATTTCGATTTCAATCTGGATTTGCCTGCGGCAAAGGCGGAGCCGGAGGCGCCCGCCGCGCCGCTGGATTTGTCGTCGATCAGTCTGGATCTGGGCGCGCCTGGCGAGGCACCTGCGCCTGCAGACGCACATTGGCAGGAAGTTGCGACCAAGCTCGATCTGGCCAAGGCCTATCAGGAGATGGGCGACAAAGATGGAGCGCGCGAACTCCTGAACGAAGTGCTGAAGGAGGGCGATGCGGCCCAGCAGCAGCAAGCGCAGACCATGCTCACAGCCCTGGGCTGATACTGCGAAATCTCAAACAACCCGGGCTCGCCCGGGTTTGTTTTTTTGTGGACCATGAAAATCGCGATCGGAATCGAATACGACGGCAGCCGGTTCCACGGCTGGCAGTCGCAGCCTTCGGGCAACACCGTTCAGGATCACCTGGAGCGTGCGCTCGCATCGGTCGCGGGCGAGCCGGTTCGCGTGGCCGCGGCCGGCCGCACCGATACCGGCGTGCACGCAGCAGGGCAGGTGGCGCACTTCGATACCGCTGCCGCGCGTCCGGTGTCTGCATGGGTGCGCGGTGTCAATGCGCTTCTGCCGGACTCCATCGCGGTGCAATGGGCCGCGCCCGTGGCCGACGATTTTCATGCGCGCTATTCGGCCTTGGCCCGCACCTATCATTACGTGCTTTACACGCATCCGGTGCGCCCGGCGCTGCTCCACGGCAAGGTGGGCTGGTTCCATGCGCCGCTCGACGCTGCCGCAATGCGGGTCGCGGTTGCCCATCTGGCGGGTGAGCACGATTTCAGCGCGTTTCGATCGAGCGAGTGCCAGGCAAAAAGCCCGGTGCGCACCTTGACCGCCTGCACCGTAAAGGAGGGCGGGGGGCATTTCAAGTTCGAGTTTACCGCGAATGGATTTCTGCATCACATGGTGCGAAACATCGTCGGTTGCCTGGTCTTCGTCGGCAAGGGAAAGCACCCTCCGGATTGGCTGGCCGGTGTCTTGGCGAGCCGCGACCGCCGCGTGGCCGCGCCTACGTTTTCTCCCAACGGCCTGTACCTCGCGGCCGTGGAATACGCGCCCGCCTGGGAATTACCGGCTTTCGCGCCCAAACTGATTTTTCCCCCGGAGCAGGCGCCGACGTGAGAACGCGCATAAAGATCTGCGGCATTACCAGTGCCGGCGATGCGCGCGTCGCCGTGGGGGCGGGCGCGGACGCAATCGGGTTGGTGTTCTACCCGCCCAGCCCGCGCCACGTCAGCCTGGAACTGGCGCAGGAGATCATCGCTGTTGTTCCGCCGTTCGTGACCGTGGTCGGGTTGTTCGTAGATCCGGCGCTGCAGGACGTTGAGTCGGTACTGCGCCAGTGCACTCTCGGCCTGCTGCAATTTCACGGCGGCGAGACGCCGGAATTTTGCCGCGGGTTTCGGCTGCCGTATCTAAAGGCCGCGCGGGTCCGGGCAAACGCCGATTTGGTACAATATCTAAGGCCGTATCATGACGCACAAGGCTGGTTGCTCGACGCGTACCATGACCGGCTTTATGGCGGCACAGGCGAGACCTTCGACTGGAATCTGATCCCGCCTGATCTGGCCAGGCCGGTCATACTCTCGGGCGGGCTTACGCCGGACAACGTTCGTGCGGCAGTGCGTCATGTCAGGCCTTGGGCGGTGGACGTGTCCAGCGGCGTGGAACTCGTCAAAGGCGTCAAAGACGCCGCGAAAATCGCGGCATTCATAGCGGGAGTCAAGAATGAAAGTGCATGACCTGCCGGACAGCCATGGGCATTTCGGGCCATACGGCGGAATCTTCGTCGCCGAAACCCTGATTCAGGCGCTGGATGAACTCAGAATCGCATACGAAAAGTATCGCAGCGACCCCGAATTCCTGGCCGAATTCCGCTACGACCTGAAGCACTACGTCGGCCGTCCGAGCCCGGTGTATCACTGCGAGCGCTGGTCGAAACTGCTCGGCGGCGCGCAGATCTACCTCAAGCGCGAAGATCTCAACCATACCGGCGCGCACAAGATCAACAATACGCTGGGCCAGGCGATGCTCGCGCGGCGCATGGGCAAGCCGCGCATCATCGCCGAGACCGGCGCCGGCATGCACGGCGTCGCGGCGGCCACGGTGGCCGCCCGCTACGGCCTGGAATGCGTGGTCTACATGGGTTCGGAGGACATACGGCGCCAGGCGGCGAACGTCCACCGCATGAAGATACTCGGCGCCAGCGTGGTGCCGGTCGAGTCGGGCTCGAAGACGCTGAAGGACGCGCTGAACGAGGCCATGCGCGACTGGGTGACGAACATCCACAATACCTACTACATCATCGGCACGGTGGCGGGCCCTCACCCGTACCCGATGATGGTGCGTGATTTTCAGTCGGTGATCGGCGAGGAATGCCTCGTGCAAATGCCCGAACTTGCAGGGCGCCAGCCCGATGCGGTGATCGCCTGCGTCGGCGGCGGCTCCAACGCCATGGGCATTTTTCATCCCTATATCCCGGTGAAAGGCGTGCGCCTGATCGGTGTGGAGGCGGCGGGCCACGGACTTGCGAGCGGCAAACACTCGGCCTCGCTCACTGCGGGCCGGCCCGGCGTGCTGCACGGCAACCGCACCTATCTGCTGCAGGATGCGCACGGCCAGATCGTGGAGACGCATTCGATTTCGGCCGGCCTGGACTATCCGGGTGTCGGGCCTGAACACGCGTGGCTGAAGGACACCGGGCGCGCCGAATACGCGACCATCACCGACGACGAAGCGCTCAAGGCATTCCACGACCTCTGCCACTTCGAGGGCATCATCCCGGCACTGGAATCGAGCCACGCGCTGGCGCATGCCGCGAAAATCGCGCCGGACATGACGAAGGACAAGATTCTGCTGGTGAACCTGTCAGGCCGCGGCGACAAGGACATGCACACCGTCGCCGAAAAATCCGGAATCCGGTTCTGAACGGCTCGCGATGACCTCGCTGCTCTACAACGAAGACGCTCTGCAGGGGATGCAACGCCTGGACGACGCGTCCGTGGACCTGGTGATTGCCGATCCGCCCTACGGTCTGGGCAAGGACTACGGCAACGATTCAGACCGGCTCGGTGCCACCGAGTATCTTGCCTGGAGCCAACGCTGGATAGACGCGGTGCTGCCCAAGCTGAAGGCCAACGGCAGCCTGTACGTGTTTCTGACCTGGCAGCACAGCCCGGAAGTTTTCAGCCACATCAAGACGCGCCTCACCATGGTGAACGAAATCATCTGGGACCGCAGGGTGCCGAGCATGGGCGGCAGCACGCGCAAGTTTTCGTCGGTGCACGACAATATCGGCTTCTTCGCCAAGTCGCGCGACTACTATTTCAACGTCGATGCGGTGCGCGTTCCCTATGACGCCGAAACCAAGAAAGCGCGCTCGCGTTCCATTTTCGTCGGCGCGAAATGGCTGGAACTCGGCTACAACCCCAAGGACGTGTGGAGCGTGTCGCGCCTGCACCGGCAGCATGGCGAGCGCGAGGATCATCCGACGCAAAAGCCGCTGGAAATCGTCGAGCGCATGGTGCTCGCGAGCTGTCCGGAGGGAGGGCTAGTGCTCGATCCCTTCATGGGCAGCGGCACCACCGCGGTGGCTGCGGTCCGCCACGCGCGCCGCTTCGTCGGCTTCGAACTCAATCCTGATTATTTCGCCATCGTCGAAAAGCGCCTTGCCCGGCGCCCCGGCGGAAAGCGCGCTGAAAGTGAAAGCGTGGCCGATCTTTTTTCAGAACTGTGAAATCCAGAACTGTGAAACCCTGAACTGTGAAATCCTGAACTGTGAAACCCTAATGTCCCGCATCCAAGCCACTTTCGCGAAACTCGCCGCGACCCACAGAAAAGCGCTCATTCCCTTCGTTACCGCGGGAGATCCCGATCCGGGCGTGACGGTGCCGCTGATGCACGCGCTGGTGGAGGCGGGCGCGGATGTGATCGAACTCGGCGTGCCGTTCTCCGATCCCATGGCCGACGGGCCGGTGATCCAGCGCGCGAGCGATCGCGCGTTGAAGCACGGCGTCGGCCTCGACCGGGTTCTCGCCTTTGTGCAGGAGTTCCGTGCGACCGACAAGGCGACGCCGGTGGTGCTGATGGGCTACGCCAATCCGATAGAGTCGATGGGGGTGGAGCGCTTCGCGGTTGACGCGCAAAAGGCGGGCGTGGACGGCGTGCTGGTGGTGGACTATCCGCCGGAGGAATGCGCATCCTTCGCCGAACTCGTGCGCGGCCACGACATGGATCTCATATTCCTTCTCGCGCCCACCTCGAGCGATGCGCGCATGGCGCAGGTGGCGAAACTCGCGAGCGGCTACCTGTATTACGTTTCGCTCAAGGGCGTCACCGGGGCGGGGCATCTGGACCTGGCCGAAGTCGCGGAAAAGATCCCGCAGATTCGCAGGCAAACCACGCTGCCGGTAGGGGTGGGATTCGGCATCCGCGATGCGGCCACCGCCAAAGCCGTGGCCGCGTTCGCCGACGCGGTCGTCATCGGCAGTGCCATTATCCAGCAAATGGAAGCTGCCGCGCCGGGCGCGCAGGTGCAGCAGGCGGGCCGGTTCATGCGCGGGATTCGCGAGGCGCTGGACGCAATATGAGCTGGTTGCAGAAACTGCTGCCGCCCAAGATCAACCGCTCGATCGGTCCGAACAAGCGCGCGGTGCCGGAGGGCCTCTGGATCAAGTGCGCGTCCTGCGACGCCGTGTTGTATGCGACCGACCTGGAAAAGAATCTCAACGTCTGCCCCAAGTGCGCCTATCACAACCGCCTGTCGGCGCGCGCCCGCATCGACATGCTGCTCGACACCGAAGGCCGCTTCGAGATCGGCGCCGAGGTGCTGCCGGTGGACAGCCTCAAGTTCAAGGACAGCAAGCGCTATTCGGACCGACTCGAGGACGCGCAGAGGCAGACGGGCGAGACCGACGCCCTGATAGTGATGCAGGGCGCGATCAAGAACATACCGCTCGTCGTGGCCGTGTTCGAGTTCGAATTCATGGGCGGATCGATGGGCTCGGTCGTGGGCGAGCGCTTCGTGCGCGGCGTGCACGTGAGCGTGGAGCAGAACCTGCCCTTCGTCTGCTTCACCGCGAGCGGCGGGGCGCGCATGCAGGAGGGGCTGTCGTCGCTGATGCAGATGGCGAAGACCACGGCGGTGCTGACACAGCTCGCGTCGCGCAAGCTCCCGTTCATATCGGTGCTCACCGACCCGACCATGGGCGGGGTCTCGGCCAGTTTTGCCATGCTGGGCGACGTGATCGTCGCCGAGCCCAAGGCACTGATCGGATTCGCCGGGCCGCGGGTGATCGAACAGACCGTGCGCGAGACATTGCCCGAAGGCTTCCAGCGCGCCGAGTTTCTGCTGGAGAAAGGCGCCATCGACATGATCGTCGACCGGCGTCTGATGCGCGACCGGTTGGCGCAGTTGATCACCCTGCTGATGCGCATCGCGCCAGAGAACGCCTGACCCGGCTGGTTTTCAGGTTTGTCCAAAGAAAAACATCTCGCTGACTGGCTCGCCTATATCGAGCAGCAGCATCCGCAAGCCATCGCGCTCGGGCTGGACCGGGTCGAGCGCGTGCGCGACGCGATGGCCCTGGTGCCCGCCGTTCCGGTCATCGCGGTCTCCGGCACCAACGGCAAAGGCTCCACCTGCGCCATGCTGGAAGCCATTCTGTCGGCCGCTGGCTACCGCGTCGGTCTTTACACGTCGCCGCACCTGCTGCGCTACAACGAGCGCGTCCGCGTCGCAGGGCGCGAGGCCGATGATGCGGCGCTCGTCGCCGCGTTTTCCCGTGTAGAAGCGGCCAGGACCGGAAAAGCCGGAGGCACACGCCTGACCTATTTCGAATTCGGCACGCTTGCAGCGGTTGATCTGTTCATGCGCAGCCAGGTCGATGTGATGGTGCTGGAAGTCGGGATGGGCGGGCGTCTGGATGCGGTGAACGTGTTCGATGCCGATTGCGCCATCGTCACCAGCGTCGGCCTGGACCATATGGATTTTCTGGGCGCGACGCGCGAGGCCATAGGGCATGAAAAGGCCGGCATATTTCGCGCGCGCAAACCGGCCGTGGTCGCCGATCCGGCGCCGCCGGCTTCGGTGCCGGCTCATGCGCAGGCTGTCGGCGCCAGAGCGCTTTGCATCGGCAAGGACTTCGGCTATGAACCGGGCGCCGTCCAGTGGACGTTTTGCGGGCCATCGGGCGGGAAAGTCGAACTGGATTTGCCGCGGCTCGCGGGCCGGGTGCAATTGCAGAACGCGAGCGCCGCGCTCGCCGCGCTCGATGCCTTGAAGCAGATTCTGCCGGTATCGACGGAGGATTTGCAACGCGGATTGGCGCAGGCCGATTTGCCGGGACGCTTTCAGCTGGCGCAGGCGCGACCTGCGGTGGTGCTGGACGTGGGCCACAATCCGCACGCCGCCGAAGTGCTGTCCGCCAATCTGGCCGGCATGGGCGCGTACGCAAGCACCTGGGCCGTGTTCGGCATGCTGCGCGACAAGGATGTCGACGGCGTAGTGCGGCGGCTCGCCGGCCACATCGATCATTGGCTGGTGTGCACGCTGCCGCCGCCGCGGGGGGCGCAGGCGGCAGAACTGGCGCAGGCCTTGCGCCGGGTCGGCGTGGAAGCGGTGCGCGAGTTCGAAAATCCGTCGCTAGCCTATGCCGCTGCCCGCAGCGAGGCTGCCGAAAATGATAGAATCGTCGTGTTCGGATCCTTCCATACCGTCGCAGATATTCTTGCTGCGCGAGGGGAGGGATTCCCGCGTATTGAATTGAACCAAAAGGCTTAGATGGCGGAAAGCGAAGAAGCCCTGCAGCTGAAACGGCGAGCCCGGCGCCGCCTGGTCGGTGCCGTTGCACTGGTGACCTTCATCGTCATCATTCTGCCGCTGCTGCTGGACAAGGAACCGGGCCCGGCCGGGCCGCCGCTGGACGTGCAGATTCCCAGGCAGGAAACAGGCGGCAGCAGCCGCATCGGACCGCCAGCGGCTTCCTTGACCGAGAAAAAAGCCGACGCCTCTCCTGCAACAGCCGAACCGCCCGCTGCGAACGTCGAATCGCCTGCCAAGAAATCCGAACCGCCGGCGGTGAAATCCGAGATGCCGGCGGCCAAGTCCGAAGCATCTGCGGCAAAGGCTGAGCCGTCGAAAGCAGCAGCACCGGCAAAGCCGGCGCCCGCTGCTGCGGAGAAGGCGGCGGTTGCACCGGTTCAGACTCCGGACAAGAGCGAGCAGGAACGCGCGCAGGCCGCGCTCCAGGATGAATCATGGGTCATCGCGCTCGACGCGTTTTCCGACGTCAAGAACGTGAAGCAGTTGCAGACCAAGCTTTCTGCGGCCGGGGTAAAGTCCTATACTGAGCCGGTCAAAACGAGCAAGGGCGAATTGACGCGCGTGCGCGCCGGGCCTTTTCCCAGCAAGGAGGCGGCCGAGAAGGCGCGCACCGAGCTGCAGGCGATGGGTCTCAAGCCCGGCGCCGTCGCGAGCCGATGACATGGTTTGACTACGCCGCGATCGGCATCGTCTGCCTGTCCGTGTTGCTGGCGGTGTTTCGCGGAGTAGTGAGGGAAATCGCCGCGCTTGCGGGGTGGGCGGCGGCGCTGGTTCTTTCGGGCTTGTTTGCGCAGGATCTGGCGCAGCAGTTGCCCGCAACCTTGTCGCCGATGCTGAGGGCAGTCATTGCATATCTGGTGATATTCCTCGGCGTGCTGCTGTTGTCGGGATTGGCCGGGTTGCTGCTGGCCAAGTTGTTTCACGCGGCGGGACTCGGGCTTACCGACCGCGCAGTCGGCGCCTTGTTCGGTTTCGTGCGGGGAGTGTTGATCGTGTTTGTCGGGGTAATGCTGGCCGGACTGACCAGCCTGCCGAAGGAACCCTTCTGGCGCGAGGCGGTGTTTTCCGGCCCGGTTGAAACTGCGGTGCTGGCCTCGCGGCCGGTGCTGCCGAAAGATTTGGCGCAACGCATCCGTTACAGGTGAAACAATGTGCGGGATTCTCGGTGTAGTGGCAAAGACCCCGGTGAACCAGCTGCTCTACGACGGGCTGCTGGTGCTGCAGCATCGCGGCCAGGACGCAGCCGGCATCGCCACCTCCGAGGGGCAGACCTTCCACATGCACAAGGGCGGCGGGCTGGTGCGCGACGTGTTTCACACGCGCAACATGCGTGCCCTGCCCGGCAACATGGGCATCGCGCACTGCCGCTACCCCACCGCCGGCTCCGCTTCCAGCGCGGCTGAATCGCAGCCGTTCTACGTCAATTCTCCGTTCGGCATTGTGCTCGGCCACAACGGCAACCTCACCAATTCGGACAAGCTGAAGCAGGAGATGTTTCGCCAGGACCTGCGTCACATCAACACCAATTCGGATTCGGAAGTGCTGCTGAACGTGCTCGCGCACGAACTGCAGGAAGCGTCGACCAATTACAAGCTCGATCCGCAGATCATTTTCACCGCAGTGGCAAACGTCCACCGGCGCTGCCGCGGCGCTTACGCGGTGGTGGCGATGATCGCCGGCTACGGACTGCTAGCGTTTCGCGATCCTTTCGGCATACGGCCCCTGGTGATCGGCCGCGTCGATAACGGCAAGGGCTACGAATACCTGGTGGCCTCCGAATCCGTGGCCCTGGACACCCTGGGTTTCCAGATGGTGCGCGACGTCGCGCCGGGCGAGGCGGTGTTCATCGACGAGGACGGCAATTTCTACAGCCGCCAGTGTGCGATGAAGACCGCGCTCAATCCCTGCATTTTCGAGTATGTCTATCTTGCGCGCCCGGATTCGCTCATGGACGGGGTCTCGGTCTACGAGACGCGGCTGCACATGGGCGAGCAGCTCGCCGACAAGATCAGGAACCAGTATTCGCACCTGGACATCGACGTCGTCATCCCCATCCCCGATTCCAGTCGTCCGAGCGCGATGCAGCTGGCGCTCAATCTAGGCCTGTCTTATCGCGAAGGGTTCGTCAAAAACCGCTACATCGGCCGCACCTTCATCATGCCAGGGCAGAAGGAGCGCAAGAAGTCCGTGCGGCAAAAGCTGAACGCGGTGGCGATGGAATTCAAGGGCAAGAACGTGCTGCTGGTGGACGACTCCATCGTGCGCGGCACCACCAGCCACGAAATTGTCATGATGGCGCGCGAGTCGGGCGCCAACCGTGTGTTCTTCGCCTCGGCGGCGCCGCCGGTGCGCTTTCCCAACGTCTATGGCATCGACATGCCCACGCGCCAGGAACTGATCGCCAACGGCCGCAGCGACGAGGAGATCGCGCGCGAAATCGGCGCCGACGCGCTGGTGTACCAGGATCTGGATGCGCTCAAGGCCGCGGTGCGCGAGGCCAATCCGCGACTGACCGAATTCGAAACCTCCTGCTTCGACGGCAACTACATCACCGGCGACATTACGCGCGAATATCTGGACAGCGTGGAAAATCACCGCAACGGCGCGCGCGGAGACTCGTCCGATGAAACGGAGAGCACGCAGCTGGACTTGGGCCTGGTCGAGACGGATTGACCATGGAAATCGACACCCTGGCTCTGCGCACCGGCATACACCGCAGCCAGTTCGGCGAGCATTCGGAAGCGATGTACCTCACATCGAGCTTCGTCTTCGAGAACGCCGCGCAGGCGGCGGAGCGCTTCACCGGCGGAGGCGAGGGCAACATCTATTCGCGCTTCACCAACCCGACCGTGACCGCGTTCCAGGAGCGCTTGGCGGCCCTGGAGGGCGCCGATGCCTGCGTCGCCACCGCTTCGGGCATGTCGGCCATTCTGGCGATGGCCATGGCCATGCTCAAGGCGGGAGACCACCTGATCTGTTCCGCCAGCGTGTTCGGTTCCACGGTGCAACTGTTCTCCAATGTGATGGGCAAGTTCGGCGTGGAGACCACCTACGTCAACGGCGCCAGCGTTCCGGCCTGGGAGGGCGCGCTGCGCGCCAACACCAGGCTGTTGTTTCTGGAGACCCCGTCCAACCCGCTCACTGAAATCGCCGATATCGCGGCGCTGGCGGCCGTGGCCAAACGCGCCGGCGCCTTGCTCGCGGTGGACAATTGCTTTTGCACGCCGGTACTGCAACGGCCGCTGGAACTCGGCGCCGACCTGGTGATCCATTCGGCGACCAAGTACCTGGACGGCCAGGGCCGGGTGCTGGGTGGGGCGGTGCTGGGCGCGCGCGGACCGGTCATGGACGGTGTATTCGGTTTCCTTCGCACCGCCGGACCCAGCCTGTCGCCGTTCAATGCCTGGGTGCTGCTAAAGGGGCTGGAGACGCTCAGGATCCGCATGGAGGCGCAGTCGCAGGCCGCGTTGCAGTTGGCGCAGTGGCTGGAGCGGCATCCGCGCATAGCGCGCGTGTACTATCCGGGCTTGCCCTCGCACCCGCAGTTCTGCCTGGCGCAGAAGCAGCAGCGCCTGGGCGGGGCCGTGGTGGCGTTCGAGGTCAAGGGCGGGAGAGAAGAAGCGTGGCGGGTGGTGGACGCGACGCGCATGATCTCGATCACCGCCAATCTGGGCGATACCAAGAGCACGATTACTCACCCTGCAACGACGACCCACGGGCGCATCAGTGCGGAAGCGCGCAAGGCTGCGGGCATAGGCGAAGGCTTGCTGCGGGTCGCGGTGGGCCTGGAGGCGCTTGCAGATATCCAGGCCGATCTGGATCGAGGATTGAATAGCTGAGGCCGTACCTGCTCAAGGGCTCAGTTGTACCGCACGGCAGCCGGATTCGTCGCAGGCGAGATAGCTGCCCCGTTGATACCAATCGGCCAGCACCCAGCGTTCGCAGACATGACCGTCGACCGAGTGGCGATGAAATGCGGGGCGGTGGGTGTGCCCGTGAATCAGCCGCGGGTAGCCGTGGCGCCGCAGCGCCGCCTCGGCTTCGGACGGATCCACGTCCATGATTGCCTCCGATTTGCTGCGCTTTTCCTGTTCGCTCTGCCGGCGCAGGGCTTCGATCGCCGCCCTGCGCTCTGACAGCGGGCGCGCGAGCATCGCGCGTATCCACACCTCGCTGCGCGCTTCGCGGCGGAACGCCTGGTAATCCCGATCCAGCGTGCACAAAGTATCGCCGTGCATGAGCAGTGTCGGTGTTCCGTAAAGGTCCAGCAGTGCGGGGTCGGGCAGCAGCGTCACGCCGCTCGCGTGCGCGAATGCGTCGCCGATGACGAAGTCACGGTTGCCGTGCATGAGAAACACGGGCACGCCGCTGGCGGCGAGCCGCGCCAGGGCGCCGGTCACAGAGGCGTTAAAGGGGTCGGGCAGATCGTCGTCGCCGGCCCAATATTCGAACAGGTCGCCGAGAATGTAGAGCGCTCGCGCGCTCTTCGCTTCGTGCTCGAGAAAGCCGAAGAAACTGCGGTTGATCTCCGGCCTGTCGGAGCAAAGATGCAGGTCGGAGATGAAGAGCGTGGTCAAGAGGGACGGATGGCGCGAGTCAGGACGTGAAACCCGGGATGCGTGGTTGCAGCGCCGTCCGGGCCTTCACCCGCGAATGCGCGCGCCGCGCCTCACGCGACTTCTGCGCGTTCCAGTATGACGTCTTCGACCGGGACGTCCTGATGTCCGCCGCGGCTGCCGGTCTTCACGCCCTTGATCTTGTCCACCACGTCCATGCCCTCGACCACCTTGCCGAACACGCAATAGCCCCAGCCCTGCGAGGTCGGGGCGCTGTGGTTGAGAAAGGCGTTGTCTTTGACGTTGATGAAAAACTGGGCGCTGGCCGAGTGCGGGTCGGAGGTGCGCGCCATGGCGACGGTGTAGCGATCGTTCTTCAGGCCGTTGGTCGCTTCGTTCTCGACCTGCGCCTGCGTCGGCTTTTGTTTCATGCCTGGCTCGAAACCGCCGCCCTGAATCATGAAGCCGTCGATGACCCGGTGAAACACCGTGTTGCTGTAGTGGCCGCTCTCCACGTAGGCGAGAAAATTCTCCACCGTTTTCGGTGCCTTCGCAGCGTCCAGTTCGAGGGTGATGACGCCGTGGTTGGTGTGCAGTTTGACCATGATGGGCTCGCTATTTGTTGTCGGAAATTTGGGTGACGGATTCGATGATGACGGCCTGCTGCGGCACGTCGCTTCTGAAGGGGCCGCCCGGGCCGGTGGGCGTGCGCGCGATGCGCATCACCACGTCCATGCCCTGGGTGACTTTGCCGAACACCGCGTAGCCGAAACCGGCGGTACTGGGTTCGCGAAAATCAAGCGCGGCGTTGTTGGCGACGTTGATGAAGAACTGTATCGTCGCCGAGTGCGGATTGCTTGTGCGCGCCATGGCCAGGGTGCCGACTTCGTTCTTCAGCCTGTTGCCCGCTTCGTTTTCCACCGGCGGTCGCGTCGGTTTTTGACGGAACTCCCGGTCAAACCCGCCACCCTGAATCATGAAGTCCGGAATGACGCGGTGGAACTGCGTGCCGGCGTAGGTCCCTTCGTTCACGTACTGAAGGAAGTTGGCGACCGTTTTCGGCGCCTTGTCCGCAAAAAGCTCGAAACGCAAGGTGCCGACGCTTGTTTTCATTTCGACTACGGGGTTGTCGGCTGCCGCCTGGGTCGACCAGAGGAGGATGCAGGCTATAAGTACTTTGAACGATCGCATGTCTTGTCCCGAAAATTGTGATGATATGGCGCAGGGAAATCAGCATTTATCCGGCAGGGCGGGGAAATCAGCCCGCTCGAAGCGAGAGGGTGCCGCCGCCATTCACGCGCGGCTGATTACCCGGCGCCCTCGTACACGATGCGCCACTTCCCGCCTTCCTTTGTCCAGTACTGGCGTTTCTTCATGGCGTTGGACAGGTTGCTTGAGCGGTAGTCCTGGTCGAAGGTGACGATCACCAGTTCGTCCTTGCCGGGATTGCGAAACACGCTGAAATTGGAGAGTTTGACCTTTATCCAGCTTTTGCCGGCGTTGACCTGGCGCTTGTGCTGCGACCAACTGGAGAGATTCTCGCGTTCGGCGGAGAAGTTCTTCGAGTAATGGGTCAGGTAGCGCTCGGTATCCAGGCTTTCCCAGTCGCCGCGCCAGCGCTCGATTTCGGCGTTGAGCGCATTGCGCTCCGCGTTCTAGTCGTCCAGCGACAGCCATTCGATCTGTTCGCTGATGATCACCGGCGTGAGGCCGATCTGCAGCTTCTCCGACAGGGCGTCCAGGTCGGCGTTGGCCAGAACCACGCAGCCGTTGCTGGCGCGCGGCGCCCGGCTGTAGGTGTCGCTCGGCGTGCCGTGCAGCCAGATGCCGTGACCGTTGCGGCCGTGGCGTTTGTCCCATTCGTTGGGGTAGCTGATCGGAAACGCACCGCTTCCGTAGAAATCGGAGAGCTTCTTTCGCGGCAGGCTGGCCGTGACATGGTACACGCCTTGGGGCGTCTTTTCGTCGCCTTCGCGCGTTTTCTCGCCACCGCGCTTGCCGGTGCTGATGTAGTAGTCGGCGACGAAGCGCGGCCGGCCGTTTTCGTTCTGGTACAGGTACAGGCGCGAACGTTTGTTGTCGACGACGATGGCGTAGCGCTGGTCTTCCCGCATCTGCATCAGATAGCGCGGCACCTGGTCCTGCGGGGGGCGGTCGCGGTAGGCGCGCAGGCGCGCCATGGCTTCGGCGCGCAGGTCGTTCAGGCGTTCGCTCGGGCCCTGGGGCGCATTGCCGAAAGTCTTGAGCGCCCGACCGCGCGCCAGCAGCAGGTCGCCCTTGATCAGGTAGGCCAGCCGGAAATTCGGCTTTGCGCGCAGCAGCGCTTCGACCTGAATCAGCGCCTGGTCAAGGCGGTTGTTTTCTATTTCCTCGAAGACTTTGCCCAACAGGGCGTCGGCGCTCTGTTCCGCGCGCGCCGCGGCGGGGGAAAGGCCGAAGGCGCTGGCGAGGCACAGGGCCCCGGCGAGCAGTATGTTGGAAATTCCGCGCTGCAGATCCATCAATCAGTTGACCCGCTCTTCACGTATCAGCCACTTCCCATTGGCTTTGACCATGACCAGCGTCTTGGTTCCCGAGGTCTTGATCACGTCAGAACGGTAAATCTGGCGGAAGCTCACGCTGGCGGTGCTGTCCCCGCTCATGCTGACTTTGGGCGCTTCGATTCCGACCTCGATTTTCTTCGGTGCGCTGATGCGCTGCTTGCGTGCTTTTTCCCAGTCGCCGCGGGCTTCGCCCTTGGGCGTCTTGAAATCCTTGGCATAGTGCGAAAGATAGCCGGGCACGTCCTTTCTGGACCAGGCGTTGGCCCAGGCGTTCACGGCCTTCATCAGTTCGTCGGTCTCGCTTTGGCCTGCGGTCGACTTGGCTGCGGGCGCGGCTGCCTTCGGTTCCGCCGCCTTCGGCTCTGCTGCCTTGGGTTCTGCTTCGGTCTTGGCGGGAGGCGCGGCTGCGCTGGCCTTGGCGGCTTCTGCAGTCTTTGCCGGCGCTTCCGCCACTTTGGTAGGTTCCGCGCGGGAAGGTGCGCGGGCGGTGCGCGTACCGCCGCCGATCAATTCGCCTATCATCGCCAGTTTGGTCTTGGCGCCTGTGTTGGACGAGTCGAGTTGCAGCGCCTTGTCATACGCCTGGCTGGCGAGCTTGGCATAAATGTCGCCAAGGTTTTCGTGCGCGGTGGCGTAGCTCGGATGGGTGCGGATCGAGCTTTCCAGGGAGGTCCTGGCCTTTTCGTACTGTCCCTGCGAGGCGTACAGCACGGCCAGATTGTTGTAGGGCTCGGGCAGTTCCGGGTAGTCTTCGGACAGCTTCGTGAACACCTGGATCGCCTCGGCCGGCCGGTTCATCTCGGTCAGGATCAGCCCCTTGAGGAAGCGACCTTGCGCGTCGCGCGGCTTGCCGGACAGAAACTTGTCTATGCGCTCCAGCGCCTGCGGAAGCTGGCCCTGTCGCATCATTTTGTTTATGTCCTGCACCTCGTCGGCCTGGACGGTGGCGGCGGCCAAAATGAGGCCGATGGCGAGGCTCAAGGCGAGGGTTGTGCGACGAAGCAGGGGATGCATTATGTTATACTTTCAAGCGCCATAAATTAACTTTGTATTCTATCAAGAACACCCGAACATCCACAATAGAGACCGCTGCCAAAATTTCGGCGGCGGCCCGGCGCCAAAGCGCAAGAAACCCGTCGCTGCCGTCCGCATCCTGACCCCTATTTGCGCATGCTGAAGATATACAACACCCTTGCCCGAAGCAAGCAGGAATTTGTGCCGATCGAGCCGGGCCGGGTGCGCATGTACGTATGCGGCATGACCGTCTACGACTACTGCCATCTTGGCCATGCGCGGGTCATGGTGGTGTTCGACATGGTGCAGCGCTGGCTGCGCTCCAGCGGTTTCGATCTGACCTACGTTCGCAACATCACCGACATCGACGACAAGATCATCCGCCGGGCGCTCGAGAACGGCGAGAGCATAGGCGAGCTGACCCAGCGCTTCATCAATTTCATGGATGAGGACGCGGCGGCGCGCGGAG
>JAPLRD010000012.1:26412-33041 GCA_026399375.1 Pseudomonadota bacterium
GGCTCGCCTATCAGGCGGCTGGCGGCGATGTCAACTACTCGGTGCGCAAGTTTTCCGGGTACGGCAAGCTGTCCGGAAAATCGCTGGACGAATTGCGCTCGGGCGAGCGCGTCGACGCCGACCCGGGCAAGCAGGATCCGCTCGATTTCGTCCTGTGGAAGAAGGCCAAGGAAGGGGAGCCTTTCTGGCAGTCGCCATGGGGCGCCGGCCGACCGGGCTGGCACATCGAGTGCTCGGCCATGTCGAACAAGCTTCTCGGCGAGCATTTCGATATCCACGGCGGCGGGCAGGACCTGCAGTTCCCGCATCACGAGAACGAAATCGCCCAGTCGGAGGGCGCGCACGGCGGCACCTTCGTCAACTACTGGATGCACAACGGCTTCGTGCGCGTCGACGACGAGAAGATGTCCAAGTCGCTGGGAAATTTCTTCACCATCCGCGAGGTGCTGGGCCGTTACGACGCCGAGGTGGTGCGATTCTTCATCCTGCGCGCGCATTACCGCAGCCCGCTCAATTACTCCGATCAGCACCTGGACGACGCGAGGAGCGCCCTTGCGCGCCTGTACACGGCGCTCAAGGGCGTGGCGCCCGCCGGTGACGGCGTGGTTGACTGGAACGACGACTACGCGGCGCGATTCCGGTCGGCGATGGACGACGATTTCAATACGCCGGAGGCGGTTGCGGTCCTGTTCGAACTGGCGAGTGAAGTCAACAGGGGCGGTGGCGCAGCGAAAGCCGCGCTCCTGCGCGCGCTGGGTGGTGTTATCGGACTATTGCAACGCGATGCCGCTGCTTTCCTTCAGGGGCGGCAGGATGGGGCGGTTTCGGCGGCGGAAGATCTTGCCCGGTCAGAAAAAGAATCCTCGGGCACCGCCCCATTCGGCGCCGAGCGCATTGACGCGCTGATCGCGCAGCGCGCTGCTGCCAAGAAAACGAAGGACTATGCCGAAGCCGACCGCATCCGGCAGGAACTCCTGGCCGCCGGCATTGTGCTCGAAGATTCGGCGCAGGGGACCAGCTGGCGCCGCGCCTGATTCTTGAGCCGCGCCTGCAGCTTAACCGCTAATCCGCGAAAAACTCCTTCACCTTGTCCATCCAGGACTTGGCCCTCGGATTGTGGCGGTCCGAGTCTTTCAGGTTGATCGTTTCCAGCTCTCGCAGGAGTTCCTTCTGCTTTTCGGTCAGGTTCACCGGAGTCTCCACCACCATGTGGCACTGGAGGTCGCCGTGCGTGTGGCTGCGCACGCCCTTGATGCCCTTGCCGCGCAGGCGGAATATCTTCCCGCTCTGCGTTTCGGGCGGAATCTTGATCCGCGCCGAGCCTGAGAGCGTGGGAATCTCGATTTCGCCGCCGAGCGCGGCAATGGTGAAGCTGATCGGCATTTCGCAGTGCAGGTCGTCGTGGTCGCGCTGGAACACCGCATGCGGTTTGAGGTGCAATTGCACGTAAAGGTCGCCGGGCGGCCCGCCATTCAGGCCGGCCTCGCCTTCTCCGCCCAAGCGTATGCGGTCGCCCTCGTCCACGCCCGCCGGAATCTTGACCGACAGCGTCTTGTGCTGCTTCACGCGACCCGCGCCCTGACAACTGGCGCAGGGATCGGAAATGACCTTGCCCGTGCCGTGGCACTTGGGACAGGCCTGCTGAATCGAGAAAAATCCCTGTTGCATGCGCACCTGGCCCTGACCGTTGCAGGTGGGGCAAGTCTTGGGCTGGGTGCCGGGTTTCGCGCCGGAGCCATGGCAACCGGTGCATTCGTCCATGGTCGGAATGCGGATCTTCGTTTCCGTGCCGTGCGCCGCCGCCTCCAGCGTGATCTCAAGGTTGTAGCGCAGGTCGGCGCCGCGATAGACGTTCGACCGGCCGCCGCGACCCTGGCCGAAGATGTCGCCGAAGATGTCGCCGAAGGCATCGGCGAAATTGGAGAATCCGGCTCCCTGGGCGCCGGCGGCTGCGGACGGGTCGACCCCCGCATGGCCGTAGCGGTCGTAGGCGGCGCGCTTGTCGCCGTCGGAGAGCACTTCGTAGGCTTCCTTGGCCTCCTTGAATTTCTCCTCCGCGCTCTTGCCCTTGTCCTCCGGATTGCGGTCCGGATGGTATTTCATCGCCAGCTTGCGATAGGCCTTCTTGAGCGCTTCTTCGTCTGCGTCGCGATTGACGCCCAGTGTTTCGTAATAGTCGCGTTTAGCCATAAATTCTGTGACGCGTGAGGGATTGAATGCCGGGATGCAATGGCAAAAGGGGCGAGGGTACCACTCCTCGCCCCGCGCCGCCTTGTCGTTCGCGCCTTATTTCTTGCCGTCCTTTACCTCGGTGTACTCGGCGTCGACCACATCGCCTTCATCCGCCTTGGCCTCCTTCTTCTCGCCCGGAGCGGCTTTTTCGCCGGCGGCCTGCGCATCGGCGTACATTTTCTCGCCGAGTTTCTGCGCTGCCTGCGCAAGCGCCTCCGACTTCGCGTCGATGGCGGCCTTGTCTTCCGACTTGAGCACCGCCTCGGCTTCCTTGATCGCGGCCTCGATCTTTTCCTTCTCGCCCGCATCCAGCTTATCGCCGTACTCGGTGAGCGATTTCTTGACCGAATGCACGAGAGCTTCGCACTGATTGCGCGCGTTGACCACTTCCAGCGCCTTCTTGTCTTCTTCGGCGTGGGCCTCTGCGTCTTTCACCATCTTTTCGATTTCCGCCTCGTTCAGCCCGCTCGAAGCCTGGATCTTGATCTTGTTCTCCTTGCCCGTGGCCTTGTCCTTCGCCGACACATGCAGGATGCCGTTGGCGTCGATGTCGAAGGCGACCTCGATCTGCGGCATTCCGCGCGGCGACGGCGGGATATCAGTAAGGTTGAACTGTCCCAGGCTCTTGTTGCCGGAGGCGACGTCGCGCTCACCCTGCAATACGTGGATGGTCACCGCCGTCTGATTGTCGTCGGCGGTGGAGAACACCTGCTGCGCCTTGGTCGGTATGGTCGTGTTCTTCTGGATGAGCTTGGTCATCACCCCGCCCAGCGTTTCGATACCCAGCGACAACGGGGTGACATCGAGCAGCAGAACGTCCTTCCTTTCGCCCGAAAGCACCGAAGCCTGGATCGCCGCACCGGCCGCCACGGCCTCGTCCGGATTCACGTCCTTGCGCGGTTCCTTGCCGAAGATTTCCTTGACCTTGTCCTGCACCTTGGGCATGCGCGTCATGCCGCCTACCAAGATAACGTCGCTGATGTCGGTCACCTTGATGCCGGAGTCCTTGATCGCCATCAGGCAGGGCGCGGCAGTCTTCTCGATCAACTCGTCCACCAGGCTCTCGAGCTTTGCCCGGGTGAGCTTGATCGACAGGTGCTTGGGCCCGCTCGCGTCGGCCGTGATATAGGCCAGATTGATTTCAGTCTGCTGTGAAGACGACAATTCGATCTTGCCTTTCTCGGCCGCTTCTTTCAGCCGCTGCAAGGCGAGCACGTCCTTCCTCAGGTCGATGCCCTGGTCGCGCTTGAACTCGTCGCACAGGTAATCCATGATCCGCTGGTCGAAATCCTCGCCGCCGAGGAAGGTGTCGCCGTTGGTGGACAGGACTTCGAACTGCTTCTCGCCGTCGACGTCCGCGATCTCGATGATGGAGATGTCGAACGTGCCGCCGCCCAGGTCATACACCGCGATCTTGCGGTCGCCGCCCTGCTTGTCCACGCCGAAGGCGAGCGCTGCCGCGGTCGGTTCGTTGATGATGCGCTTGACTTCCAGGCCGGCGATGCGGCCGGCGTCCTTGGTGGCCTGGCGCTGGCTGTCGTTGAAATAGGCCGGGACCGTAATCACGGCCTCGGTCACGGGCTCGCCGAGGTAGTCCTCGGCGGTCTTTTTCATTTTCAGCAGCACCTGGGCCGAGACTTCCTGCGGTGCAATCTTCTTGCCCCGGATTTCGACCCAAGCGTCGCCGTTGTCGTGCTTTACGATCCTGTAGGGCATGAGGTCGAGGTCTTTCTGCACCTCTTTTTCCTCGAAGCGGCGGCCGATCAGGCGCTTGACCGCGTACAGGGTGTTTTTGGCGTTGGTCACCGCCTGGCGCTTGGCCGAGGCGCCGCACAGGACCTCGCCGTCCTCCTGGTAGGCGACGATGGACGGCGTGGTGCGCGCGCCCTCGGAGTTTTCGATGACCTTGGTCTGGCCGCCTTCCATGATGGCGACGCAGGAATTGGTCGTTCCCAGGTCGATGCCGATGATCTTAGCCATAATGCTGTTCCTCGATGAATGTAATGAACTTGTCAGGAATGTGGGGTTGATTCCGCGCGCTTCAAGCGTCCATCGCCTTTGAAACCGTGACCAGGGCCGGACGGATGACGCGATCGTGCAGCAGGTAGCCCTTCTGCATCACGTTCACCACGTGGTTGGGTTCTCCCGCGTGGGGCACCATGGTCATGGCCTGATGCCGGTGCGGGTCGAATTTTTCGCCGACCGGGTTGATTTCCCTGAGGTTCGCCTTGTCGAACACGGAATTCAGCTGCTTCAGGGTCAGTTCCACCCCGCTTTTCAGGCTTTCCAGGGTCGCGTTTTCGATCGCGAGCGAGGCTTCCAGACTGTCCCGGATGGGCAGCAGCGATTCCGCCATGTTGTCGACGGCATACTTGTGGGCGCTGGCGATGTCGGACTGTGCGCGCTTGCGCAGATTTTCGGTCTCCGCCTTGGCGCGCAGCCAGGCATCATGGTGCTCCTGTGATTTTTGCTCCGCCTGGCGCAGTTGCTCTTCCAGACTGCCTGCCGGCGGCGCAGCCGCGCCGACATCGCCTTCGGGCGTTCCCTGAGAATCGTTAGGTTCTTGATCCGCCATTGCTTATCTCTGTCTAATTTATTAACCCCAGATCAATTGGGGACAAGTCGCGGAATTTCAAGGGGGGGTGGCGGACAAACTGCTTCGCTACGCGGTTCCGGGTGCCGGTGCCCGCCGGAGGTGCAGAAAAAAGACCGAAGCTTGCTATGAATCGAAGGGATGACCCCCCTCGTGTCCCTCTATTTCGGGGGCAATTTCGACAATTCCTTCTATTGGCCGGCGCCCAAGGCAATAGCCCGTTGTCTCGACTGCTGCAGCGCCCCCTGGACAGGGCCGGCGGTTTCCCAGCCCTGCAAATGCGTCAGCGTGATTTGCGCCAGCGCCTCGATCCAGGTGTCGCTCTCGTTCAGGCAGGCAATCGAGTGGAACTCCTTCCCGCCCGAATTCAGAAACTCGGCTTTGCCTTCGATGCCGATTTCCTCCAGCGTCTCCAGGCAGTCGGCGGGGAAGCCGGGGCAGACGACATCGACGCGGCGCAAGCCCTCCTTGCCCCATTTGGCGAGTGTCGCCGCGGTATAGGGCTGCAGCCACTCGGCCCGGCCGAAGCGCGACTGGAAGCTGAGTTGATATTGTTCGGGCGTCAGCGCCAGCGCCTCGGCCAGCAGGCGGGCGGTCTTCTGACATTCGCAGTGGTAGGGGTCGCCGCGGTCCAGGGTGTAGCGCGGCAGGCCGTGAAAGCTCATCAGCAGGCGGTCGGGCCGGCCGTGCTGCGCCCAGTGCTTGCGTACGCCCTCGGCCAGCGCCTCGATGTAGCCCGGATGGTCGTGGAAGTGCTTTACCAGGCGCAATTCCGGAACGTTGCGCGTCTTGCTCAAAAATTCGGAAATCGCGTCGAAGGCGGTCGCGGTGGTGCTGGCGGCGTATTGCGGGTAAAGCGGCAGGACGAGAATGCGCTCGCAGTGCTGCTCCTTCAACCGGGCCAGTACCGAAGCAATCGAAGGATTGCCGTAGCGCATCGCGTAGTCCACGATCAACTCGGCCTGGCCCTGCTCGCCCAGCAAGCCGCGCAGGAGTTTCGTCTGGCGCTCCGTATGCACCTTGAGCGGGGAGCCGTCCTTGTCCCAGATCTGCGCGTATTTCGCCGCCGACTTGGCCGGGCGAACGTTGAGGATGATACCGTTGAGTATCAGCCACCAGACGGGCTTGGGAATTTCCACAACGCGCGGATCGGACAGGAATTCCTTCAGATAGCGGCGCACGGCCTTTGCCGTCGGCGCGTCCGGCGTGCCCAGGTTGAGCAGCAGGACCGCGGTGCGCGCAGGCGTTCCGTGCTTGAAATCCGGTTCGGCGAGAAAACGCATGCTCAGGCCGGCGTTTTTCTGGCGCGGAATTCGGCCAGGCTGCGTGCTGCTTGCGCTCGCACCGCGTTCTGGACCGCAGGCAGCCATCCCAGGAGCACGCCTTTGAGGCCGAGCGCCATGCGCGTCCAGCGCCACAGGTCGAACCGGTCCCGGTGGCGCACGATCATGCCATCGCGCAACTCGAATTCGGCGTCGATGCTGTTGAGTACCCTGCGCCCGGTGCCGCTGAAGGTGTAGCGCGCGTCCCAGTGGACGGCGGCGCCGCCGTCGCCGGCCCGCAGCACGCGGAATTCGATCTCGAGGTCCTTGCCGCGCTTGCACAGCATTTCCCACATGTCGCTTACTTCCCGGCCTTTGAGACGGGTGAACACCGGGTCGGAGAATTCGGCCTCCGGGTGGTAGCAGGCGGCCATGCCGGCCCAGTCGCGCACGGCGAAGCAGGAATAGAACTTCTCGACCACGGCGTGATTGGGATGCATTGCGAAAAGGGGCGATCAGCTATTGGAGGAAAGCGCGCTCGA
>JAPLRD010000012.1:33099-36072 GCA_026399375.1 Pseudomonadota bacterium
TCGTAGGCCATGCGCGTCGGCCCGATCACGCCCACCGTGCCGACGATCTGTCCGTCCACCGTGTAGGGCGCGGTGACCACGCTGCACTCGTCCAGCATCGATGCGCCGGATTCGCCGCCGATGAAAATCTGCACGCCCTGCGCGCGCGTGCTCATGTCGAGAATCTGCACGAACATGGTCTTTTTCTCGAATAGTTCGAACAGTTCCCGCAGACGGGTCATGTTGGAGGCGAGATCGGCCGAATCGAGCAGGTTCTTTTCGCCCGATATGACGTAGTTGTCGTTGGTTTCGTTCAGCACCTGGTCGCCCGCATCCAGCGCCGCCGTCATGAGCGTGGTCATGTCCTGATGCAACTGCTTCAATTCCTCCTGCACCCGCAGGCGGATTTCATCGAAGCTCGCGCCGGCGTAGTTCTGGTTGAGGAAATTGGCCGCCATGGTGAGCTGCGCCGGGGTGTAGGTCTTTTCCGTGAACAGGATGCGGTTCTGCACGTTCCCGTCCTGTGTGACCAGGATGAGCAAAATGCGCTTTTCCGACAGCGAGAGGAATTCGATGTGGCGGAAGGCGGTGCTCTTGCGCCGCGGCGAGGCGACCACGCCGGCAAAATGCGACAGCTGCGACAGGAGGTTCGAGGCCGAGCTGATCAGGCGCTGCGGATTGTCCGGATGCAGGTTGCCTTCGATCTGGGAGAGTTCCACCTGCTCCAGCGGCTTGATGGTGAGCAGGGTGTCGACGAACACGCGGTAGCCTCGCGGCGTCGGGATGCGCCCGGCGGACGTGTGCGGACTGGAGATGAAGCCCAGTTCCTCCAGGTCGGACATGATGTTGCGGATGGTCGCCGGCGACAGATCCAGGCCGGAAAAGCGCGACAGGGCGCGCGAGCCGACAGGCTGGCCTTCAGCGATGTAGCGCTCCACCAGGGTCTTCAGCAATATCTTTGCGCGTCGATCAAGCATGGCCGCATTCTACAGAAAAATTCCGCACCTCCATCAACACGAGATGGGGGCGATGTGGTTTAATTTCAACGTGATGTCTCCTGCCTTCAAAACCGTCGCCGTGATCGGCCGCTACAACACCGCCGAAATTGCGGAGTCGCTGCTCGGTTTGGCGAGCCAGCTGAAGCAACTCGGTTGTGCCGTGCTGATCGAAAAGGAAACCGCGGCCAATATCGGCCAAAACGGCGTTCCCATCGCCGATTACACGGCCATAGGTGCACAGGCAGACCTTGCGATCGTGCTCGGGGGGGACGGCAGCATGCTCTCGGCCGCGCGCAACCTAGCGGCCTACGGCGTGCCGCTGGTCGGCGTCAATCAGGGGCGCCTCGGATTCATGACCGACATCGCGTTTTCGCAGATGCGCGAAACCATCGGTTTGCTCATGTCCGGCCAGTACACTATCGGCGAGCGCACCATGCTCGAGGCGCGCGTGATGCGCGGCGAAAAGGAGATTTTCAGCACGCAGGCGCTCAATGACATCGTCGTCAACAAGGGCGCCACCGGGCGCATGATCGAATTCCTGGTCCACATCGACGGCCAGTTCGTCTACGACCTGCGCTCGGACGGCATCATCGTGGCCACGCCCACCGGGTCCACCGCATACGCGCTCTCCTCCAACGGCCCGATTCTGCAGCCCAACGTGCCCGGCATCGCGCTGGTCCCGGTCTGCCCGCACACGCTTTCCAATCGCCCGATTACCGTGAGCGACCAGTGCGTGATCGAGATTACCATCAAGCGGCGCGCCGACGGCGCAAGCCTGCATATAGACGGCCAGCCGCACTCCGAAATGGCTATCGACGACAAGTTGATCGTGCGCCGTGCGGCGCACTCCATACGCTTTGTCCACCCGCCCGGCTACAGCTACTATGCCATGCTGCGGGAGAAGCTGCACTGGAGCGAAATGTAGGTATGCTGCGGACGCTCAGTATCCGCGACTTCGTGATCGTCGATTCGCTGGAACTCGAATTCGCCCCTGGCTTCACCGTGCTTACCGGTGAAACCGGCGCCGGCAAATCCATCCTCATCGACGCCCTTGCGCTGGCATTGGGCGAGCGCGGCGAAGCGAGCGCCGTGCGCGCGGGCTGCGAGCGCGCCGACATCAGCGCCGAGTTCGACGTGCAGGCGCTGCCCGGGCTCGTCGAATGGCTGCGCGCGGCCGAACTGGAGGGCGATCCCGGCCTGGTGCTGCTGCGACGCGTTATAGACAAGAACGGCCGCTCCCGCGCCTTCGTCAATGGCCGACCGGCTACGCAGAGCCAGTTGCGCGAGGCAGGGGAATGGTTGCTGGACATCCATGGCCAGCATGCGCACCAGTCCCTGCTCAAGCCGGACGCACAGCGTGGCTTGCTCGACGCGCACGCGGGTCTCGCGCCGCTGGCGGCGCAGGTGGCGGCGGCGTACCGGCAGTGGCAGAAGCTGGCGCAGGCGCGAACCGAATACGAAACCCACGCGGCGCAGCGCAATGCCGAACGCGAGCAGTTGCAGTGGCAGGTGCGCGAGCTCGAACAACTGGCCCTGCAGCCGGACGAGTGGGAGGCGGTGCAGGCGGAGCACACCCGTCTTGCGCATGCGGCCGGCCTGATCGAGGGGGTGCAGACGACGCTCGATGCGCTGTCCGAGGCCGACACCGCCTGCCTGCCGCTGCTTTCCGGCGCCGGCGCGCGGCTGGAAGCGCTGCTTGATTACGATGCACGCCTGCGCGAATCGCTCGAGCTCATACGCTCGGGCGAGGCGCAGGTGCAGGAGGCGGTCTACGCACTGCGCCATTACGCGGACCGCCTCGAGCTGGATCCGCAGCGGCTCGCCGCGGTCGAGGCACGCATGGAGGCCATTCATGGCAGCGCGCGCAAATTCCGCCTGCCTCCGCAAGATCTTCCCGAGCATTTGCGGCAGCTGCAGGAGCGCCTCGCCGAGCTTGAGGTCGCCTCCGATTTGGAGGGCCTGGTGAAGCAGGAGCAACTGGCGCGCACGGGGTATT
>JAPLRD010000012.1:36104-64378 GCA_026399375.1 Pseudomonadota bacterium
GCGCGGGAAGGAAGAAGGCCGCCGCCAAGCTGGGCAAGGAAGTCACCCAGGCGATGCAGCAGCTGGCCATGGCCGGGGGAAAATTCGCCGTCGGGCTCAATCCCTATCCGCCCGAAGGCAGCGCGCACGGCGCGGAGCTGGTGGAGTTTCTGGTCGCCTCCAACCCAGGTGTCGAACCGCGCTCCCTGGCCAAAGTGGCTTCAGGGGGCGAACTGTCGCGCATCAGCCTTGCGATCCAGGTCATCACCAGCAAGGCGGCTCTGGTGCCGACGCTTATTTTCGACGAAGTGGACGCCGGCATAGGCGGGGGAGTGGCCGAGATCGTCGGCCGCCAGCTGAAGACCTTGGGGCAGGAACGACAGGTGCTGTGCGTGACCCATCTGCCCCAGGTTGCGGCGCAGGCCGAGCAACAATGGTCGGTCAGCAAGTCTGGCTCAGCGGGCGGGGTGAAGACCACGGTCTCGGTGCTCGACCGCAAAGCGCGGATCGAGGAGGTGGCGCGCATGCTGGGCGGCACCGAAATCACCTCAACCACGCGCAAACATGCTGCGGAAATGCTGAGTCCGCGCTAAACTTGCGGGAACAGAACGTACCCGCAACGTACACTATTCTTGGGAGAATGCTATGCAGGAGTTGAAGTCGTCCAAGACAGCCGCTGGTTCCGCGCGTGTCATCGCGATGGTTGTGCTGGTAGTGATCCTCGTCTGCGCCTATGTTGCGCTGGATTTCTATACCAGCGGCCAGCAGAACGCGAGCACGGTCGAAGGACGCGGCGGCGCCATCATCGCGGCGCTCTCTGGTTTCAAGCGCGAGACCGGCAATCTGCCTGACGCGCTGGACAAGCTGGCGCCCAAGTACATTCCGACGCTGGCCAAGTGTCCCAACGGCCAGCCCTATGCGTACAAGCCGGCCGGGGCAGAATATACGCTCACCTGCCAGGAAGTATTGTTCAAATCGAAGCCGTATCAGTACGATTCGAAATCGCGAGCCTGGGCCGGGTAGGGGCGGTTGAACGCGGTGACCGGAGCAGATTTTGCTTGCATGCGTCCTGAAGAATCGGGCTGGAGCCCGCGCGCGGTAGTGCGTTGGAAAATCTTCACGCCTCATGTACAATCCGCGCTTCGCACAGTAGGCCCGTAGCTCATCTGGTTAGAGCACGTCCTTGACATGGACGGGGTAGTTGGTTCGAATCCAATCGGGCCTACCAAATTTCACCTAGAAATCTTGTAGTTGTAGCAAAGAAAAAGCCGCCTTCGGGCGGTTTTTCGTTTGTGCGATAGATTGCGCCCTCAACGCGGTGGCCGGCGTGGGAAAAGTCGCCGATGCGACCGGCGGCCTCGTCTGCATGGGCTCGTTCGTGTGTCGCCAGATCCGGCTGGTGCGCAGCGATTACCGCTGCGCGCAACGGCGTGGCGGCGAGCTCCAGGTGCTGGTCTGTTACTGGTCTGTTACGGTCGTATTGTCAATTTCTGCAAGGCATCCAGGTAAGCGTATGATGTGAAAACGATTAAATTCCATAGACCCGAAGACCTTGTGCCATGACTCTTTCAGTCCTGATCGTTGAAGACTCTGCCGACGACGCCGATTTGATCTCAGGGGAGTTGCGCCAAGCGGGTCTTGAAGTGCTGCAGGAGCGCGTCGAAAACGCCGAAGAGATGCGCGCCGCTCTGGCAAAGCAGCCCTGGGATATCGTCCTGTCGGATTTTAGATTGCCGCGGTTCAATGCCCGCCAGGCGCTGGGGCTGCTGCAGGAGACTGGTGTAGATATTCCTTTCATCGTTGTTTCAGGCGCGATCGGTGAAGTGACAGCGGTAGAGCTGATGCGTGCAGGTGCTCATGACTACGTGATGAAAGACAACCTGACGCGGCTCCCGGCGGCCGTGACGCGGGAAATCAAGGAAGCGCAAGATCGCCGGGACTACAGGCGAGCGGTAGAGGCATTGCGGGAAAGCGAGGAACGCTGGAAATTCGCGCTGGAAGGCGCCGACGAGGGTGTGTGGGATTGGGATGTGCCGGGGCGCAAGGTCCTCTTTTCCACGCGCTGGAAGGAAATGCTGGGGTATGCCGAGGGCGAGATAGGCAGCGATCTCGAGGAATGGGAAAAGCGCGTTCATCCGGACGACAAGAGTCGAGTGATGGCGGACCTTCAGGCTTATTTTGAAGGCAAGAATCGCACCTACGTCAGCGAGCATCGACTGTTCTGCAAGGACGGCAGCTGGAAATGGGTTCTCGACCGCGGAATCATCGTCAGCCGCTTGCCCGATGGCCAGCCGCTTCGCATGATCGGCACCCACGCCGACATCAGTGCACGCAGGCAAGCCGAAGAATCCTTGAGGCTTGCAGCAATGGTGTATCAGCACAGCAGCGAAGCCATGGCTATCGCCGACGCGGAAAATGTAATTGTTTCGGTCAATCCCGCCTTCACGCAAACGACCGGATATGGGCCGGACGAAATCATCGGTCGTGATCCAAGAATCCTCAAATCGGGCCGCCACAACCAGGCCTTCTATGAGGCGATGTGGCGGGATATCAAGAGTACGGGCCACTGGCAAGGCGAGATCTGGAACCGCCACAAGAATGGCGCGGCGTATGCCGCATATCTCACCATCAACACCATTTTCGATGCCGATGGAACGGTGACCCGGCGCGTCGCGTTGTTCTCCGACATTACGCAAAAGAAGGAATCCGAAGAACTGATCTGGCGCCACGCGAATTTTGACGCTTTGACCCAGCTTCCCAATCGCCGCATGCTGCTTGACCGGCTGAAGCAGGCCATCAAGAAGTCGCATCGCACGGGAATGAGCCTGGCCTTGCTGTTTCTTGATTTGGATGAATTCAAGGATGTCAACGATACGCTTGGACATGAAATGGGCGACATCCTGCTCAAGGAGGCCGCGCAGCGCATGTGCAGTTGCGTGCGGGGTACCGACACCGTCGCCCGACTGGGCGGGGATGAATTTACCATTGTCCTGTGCGAATTGGAGGATACCAGCAGCGTCGAAAGAGTGGCGCAGGAGATCCTGCAGAAGCTCGCGGCACCGTTTCTGCTCGGCGAAGAGGTGGTCTATATTTCTGCCAGCATCGGCATCACGCTCTACCCAACCGATGCAACGGAAATAGAAGACTTGTTCAGGAACGCCGATCAGGCGATGTACGCCACCAAGGCGCTGGGGCGAAATCGCTACAGCTATTTCACCGCGTCCATGCAGGAAGCAGCGCAATTGCGCAAGAGGCTTACCAGCGATATGCGCAGTGCGCTCCTTGAGCAGCAGTTTCAGATTTATTATCAACCGATAGTGGAACTACAGACCGGCGCAATACATAAAGCCGAAGCGCTGATCCGGTGGCAACATCCGACGCAGGGCATGATCAGCCCGATGGCATTCATACCAGTCGCAGAAGAGACCGGCATGATCACCAGCATCGGGGACTGGGTGTTCAAGGAAGCGGCGAAACAGGCCAAGGTGTGGCGCGCATCGCACAACGCTGATTTTCAGATTAGCGTTAACGTTTCCCCGGTCCAGTTCAAGGACGAAAACTATTCTCCCGCCGATTGGTTCGAGCATTTGAGGCAACTCGGGTTGAGCGGACAATGCGTCGTCGTGGAACTTACCGAAGGGTTGCTGATGGAGGTCAACCCCGCGGTCAACGCCAAACTGCTCGCTTTGCGCGACGCGGGAATGCAGGTGGCGATAGACGATTTTGGCACCGGCTACTCGTCGCTATCCTATATCAAGACCTTCGATATTGATTATCTGAAGATCGACCAGTCCTTCGTCCGCAACCTGACACCCAACTCTGATGACCTGGCGCTTTGCGAGGCAATTATTGTCATGGCGCATAAGCTTTGGCGGAAAGTCATCGCCGAAGGCGTGGAGACAGAACTGCAGCGTGAATTGCTGCAAAGCGCCGGCTGTGACTACGCCCAAGGCTACCTGTTCTCCAGACCCGTGCCCGCGGAAGAATTCGACGCGTTGATGAACAAGCGTCTGAGCGCGGAATAAGACGTTCTGCTTTCCCTGTTAATTCCCTGCCCGATCTCATGCCGATAATCCGATAAGGACCGAAGACTGGCTGCAGAGACAGGAAATCGCGCGACAGGAGAGATCGTAACGCCTGCACATTTTTCAAAATACCCTGTATATTTCCCTGATACTTGGAACTTAAGGCTGAGACAAGTTTGCGCAGTAGCGCATGCACTGCCAAACTTTCCTCCGAATGATGGATGTGACACGAGCCCGCAGAGGCTCTCCAGGGGTGGATTTGGGGATGTCAGAGGATCGACATCAGTTTAGATCCCCAATTGGCCCGACGGGCAGGAACTGGTCACGTTCCGGCTGGAAATATTCTGATCTTGAGGAGTGAGGACCGTGAAAAGAACATTAATCAGGGCGCTGCTTGCCTGCCTGTTTCTCTCTGGCATGGCTTGCGCGCAGGACTATCCCACCAAGCCAATTAACCTTCTCGTAGGCTATCCGGCGGGCGGCTCCACCGACCTCTCGATGCGCGCACTGGCCTCCGAGGCTGCCAAGATCCTGAAACAACCCATTGTGGTCAGCAATGTAGCGGGAGCCGCCGGAACGCTGGTGCTGGGCAGGGTAAAAGCGGAGAAGGCCGACGGCTACACGATTTTCAATGCGCCCACGGCCAATTTCTGCCGCATTCCGCACTTGCAGGCGGTGCCTTACGATCCGCTGAAGGATTTCAGCTTCATCATGCAGTATGGCCTGTATCAATACGGTCTGGTGGTGCGCGCGGATGCCCCATGGAAAACCTTCGAAGAGTTCATCGATTTCGCCAAGAAGAACCCTAAGAAAGTCAACTACGCGACGTCGGGATTGGGCACCGGGCAGCACATCGCCATGGAATACATGGCGCAGAAGGAGAAGATCGAATGGAATCACGTGCCGTTTCCGGGCGGCCTGCAGGCGGTCACCGCGTTGCTGGGCGGGCATGTGCAGGCGCTGTCGCAATCGACCGAGTGGAAGGAGCACGTAACCGCGGGGTCCTTGCGCCTGCTGGTCGTATGGACCGACCAGCGGCTGAAGGCGTTTCCCAACGTCCCGACACTCAAGGAAAAAGGCTACCCGTTCGCAGTCCACTCGGCATTGAGCGTGATGGGGCCGGCAGGCATGCCGAAGCCGGCGGTGGAAAAACTGCAGAACGCGTTCGCACAGGCGATGGAGTCGAAGATATTTCTCGACGTGATGGACAAGTTCGACATGCCGCCGGCCTATCTGGGCAGCGACGCGCTGACCAAGCTGGTCAACAAGGATTACGCCGAAACCGGAGAACTCATCAAGTCTTTGGGCCTGGGGCTTTACAAGAAATAATTCGAAGGAACTGCGCGCTTGAACCCGGTCACCGGCGTCAAGGATGAAATTGCCGGCGGCAATCTTGCCGGATCGGCAATGAAGTGAAGAACAATGACCAGCGCTCCAGCCTGATCTGGCTGCTTATCGGACTGGCCATCGCGTTCTTTTCGCGCAAGTACAACCTGGGTACGGCCTCTTCGCCCGGCCCGGGATTCCTTCCCTTCGTGTCGGGCGCAGCCATGGCGTGCCTCGCCCTGGTGGTGTTTATTCAGCAAATTCCGAAAAAGAAGGACACGCTGAAAAGCCTGTGGGCGAACAAGAGATGGCTCGCGGTGCCGATCGTGATGGCGTCGCTGGTGGTCTACGCCATTCTGCTCAGCACCCCCGGTTTCATTCTCGACACCTTCCTGCTCACCGCGTTTCTGCTGCGGGTGATGGAGCCTCTGGGCTGGGGCAAGGTGCTGGCCGGCGCCACCGGCGCCACCCTCGGTTCCTATGCCGTGTTCCACCTGTGGCTGGAAGCGCAACTCCCCGCCGGGTTCCTCGGGTTCTGACGATGGACATCGTCGCCAACGTCATGCTCGGCTTTCAGGTGGCGCTGCAGCCGGCATGGGCGTGCTCCCGGGCCTTGGACCTGTCGCCGCCATGTCGCTCCTCCTGCCGACGACCTTCCATCTGTCGCCGGTGTCGGCGGTCATCATGCTCTCCGGCATTTATTACGGTGCGATGTACGGTGGTTCCACGACTTCCATTCTGGTGAATATCCCGGGGGAGGCGGCGTCGGTCATCACCTGCCTCGACGGCTACCAGATGGCGCGCAAGGGCCGGGCCGGAGCTGCCCTCGGCATCGCGGCGTTCGGCTCCTTCATCGCCGGCACCTTGTCGATCCTCGGACTGATGCTGCTTGCACCCATGCTCGCCGACGTGGCGCTGAAGTTCGGTCCGCCGGAATATTTCAGCCTGATGCTGCTCGGTCTGGTCATCGTCACCTTTCTTGCCGGCAGTTCGATGCCGAAGGCCTTGCTGATGGCAGCCTTCGGTCTTTTTCTGGGGCTGATCGGCATGGACATCATGACCGCCACGCCGCGCTTCACCTTCGACATCTATTTCCTCATGGACGGCGTCGGGCTCGTTCCCGTGGTCATGGGACTGTTCGGAATTTCCGAGGTGCTGCTCAATCTGGAGAGCAAGCTCGAGCGCGAGGTCTTCGAGACCAAGATCAAGGGACTCCTGCCGAATCGGCAGGATTGGCGCGACAGCGCCTGGCCGATCGCGCGCGGTTCGGTGATCGGCTTTTTTCTCGGCATCCTTCCGGGGGGCGGGGCGGTGATTTCGTCCTTCGTCTCCTATGGCGTGGAAAAGAAGCTTTCGGCCGATCCGGAAAAATTCGGTACCGGTGTCATCGCGGGCGTGGCGGGTCCGGAAGCTGCGAACAACGCCGCAGCAGGAGGCGCATTCATACCCTTGTTGACTTTGGGCATTCCCGCCAATGCGGTGATGGCGATGCTTCTGGGCGCGCTGACCATATACGGCATGCAGCCGGGTCCGATGCTGATAAAGGAACATCCCGACCTGTTCTGGGGCGTAGTCACCAGCATGTATATCGGCAACATCATGCTCCTGGTATTGAACCTGCCACTTATCGGGGTGTGGGTAAAGATATTGAAGATCCCTTACGAATATCTGTTTCCGCTGATTCTGCTCTTCTGCCTCATAGGCGCATTCAGCCTGAACAACAGCGTCGGCGAGATCGGCCTGATGCTGTTCTTCGGCGGGGTCGGTTATCTGATGAAGAAATTCGACTACGAAGCGGCGCCGCTGGTGCTGGCCATGGTATTGGGGCCCATGATGGAAAACGCTCTGCGCCAGTCGCTGATCATGGCCAACGGCAGTGCGGCCATTTTCGTTACCCGGCCGATTTCCCTTGCCGTCGTCGTTCTGGTCCTGGCCTTGTTGATTCTGCCCATGCTTCCGTGGGTGAAGAAGAAGCGCGAGGTCATCGCCGAGATCGTCGAATAGGTGGCATGGCTGCAGGAGGTGCGCGGGCATTTCAATTGGCTTTTCTTGATCTAGCGCAACGCTTGCCACAATGGCTCCTTGCCGGTTTGCGCGAAGGAGGGATAGACTAATCCGCTCTATGCCAGAAAACTGATGAGGCGGGACAACCCGCCCGGATAACCCGAGGAGCAATTCCATGATACTGAAAAGCAAGCTCGTATTTGCAGCTCTGGTAGCAGCCCTGTCGGTCGGTGCCGCGCATGCGCAGCAGCCCATCGTCATCAAGTTCAGCCACGTCGTCGCCGAAGACACGCCCAAAGGCAAAGGGGCCCTGAAGTTCAAGGAACTCTGCGAAACCCGCACCAAGGGCCGGGTCAAGGTAGAGGTCTATCCGAACAGTCAGTTGTTCAAGGACGGCGAGGAGATGCAGATGCTGCAGCTCGGGAACGTGCAGATGCTCGCGCCTTCGGTATCGAAGTTCGGCCCGCTGGGCGCGCGCGAATTCGAAGTGTTCGACCTGCCTTACATCTTCGACGACGCCAAGGATCTGCACAATGTGACCCAGGGCAAGATCGGCCAGCAACTGTTCAAGAAGCTCGACAGCAAGGGCATCATCGGTCTCGCCTACTGGGACAACGGTTTCAAGCAGATGAGTTCGAACAAGCCGCTCAGGACGCCGGCAGACTTCCGCGGGCAGAAGCTGCGCATCCAGTCGTCGAAGGTGCTCGACGGCTCCATGCGTGCGCTTGGCGCAACGCCGCAGGTGATGGCTTTCTCGGAGGTGTATCAGGCGCTGCAGACCGGGGTCGTGGACGGCAACGAGAACACGCCGTCGAATATCTATACGCAGAAAATGCACGAAGTGCAGAAGTACCTGACCATGTCAAATCATGGCGTCGTCGAGTATGCGGTGATCGTCAACAAGAAGTTCTGGGAAGGGCTGCCGGCCGACGTCCGCGGCATCCTGGAAGGCGCGATGAAGGAGGCCACGGCGTTCACCAACGACATCGCGCAGAAGCAGAACGACGAGGCCATGGAAAAGATGAAAGCGTCGGGCAAGATCCAGGTCATCACGCTTACCGCCGACGAGAAGAAGGCCTGGAAAAAGGCCATGCTGAAAGTGCATCGTGACAACGAGGCCACCATCGGCAAGGAAATGATCCAGGAAATCTACAAGGAAACCGGCTTCGATCCGAATTCGCTGTAGTCAGAAAAGCAGCGCCGCCGCGCGTGACCGACGGCGGCTTGTCCTTGGAGGGGGCGGGTTTGAACAAAGTGCTCAACCATCTGGAAGAGTGGCTGATCGCGTTCATGATGGCCGCGGCAACGCTGGTCATCTTCATTTCGGTGGCACACCGCTACGCTTCCGGCATACCCTGGCCCGCGCTGCAGGACTGGCTGCTCACCATCAATCTGAGCTGGGCGCAGGAACTGTGCATCTACATGTTCATTTGGATGGCCAAGTTCGGTGCCGCCTACGGCGTGCGCACCGGCATCCACGTCGGGGTAGACGTACTCATCAACCAGCTGAATGACCGGATGCGCGCCCGGTTCATCATCTTCGGGCTGCTTGCGGGCGCGCTGTTTACCGGAATCATCGGCACGCTGGGGGCCAAGTTCGTCTGGGAGATCTGGCATACGGATCAGGTATCGCCCGACATGGAATTGCCGATGTGGATCCCGTTTCTGGCGATTCCCAGCGGCTCCTACCTGATGTGCTTCCGCTTCCTGCAGGTCAGCTGGTCGTTTTGGAAGACAGGCGAACTGCCCCACCACGATCATGGCTACGTGGAAGGCGTGGAACCGGTCAAGGACGAAGATATCGTTCCCTACGCGCTCAAGGACAACCTGCACCCGCGCGATGTGGAACCAGGGAGCACGAAATGACCGCGCTCATCATTTTCTTTCTGCTGTTCGCGCTCATGCTGACGGGCATGCCGGTCTCGATTTCGCTCGGACTCACGGTGCTGACCTTCCTCTTTGCCATGACCGACATTCCGATCGAATCGGTGGCGCTGAAGCTCTTTACCGGCATCGAGCGCTTCGAGATCATGGCGATCCCGTTTTTCATCCTGGCGGGAAATTTTCTGACCCACGGGGGAGTGGCGCGGCGCATGATCAATTTCGCCACCAGCATGGTCGGCCACTGGCACGGCGGGCTGGGCCTGGCCGGCGTCATGGCGTGTGCGCTGTTTGCCGCGGTGTCAGGTTCGAGCCCGGCGACGGTGGTGGCGGTCGGGTCGATCATCCTGCCGGCCATGGTCAAGGCCGGTTTCCCGAAGCGGTTCGGCGCCGGCGTCATCACGACCTCCGGCGCGCTCGGGATCCTGATCCCGCCATCCATCGTCATGGTGATGTATTCGGTCGCCACCAATACATCGGTCGGCGCGCTGTTCATGGCCGGTGTGGTGCCCGGTCTGATCCTCGCCTCGATGCTGGGCCTGCTCACCTGGTACCGCGCGTGGAAGAACGATTATCCGCGGATGCAACTGGCCGGCGGGCGCAGCGGCGGGCAGGCGACGATTGCGACATTTGCCGGACTGGCGGCGAGCTTGTTCTTCATTGCGGCGCCAGTGCTGGGCGCATGGCTTGCGTTGAGGCAGATGGAAGGCGGCGGCGTGCTGGCCGTCCTGTTCGGCATCGTCTGGATGGTCGCCGCCAAATTTCTCACGCAAAGCGGGTTTGCGCTGCGCGTGGTGTTCACCCTCGCGTTTCTGGCGGTGCCGCCACTGCTGCTGTACGCGATCAGTCTGCTGATTCTGCCGCAAGCCGGAAATTCAGCGGCGGTGGTGCTGCTGGTCGCGTGGCTGCTTGCGGCCTATCCGGTGGCGAAGAAAGCGGATCTCGTGAGCGGCCTCGGATTCGAAGCGCGGCACGAGGCATTGCAGGTCTGGAATACGTTCTGGGAGAGCGTGTGGGGGCTGCTGCTGGTGATCGTCGTTCTGGGCGGGATCTATTCCGGCATTTTCACGCCGACCGAAGCTGCCGCGATGAGCGCGGTCTACGCGTTTTTCGTCGCGGTGTTCGTGTACCGGGACATGGGGCTGAAGCAGGTGCCGAAAGTGCTTCTGGATTCGGCCAACATGAGCGCGATGCTGCTCTACATCATCACCAACGCCGTGCTGTTTTCCTATCTGCTGACGTCGGAGCAGATTCCGCAGGTCATGGCCGACTGGATGATAGGCAACGGACTGGGTCCGGTGGCTTTCCTGTTGATGGTGAACCTGCTGCTGTTGATCGCAGGCAACGTGATGGAGCCTTCTTCCATCGTGCTCATCACCGCGCCCATCCTGTTCCCGGTGGCGATGAAACTGGGCATCAATCCGGTGCATTTCGGCATACTGATCACGGTGAACATGGAAATCGGAATGTGCCACCCGCCGGTCGGCCTCAATCTTTACGTCGCCAGCGGCCTCACCAAGATGGGGATCACCGAACTCACCATTGCCGTCTGGCCGTGGCTGCTGGTCATGCTTGTGTTCCTGGTCATGGTCACCTACATGCCGCAGATGTCGCTCTGGCTGCCGCGGCTGCTCGGCATGATGTAGGCGGGTAGGCCCTCCACGACAAAGATGCCGGCGCCGGCGCGCCTGGCGCGCCGTGCAGGAGCAAGCCTGAAGCCGGTCTCAGCCGTGCATGGCGTGGTACTTGGCCAGCAGCTGATCTTTGGTCTCGACGTGCTCCGGGTTGGGAATGATGCAGTCGGCCGGGCAGACCACCATGCATTGCGGCTCGTCGTGCGCGCCCACGCATTCGGTGCACTTCGCCGGATCGATGACGTAGATCGGGCTTTCGGAGGTGATTGCCTTGTTAGGGCAGGATTCGACGCACGCGTCGCAAGATGTGCAGTCGTCGTTGATGGTTAACGCCATTTTGTTCTCCTGATTTACTGGGTTGAATTGGGGATTGGCTTGCAACCCCGGACTATAGCCTACACGAACTCGCTCGTGTATGAGGTCAGTGCCTTCATGTAATTGGTGCGCTCGAAAGCCTCGGGATCCGGGCAGGATTGCTGGCTCAGGGAGCCCTTCATCTGCTCCACTGAAATGTATTCGTGCTGGGTCATCCATTTCTCGATGCCGCTCACCAGGGCAGCGACATGTTTGGGCCCCTTGCGCAGCAGGCTGCTCGCGACCATGACGCAGTCGGCGCCGGCCAGCAGCAGTTTCAGCGCATCCTCGGGCGTATGCGCGCCCCCGGTCGCGGCCAGGCTCGCATTGACGCGGCCGCGCAGGATGGCTATCCAGCGCAACGCCAGGCGCAGTTCGTCGGAACTGGACAGTACGAGGTGCGGCGCGATCTCGAGTTCCTCAAGCAGGATGTCGGGTTGCACGAAACGGTTGAACAGCACCAGCCCCGATGCCCCGGCGCCCGCAAGCCGCCCGGCCATGTTGGCCATGGCGCTGAAATACGGTGAGACCTTCACCGCCACAGGGATGGAGACGATGCTGCTGACCGACGCCACCAGATCGACGTATCGTTTCTCTATTTCCGCGCTCGTATCATCGAGGCCGGTGGCGAGGAAATAGATGTTGAGCTCGATCGCGTCCGCGCCGGCATCTTCGAGCCTCTTCGCGATTTGCGTCCATCCGCCCGGCGTGTGGCCGTTCAGGCTGGGTATCACCGGCACCGACAGCGCCTTCTTCGCCTCGGCGATCAGCTTCAGATACTTGTCCGCACCGGTGTTGTAGTTCTGCATTTCGGGAAAGAAGCCGCTCGCCTCCGGCGACATTTCCGTCCCCGACAGCATGAGGTTGTGGGTGGCCATCTCCTCGTGCTCCAACTGCTCTTCGAACAGCGACGGCAGCACCACCGCCGCAATTCCGGCGTCTTCCAGCCGTTTCAGGCTTTCGATCGTGCTGGTCATGGGTGAAGCGGCGGCCACGATCGGATTCTTGAGCTCCAGGCCCAGATAGCGGCTGCGCAGATCGGCACTCATTGTTCCACCTCCTTCGTGCTGGTAGCGGGGGCTGCGGAACCTGCATCGCCGCTGCTGCTGTCCGGTTCGTTGTCATCGGTCACGTTGCGGTGCACGCCGGCGATCTGCTCGTAGAGCTGCCAGCGCGCATCGGCGTCGGCCTGTGCGGATTTGAGCAGATGTTTGGCGCGCGCCGGGTCGGCCTGCGCCAGCATCGCGTACCGGCCTTCCTTCATGGTGAAGTTCTCGATCGGCATGGTCGGCTTGCGCGAGTCGAGTTTCAACGGCTGGTTGGCGCCGCCCATTCCCAGGCGCGGATCGTAGTGATAAAGCGTCAGGTAGCCGCTCTTTACCGCATCGCGCTGGTGGCTCATGCCTGTGGTCATATCGATGCCGTGCGCGATGCAATGGCTGTAGGCGATGATGATCGAGGGGCCCGGCCATGACGCCGCTTCGCGGAAAGTGCGCACGGTGTGCACAGGGTTCGCGCCCATGGCCACCTGGGCCACGTAGACGTTGCCGTAGGCCATGGCGATCATGCCCAGGTCTTTCTTGCCCGAACTCTTGCCTCCCGCGGCGAATTTCGCCACCGCTCCTCTCTGGGTGGATTTCGAGGCCTGTCCGCCGGTATTGCTGTAGACCTCGGTGTCCAGCACCAGGATGTTGACGTTCTTGCCGGAGGCGAGGACGTGGTCCAGGCCGCCATAGCCGATGTCGAAGGCCCAGCCGTCGCCGCCCACGATCCACACGCTGCGCGTGACCAGGCTGTCGGCTACGGCCAGCAACTGCTGCGCCTGCGCAGATTTGGAGCGGGACAGGATGGCTTTGAGCTGTACGACGCGCTCACGCTGTGCCTTGATCTGCTCGTCCGATTCTTGCGGCGCATCAAGCAGGGCGGTGCACAGGACATCGCCTATTTCGCCGCTCATGGCGCGCACCAGAAACTGCGCCAGATCGCGTTGCGCATCCAGTGCAAGGCGCATGCCCAGGCCGAATTCAGCGTTGTCCTCGAACAGGCTGTTGGCCCACGCGGGGCCCTGGCCGGCCGCGTTCTGCGCCCAGGGGGTGGAGGGCAGGTTGCCGCCGTAGATCGACGAGCAGCCGGTGGCGTTGGCGACCAGCAGGTGATCGCCGTAGAGCTGCGAGAGGAGCTTCACATACGGCGTTTCGCCGCAGCCGGCGCAGGCGCCGGAGTATTCAAACAGCGGCGCGCGCAGCTGCGAGCCTTTGATCAGATCGATGGAATCCCACGACGGGCGCGTCTCGGGCAGGCCGAGGAAGAATCCGTAGTTGCGCTGCTCGGCCGCAAGGTGCTCGAGCTTGGGTTCCATGTTGATGGCCTTGTGCTTGACCGCCTCCTTGCTGCGCGTCGGGCAGATGTCGACGCAGATGCCGCAGCCGGTGCAATCGTCCGGCGCCACTTGCAGGGTGTAAGCCCATCCCTGGAACGGACCGCCTTCCTTCGTCCTCCAGGGCACGCTCTTGAAGCCCTCCGGCGCGCCTTTCACCTGATCGGTGGGATAAACGTTCATGCGGATGGCCGCGTGCGGGCACATCAGCGGGCACAGTCCGCATTGGGTGCAGATCTTTTCGTCCCAGATCGGAATTTCGTGCGCGATGCTGTGCTTCTCCCACTGCGAGGTGGCGGTGGGGAAGGTGCCGTCGACGGGCAGGGCGGATACCGGCAGGAGGTCGCCCTTGCCGTCGAGCATCATCGCGGTGACGCGCTGGACGAAATCGGGGGCCTGGGCCGGCACCACCGGCCGCCGGCGCAGCGCCGAGTCGGCACTGCCTGGCACTTTTACTTCGCGCAGCGCGGCGAGCGACTGGTCCACCGCGGCAAAGTTGCGGCTCAATACCGTTTCGCCTCGTTTGCCGTAGGTCTTGCGGATCGAAGACTTGATCTTCTCGATCGCTTCGTCGCGCGGCAGGATGCCGGATATCGCAAAAAAGCACGCCTGCGTGACGGTATTGATGCGGCCGGCGAGGCCGGCTTCCTTCGCCACCGCCAGCGCGTCGACCACGTACATCTTGAGTTTTTTCGCGACGATCTGCTCCTGCGTCTCGCGCGGGAGCTTGTCCCAGACTTCGTCCGGCCCGTAGGGGCTGTTCAGGAGGAAGGTTGCCCCGGGGCGCGCCACCGCCAGCACGTCTAGCTTTGCCATGAATTCGAACTGGTGGCAGGCGACGAAATCGGCCTGACGGATCAGATAGGTCGATTCGATCGGCTCGGGCCCGAAACGCAGGTGCGATATGGTGATCGCGCCCGATTTCTTGCTGTCGTAGACGAAGTAGCCCTGCGCGTGCAGCGGTGTGTTCTCGCCGATGATCTTCACCGAGTTCTTGGTCGCGCCTACCGTGCCGTCGGCTCCCAGTCCGTAGAACACGGCGCAGGTGACGCCTTCCGCTTCAGTATCGAAATCCTGGTCCACCGTGAGCGACAGGCGGGTGACATCGTCGTTGATGCCGACGGTGAAATGGCGCTTGGGCTGCGCTTGCGTCAATTCGTCGAGGGCCGCCTTGGCCATCGCCGGCGTGTACTCCTTGGACGACAGTCCGTAGCGGCCGCCGATGACTTTGGGCGTCGCCAGGTCCTGCGGCCAGGCCTCGACCAGAGCGGTGACGACGTCCTGATACATGGGTTCGCCTACCGCGCCCGGTTCTTTGGTGCGGTCGAGCACCGAAATTGCGCGCACGCTGCGCGGCAGCGCGGCCACGAACGCCTGCACGTCGAACGGCCGGTAAAGCCGCACGGTGAGCAGACCCACCTTCTCGCCGCGCGCGACGAGTGCCCTGACTGCTTCTCCCGAGGCGCCTGTGCCTGAGCCCATCTGCACCAGCACGCGCTCGGCATCCGGGGCGCCCTGATAATCGAACAACCGGTACTGCCGTTTGGTGAGTTTGGCGAACCGGTCCATGCTTTCCTGGACGATGCCGGGCACCGCGAGGTAGTACGGGTTGCATGCCTCTCGCGCCTGGAAAAATACGTCCGGGTTCTGCGCCGAGCCGCGCAGCACGGGCTTGTCCGGGTTGAGCGCGCGCGCGCGGTGCGCGGTGACCAGGTCCTCGTCGATCAGCTTGCGCACATCCTCCTCGGGCAGGAGGTCGATCTTGTTCACTTCGTGGCTGGTGCGAAAGCCGTCGAAGAAATGCATGAACGGCAGGCGCGAACGCAGCGTCGCCATCTGCGCGATCATGGCCATGTCCTGCGCTTCCTGCACACTGGCGGACGCAAGCAACGCCCAGCCCGTGGTCCTGGCGCTCATCACGTCGCTGTGATCGCCGAAGATGGACAGCGCGTGGGTCGCAAGCGTGCGCGCCGCGATGTGGAACACCGCCGGCGTGAGTTCGCCCGCGATCTTGAACATGTTGGGCAGCATCAACAGCAGGCCCTGCGAAGCGGTGAAAGTCGTCGTGAGGGCGCCGGCCTGCAGCGAGCCGTGCACGGCGCCGGCGGCGCCGGCTTCGCTTTGCATCTCGATGACCTCGGGCACCACGCCCCAGAGGTTCTTGTGGCCGGCGGCGGACCACGCGTCGGCGAATTCACCCATGCCCGATGACGGCGTGATGGGGTAGATCGCGATCACCTCGTTGGTGAGATGTGCGATGCGTGCGGCGGCCTCGTTACCCTCGAGGACGACCATGCGTTTGCTCATGATTTCCTTTCAATCGTGTTCTTGCATCACTGCTGCGGCAGGTGCCGCTACAGAATCCCGGCTTTACCGGCTTTCCAGCGGGCATACTCCATGGTCGAAGCGGAAGGTCGTATCGGAAAATGCTTTTCGGCGGACGATCTTGTACATGGGGAGCATTGCGACTATGAGAAAGGTTGGCAAGAGCATAGTACGAGCGCTGCTCTACGCATTGACGTAGATCAAACGAGCATGAGCGGCGCTCCCGCCCTGCGGGAACGCGCCTTCGGCAGCGGTAAAATTTCAGTAGTGTGAATCGAACATCTGCGCGCGCACATCTGCGAGCACGTCGGCAGGTTTGTGCTCGGAGAGATCCGTCCGGCTCTTGGCCACCAGGCCGCGCGCATCCACCGTCCAGCAGCCTGACGCGCGACCGATTTGGTGAGGCCCTCGGCGTGTAGACCAGGGGCTGCATCTCGTCGATGTTGTCGCACAGCGCGCGAAAGAACAGCGACTCGTTGCGGTCGTGCGGCGCGTTGAGCACGATGAGTTTGTCCAGCGGGTCGGTCATCTTGCCGAAGTTTTAGGCTGTCGTTTGATTTGGATCAACAAAGCGGACGGTGGCGGACTGTAGTTTAGAGGCCGTCTCAGAATTACCGGCGGCGCATCCGCATTTCGCGAGCGTCGACGCGGCATTGACCGGGAATTAGAGTTAAAATCCGATCGGTTAAGCGCAGAGGGAGGTAAGCAGTGGAAGTATTCAAGGCAGATATTGCGATTGTAGGCGCAGGTGGCGGAGGTTTGCGGGCGGCGATCGCGGTTGCCGAAGCGGATCCGACGCTGAAAATCGCGCTGATTTCCAAAGTGCTCCCGATGCGCAGCCACACTGTGGCCGCAGAAGGCGGGGCCGCAGCGGTGACGCGGCCCGAAGACAGCCTGGACCACCATTTCAACGATACCGTCGGCGGCGGCGACTGGCTGTGCGAGCAGGACGTAGTCGAGTACTTCGTCGCGCAAGCGCACGAGGAAATGGTGCAGATGGAGCATTGGGGCTGCCCTTGGAGCCGCAAGGAAGACGGACACGCCAACACGCGCGCGTTCGGCGGCATGAAGATCGAGCGCACCTGGTTCGCCGCGGACAAGACCGGCTTCCACATGCTGCACACGCTGTTCCAGACTTCCATCAAGTATCCGTCGATCAAGCGCTTCGACGAGTATTTCTGCTGCGATCTGATAGTCGAAGACGGCCGCTGCCAGGGCGTGCTGGCGATCGAGATCGCAACCGGCGAATTCACGCTGATCGAGGCGAAAGCCGTGATCATCGCCACCGGCGGCGCGGGCCGCGTGTTCCGCGAGAACACCAACGGCGGCATCGTCACCGGCGACGGCATGGCGCTCGCCTACCGCCACGGCGTGCCGCTGCGCGACATGGAGTTCGTGCAGTACCACCCGACCTGCATGCCGCGCACGGGGCTCTTGTTCACCGAGGCCTGCCGCGGCGAGGGCGGATTGCTGCTGAACAAGGACGGCTATCGCTACCTGCAGGACTACGGTCTTGGACCACCCGAGGACAAACCGCGCAACAAGTTCATGGAACTGGGCCCGCGCGACCGACTGAGCCAGGCCTTCTGGCACGAGAAGCAGAAGGGACGGACGATAGATGGTCCGTTCGGTTCGGTGGTGAACCTGGACCTGCGCCATCTGGGAGAAGCCTACCTGCGCGAACGCCTGCCGCAGATCTACGAACTGGCCGAAGAGTTTATGGGCATCGATCCGGCGCATACGCCGGTCCCGGTCGTGCCGGGGGTGCACTACACAATGGGCGGTATCGTGGCCGACGGCAATACGGCCTCGCCGCTGCCGGGCCTGTATTCGGTGGGCGAATGCTCCAGCGTCGGCATCCACGGCGCCAACCGCCTGGGTTCGAATTCACTGACAGAACTGATCGTTTTCGGCAAGGTGGCAGGCGTCGAAGCGGCCAAGTTTGCGAAGTCGGTGGCGATCAGCAATTCCGGCGCGATCCTGAAGCAGGCACAGGCCGCGGAGAAGCGCGCGCTGGACATCGTCAACAAACCGGGCGGCACCGAGCGCATGGCGGTGTTGCGCAACGAAATGGCGAAGAGCATGGAAGACGGCTGCGGCATCTACCGCCTCGGCACCACCATGCAGGCCACCTGCGACAAGATCGACGAATTGCGGCAGCGCTACAAGAACCTGAAGCTGGAGGACAAGTCGAAGGTATACAACACGGAATGGCTGCTCGGCATCGAACTCGGCTATTTGCTCGACGTCGCGCAGTCCATGGTCTATTCGGCGATCAACCGCAAGGAGTCGCGCGGCTCGCACCAGCGCCTGGATGGATTCGAGGAACGCGATGACGCCAAGTACCTCAAGCACTCCCTCGCTTTTTACGACGGCGACAATGCGCCGCGGATCGAATACGGGGACGTGAAGATCACCAAGTCCACGCCGGGAACGCGCGCCTACGGCGCAGCCGGCGTTCAGGCTGATGAAGAACGCAAGAAGAAGGGAGCAGCCAATGGCTGATACCGAGAAAATCATCGAAATCCAGGTTCTGCGCTACCGCTCGGAACAGGACAAGGAGCCCGTGCTGCAAAGCTTCAAGGTTCCGTTCACCGACGACATGTCCGTGCTTCAGGGGCTGCAGTACATCAAGGATTTCCTCGACGGGACCCTGAGTTTTCGCTGGTCCTGCCGCATGGCGATCTGCGGCAGCTGCGGCATGATGATAGACGGCAAGCCAAAGCTCTCGTGCAAGACCTTCTTGCGCGAGTACTACCCGCAGGGCTTGCGCGTGGAGGCGCTTGCGCACATGCCGATAGAGCGCGACCTGATAGTTTCGGTCGAAGATTTCGTCACCAAGCTCGAAAGCATCAAGCCGTACATCATCCGGAAGGAGAAGCGCACGCTGGAGCAGGGCGAATACCTGCAGACACCGCAGCAGCGCGACATGTACGAGCAGTTCAGCTCGTGCATCAACTGCATGCTGTGCTACGCCGCCTGCCCGCAGTACGGACTCAATCCGAAGTTCACCGGCCCCGGCGTTCTCGCGCTGCTGCACCGCTATAACGCCGATTCGCGCGACGGCGGGCAAGCCGAGCGTCTAGGGTTGGGGTACGCGGACGAGGGCTTCTGGGGCTGCACCGCGGTCGGTTACTGCTCGGAAGTCTGTCCGAAGGGCGTGGATCCGGCCAATGCGATCAACCAGAACAAGATGAACAGCGCGATCAATTATTTCACGCGGTTCGTCACGCCAGGGGGAGCAGACAAATGAGCAATCGTCGACCCTACGTCCGGTCCATGGACGGTTGGTATAAACGGGATCCCTATTTCATGCGCTACATGGCGCGCGAGGTCACGGCGCTGTTCGTCGCGGCCTACGCGGTTCTGCTGCTGGTCGGGCTGGTGCGGCTGGGGCAGGGCGAGGCGGCCTTCAACGGCTGGCTGCAGTACCTGAAGACCCCGTGGATGCTGGTGTTCCACCTGATCGTGCTGGCGGTGTTCTGCTATCACACCTGGAGCTGGTTCAACATCATGCCCAAGACCATGCCGATCATTTTTGTCGGCGGCAAGCGTTTGCAGCCGGGGACCATCACCGGGACCGGGCTCGCTGCATCTGTAATCGCCTGCCTGGCCGTGTTATTCATTGTGCGGGGGATGAGCTAATGAAACGCTCCAACGAACCGATTTTCTGGTCCCTGTTCGGCGCCGGCGGCATGCTGGCGGCGCTGATCGGTCCGGCGCTGGTTTTCATCACCGGCATCGCCGTTCCGTTCGGCATCATGTTCAAGCCGGACACCATGAGCTATGCGCACATGCTCGCGTTTTCCCAAAGTTGGGCGGGCAAGATCTTCCTGCTGGCGGTGATTGCTCTGTTCATGTGGCACGCGGCGCACCGCATACACATCCTGTTGCACGACTTCGGCGTCCATGCGGTGACGGCGGTCAGGGTTCTCTGCTATGGTGGCGCCTTTGCGGGAACGGTGATCGCAGCCTATACGCTGCTGATGATCAAGGCCTGATAGCGTCGGCGCAGTCGCAGTATTGTATTTGTGGAAAAGGTGCGGCGAGTCCGCACCTTTTCATTTTGGAGTTGCGAAGCTATGCCCAATATAAAGCTGCCTGACGGCTCGGTCCGGGAGTTCGCACAGCCGGTTTCCGTGGCAGAGGTGGCGGCCAGCATCGGTCCCGGCCTCGCCAAGGCGGCGCTGGCCGGTCGCGTCGACGGCCGGATGGTGGATACCTCGTATCGCATCGCAGCCGATGCCGAACTCTCGATCGTCACCGACCGCGACAAGGACGGCCTCGATATCATCCGCCACTCGACCGCGCATTTGCTCGCCTATGCAGTGAAGACGCTGTTTCCCGATGCGCAGGTCACCATCGGGCCGGTGATCGAAAACGGGTTTTTCTACGATTTTGCCTACAAGCGGCCGTTCGCGCCGGAGGACCTGGCCGCCATCGAAAAGAAAATGTCCGAACTGGCGAAGAAAGATTTCCCGGTCACACGCGAGGAAATGCCGCGCGATCAGGCGGTGGCGCTGTTCAAAGGCATGGGCGAGCACTACAAGGCCGAGATCATCGCGTCGATCCCGGAAGATCAGGCCATAGGCCTGTATCGCGAAGGCGATTTCGTCGATCTGTGCCGCGGGCCGCACGTGCCTTCGACAGGCAAGTTGAAGGTGTTCAAACTGATGAAAGTCGCCGGCGCATATTGGCGCGGCGACTCGAAGAACGAGATGCTGCAGCGCATCTACGGCACCGCCTGGGCAAAAAAGGAAGACCAGGAAGCGTACTTGAAGATGCTGGAAGAGGCGGAGAAGCGCGACCACCGCAAGCTGGGTACGCAGTTGGATCTCTTTCACATGCAGGACGAGGCGCCGGGCATGGTGTTCTGGCATCCCAAGGGCTGGACCATCTGGCAGCAGGTGGAGCAGTACATGCGGCGCGTCTATCAGGACAACGGCTATCAGGAGGTGCGCTGCCCGCAGATTCTGGACCGCAGCCTGTGGGAAAAATCCGGCCACTGGGAGAACTACCGCGAGAACATGTTCACCACCGAGTCGGAGAAGCGCAGCTACGCGGTGAAGCCGATGAACTGCCCCGGCCACGTACAGATCTACAACGCGGGCCTGCGCAGCTACCGTGAACTGCCGTTGCGCTACGGCGAATTCGGCGCCTGTCACAGGAACGAAGCCTCGGGTGCCCTGCACGGAATCATGCGCATACGCGCCTTCACCCAGGACGACGGCCACATATTCTGCACCGAGGACCAGATACTCCCGGAGTGCGTGGCCTATACCACGCTGCTACAGAAGGTCTATACGGATTTCGGTTTCACCCAGATCATCTACAAGCTCGCCACGCGGCCGGAAAAGCGCGTCGGCGCCGACCCTTTGTGGGACAAGGCGGAAAACGCGCTGGCCGAATCGCTGCGTGCGAGCGGCGTGCAGTTCGATCTGCTGCCGGGCGAGGGCGCGTTCTACGGCCCGAAAATCGAATACCACCTGAAGGACAGCATAGGACGGTCGTGGCAGTGTGGCACGATACAGGTGGATTTCTCCATGCCCGGTCGCTTGGGCGCGGAGTATGTCGCCGAGGACAACACACGCAAAGTGCCGGTGATGCTGCACCGGGCCATCGTCGGCTCGATGGAGCGTTTCATCGGCATCCTGATCGAAAACCATGCAGGCGCGATGCCTTTGTGGTTGTCGCCGCTGCAGGTCGTGGTGCTGAACATCTCCGGCGGCCAGGCGGATTATGCGGCGAATGTCGCGGCCGAACTGCGGCGTGCCGGTTTCCGCGTTGAAGCCGATTTGCGTAATGAGAAAATAACCTATAAAATACGGGAACATAGCATTCAGAAGCTGCCTTACCAGTTGATTGTTGGTGAGCAGGAGAAGGCAGCTTCCAAAGTGGCCGTGCGAACCCGCAGCGGTGAAGACCTCGGGCAAATGACGCTCGAAGATTTCATCCGGCGCCTGCAGCAAGAGGCGCGCGTGGGTAGCGCGGCCTAATTATTAATTTTTTGGAGAAACGACATCGCTCAGGAAAAAGCGCAGCGCCTCAACAGTGAGATAACCGCGCCGGAAATACGCCTGGTTGGCACCGAAGGGGAACAGCTTGGCGTGGTGCCCATCGCAGACGCGATGCGGCGTGCGGAAGAGCTGGAAGTGGATCTGGTGGAAATCGCGCCGACGGCCGTTCCGCCGGTATGCAAGCTGATGGACTTCGGCAAGTTCAAGTACCGCGAAGCCAAAAAAGCGCACGAAGCGAAGCTGAAGCAGAAGCAGATCCAGGTCAAGGAAGTGAAGTTCCGGCCCGGCACCGACGAAGGCGATTACCAGATCAAGCTGCGCAACTTGATGAAATTTCTGGACGAAGGCGACAAGACCAAGGTAACGCTGCGCTTTCGCGGACGCGAGATGGCGCACCAGGAGTTCGGCCACCGCCTGATCGAGAGGGTGAAAAACGATCTGGTGGAACACGGCGTGGTGGAGCAGTACCCGAAGATGGAAGGCCGCCAGCTGGTGATGGTGCTGGGGCCGAAGAAAGTGGTGGTGAAGAAGAAGGCCGAGCCCGAGAAAAAGGCCGAGCCCGAAAAGAAGACAGAAGAACCTGCCGCAAAGTGATTTTTGCGTTAGGTTCTTAGAAGGGCCGCAGCAATCCGGTCTTTCGATGCAGCACCGTCCCCGGTTCGCCGGGAACGCAAAACAAGTGGTGTCAAGGTCAACAAGTTCTCCCCCCGGGAGGCACCTGCCGCCATGTCAAAACCAGGAGTAGTCATGCCCAAGATGAAGACCAAGCGGAGCGCTGCCAAGCGTTTCCGCATCCAAGGCAGCGGCGGGATAAAACGCACCAAAGCGTTTCTGCGCCACATCCTTACCAAGAAAACCACCAAGCGCAAACGCAACATGCGCGGCACATCCATGGTGGACGCGAGCAACCTGCGCTCAGTGCGCGCAATGCTTCCCAACGGTTAAGGAGAACGAGCCATGCCAAGAGTAAAACGTGGAGTAGAAGCACGCGCCCGTCACAAGAAGGTAATGGACCTGGCGAAGGGCTACCGCGGCCGCCGCGGCAGCGTCTTCCGCATCGCCAAAGAAGCGGTGATGAAGGCCGGGCAGTACGCCTATCGCGATCGCAGGACGAAGAAGCGCGTGTTTCGCGCGCTGTGGATCGCGCGCATCAACGCGGCAGCACGCGAGTGCGGCTTGACGTACAGCGTATTCATGAACGGCCTGAGAAAAGCCTCGATCGAGGTGGATCGCAAGGTGCTCGCCGACCTCGCCGTCACCGACATGGCGGCGTTCGCCAAGTTCGCCGATCAGGTCAAGGCCGGATTGCCTGCTGCAGCGTCGAAGTAAGGCGGTCGCAGCAGAACGCATTTGCATCAATGCGAAGAGAGGCTATGAGGCCGTTTCAGAATTTCTGAAACGGCCTCTGACTTAGAGGAGCACGAGGGGGGATGTGTCCCCTCGTATTGTGATCGGCGCTAACTTGCTTAGCCTCTTTTTGTTTCTGTGATACTCACAAGTCGTCTCAATGGATAATCTGGAAAGAATCGTAGGCGACGCGCTCTCGCAGTTCAGCAGCATCGATGATGCAGCGGAACTGGAGCAGGCCAAGGCGCGTTTTCTGGGCAAGACCGGCGCGCTGACCGAACTGCTCAAGGCGCTGGGCAAATTGCCCGCCGAGGAGCGGCGCGAGGCCGGTAGCAGCATCAACGCGGCCAAGGTGAAGCTGGAGAGCGCGCTTGCCCAAAGGCGCGACGCGCTGGCGCAGAAGCAGTTGGACGCGCGCCTTGCCGAAGAGGCGCTTGACGTGACCCTGCCCGGTCGCGGCGCGGGCCGCGGGCGCGTGCATCCGATCACCCGCACCCAGGACCGCATCGAGGCCATATTCCGCTCGATAGGGTTCGAAGTCGCCGACGGACCGGAAATCGAGACCGACTGGAACAATTTCACCGCGCTCAACAATCCGGAGAACCATCCGGCGCGCTCGATGCAGGATACGTTCTACGTCGAGAACCTGGACGCGGACGGCAGGCCGCTGCTCCTGCGCACGCACACAAGTCCGATGCAGGTGCGCTATGCGCGCATGCACACACCGCCGATCAAAGTGATCGCGCCAGGCCGCACGTATCGCGTCGACAGCGACGCCACGCATTCGCCCATGTTTCACCAGGTCGAAGGCCTGTGGATAGACGAAGACATCAGCTTCGCCGACCTGAAGGGCGTCTATACTGCTTTCCTGCGCCGCTTTTTCGAAACCGAAGAGCTGGAGGTACGCTTCCGGCCGTCGTTCTTTCCGTTCACGGAACCTTCTGCGGAAATTGACATGGCCTTCGGCGCCGGGCCGAACAAGGGCAAATGGCTGGAGATATCCGGCGCCGGCCAGGTCCATCCGTCGGTCATTCGCAATTTCGGGCTTGACCCGGAAAAGTACATCGGCTTCGCCTTCGGTTCTGGCATGGAACGCCTGGCCATGCTGCGCTACGGCATCAACGACCTGCGCCTGTTCTACGACGGCGATCTGCGCTTCCTGCAGCAATTCGCATGAAATTCTCCGAACTCTGGCTGCGCAGCTTCGCCGATCCGTCCATGTCCACGGCGGAGCTTTCGCACGCTCTGACCATGGCCGGGCTGGAAGTCGAGGCTCTGGAGCCGGCCGCGCCGCCGTTCTCCAAAGTGGTGGTGGGCGAAGTGCTGGAAGTCGCGCGCCACCCCAACGCCGATCGTCTCTCGCTGTGCAAAGTAAACGTGGGCGGGCCCGTGCCGCTCTCGATCGTGTGCGGCGCGCCGAACGTGGCAGCCGGCATGCGCGTGCCTTGCGCGCTGGTCGGGGCGCGTCTGACCGGTAGCGACGGCGAGGCGTTCGACATCAAGGCATCGAAGCTGCGCGGCGTCGACAGCCAGGGCATGCTGTGCTCGGCCAGGGAACTGGGGATAGCCGACGACCATGGCGGCCTGCTGCCGCTGGCAGCGGACGCGCCCATCGGCCGCAATGTGCGCGAGCTGCTCGGCCTCGACGATACGCTGTTCACGCTCAAGCTCACCCCGAATCGGGCCGACTGTTTGAGCCTGCTCGGAGTTGCGCGCGAAGTATCCGCCGTCACCGGCGCCGTGTTCAAGGCTCCGGTCATCACGCCGGTCGCGGCACAATGCGACGCGCGCTTTCCGGTGAAGATATCGGCCGCCGATGGCTGCGGGCGGTTCACCGGGCGCGTCATACGCAACGTCAACGCCGCCGCGCCCGTGCCCGACTGGATGAAGCAGCGCCTGGCGCGCTCCGGACAGCGTTCGATATCGGCGCTGGTGGACGTGACGAATTACGTGATGCTGGAACTCGGGCGTCCGCTCCACGTCTACGATCTGGACAAGCTGCGCGGTGGAATCGACGTGCGCTTCGGCAGGAAAGGCGAGCGGCTGAAGCTGCTGAACGAGCAGGTCGTCGACGTCGACGAAAACGTGCTCTGCATCACCGATGCGTCGGGTCCGATCGGACTTGCCGGCATCATGGGCGGGGATTCGACCAAGGCCGAAACGCACAGCAGGAACATCTTTCTCGAGTCGGCGTTCTTCTTTCCCGATGCCATCGCCGGCCGCACGCGGCGCTTCAATTTTTCAAGTGACGCCGCGCATCGTTTCGAGCGCGGCGTCGACTTCGACAACAATGTCGCCGGTATAGAGCGCGCGACCGAACTGATCCTCGCGATTTGCGGAGGCGAGGCGGGGCCGACGGTGGACGATCTGGCCGACCTGCCGCAACGCAATCCGGTGCAGGTGCGCAGCGCGCGCGCCTGCAAGATCCTCGGCATCAGCGTGAGCGACGCGGAGATCGCGTCGATATTTTCGCGCCTGGGATTCGCCGCCGAAAAAACGGCAGACGGCTTCAGTGTGAAACCGCCTTCCTATCGCTTCGATATCGCGATCGAGGAGGACCTGATCGAAGAGATCGCGCGCATCCACGGCTACGAGCGCATCCCCGCCAATCTGCCGCGCGCGCAGGCGGTCATGCAACCTCAGCGCGAGACTGCGCGGCCGATCATGCGCCTGAAAGAAGCGATCGCGGCGCGCGACTATCAGGAGGTAATCAATTTCAGTTTCGTGGAGGCGGATTGGGAGCGGGATTTCTGCGGCAACGATGCGCCGGTGAAATTGCAGAACCCGATATCGAGCCAGCTTTCCGTGATGCGCTCCAGCCTCGCTGGCAGCCTCGTCGCCAACGTGCGCTACAACCTCAACCGCAAGCAGGGAAGGGTGCGCGCCTTCGAACTCGGGCGGATATTTCGCGCCGACCCGGAGGTGAAGGACGGGCCGCTGTCGGTGCAAGGCATAGACCAGCCCCTCAGGATCGCAGGCATCGCCTACGGCCCGGCGTATCCGGAGCAGTGGGGCGCCGCGGAGCGCGGCGTCGATTTCTACGATGTCAAAGGAGACATCGAAAGCCTGTTTGCCGTCGGGAGCATTCGATTCGAACGCGCGGCCCATCCGGCGCTGCATCCGGGACGGTCGGCTAACCTGCTGCTGGGAGGCGAGGCGATCGGCTGGCTGGGTGCGCTGCATCCGCGCTGGCAGCAGAAATATGAGCTGCCGCAGGCGCCCATCCTGTTCGAACTCGATCTCGACGCCTTGCTTGCTGCGTCCATGCCGGCTTATCGGGAGGTGTCCAAGTTCCCGCCGGTGATCCGGGACCTGGCGGTGATCGTGGACGAAACCGTGTCCGCGCAGGCCTTGCGAGAGGCGATGCTGGAATCCCGCACCGCCTTTGTGCAGGACCTGTGGTTGTTTGACTTATACCGCGGAAAAGGAGTAGAGGCTGGCAAAAAAAGCCTTGCCTTTCGGGTAGTTATGCAAGATACTTCGAAAACGCTGACCGACGCGGAGGCGGAGGCGGCGATGGCGCAACTGCTGCAACTTCTCGCCAAACGCGTTGGCGCAAGATTGCGCACCTTGGGAGAAAAAAGTGACGTTAACCAAAGCTGAGCTGGCTGACTTTTTGTTCGAGAAAGTCGGGCTGAACAAGCGCGAAGCCAAGGATATGGTCGAAACATTCTTCGAAGAAATCCGGGCTGCGCTCGAAAACGGCGACAGCGTAAAGCTTTCCGGATTCGGCAATTTTCAACTGCGCAACAAGCCGCAGCGTCCCGGCCGCAACCCCAAGACCGGAGAAGAGATTCCGATCACTGCGCGCCGCGTCGTGACCTTCCACGCCAGCCAGAAGCTCAAGGCGCTGGTGGAAAAGGCAAATCGTGGAAAGCCACAGCAGCAACAGTAGCCTGCCGCCGATCCCGGCGAAGCGCTACTTCACCATCGGTGAGGTGAGCGAGCTGTGCGGTGTCAAGCCGCACGTTCTGCGCTACTGGGAGCAGGAGTTCACCCAGCTCAAACCGGTCAAACGCCGCGGAAACAGGCGCTACTACCAGCACCACGAAGTGCTGCTGATCCGCCGCATTCGCGATCTGCTGTACGAACAGGGTTTCACCATCAGCGGCGCGCGCAACCGCCTCGACGAAAGCGCGTCGAGCAGCCACCGTACGCCGGCGGCCGTACGAGCAGAGCCCGGCAAGGTCGATATGTCCCTGATCAGAAGCGAGATCAAGAACATAATCGAGGAACTGCGCAGCGGCGCTTGAGCGGCTGAGGCGGATCGATCGCTGGATTGCAGTGAGGCCGGCGTGATAAAATCAGCAACTTCGGGGCGTAGCGCAGCCTGGTAGCGTACTTGCATGGGGTGCAAGTGGTCGGAGGTTCAAATCCTCTCGCCCCGACCAATAACTATTTGATTACAAAGGAGAATTAGGTAAGTAATCAAAGTCACTTGTAAAGAAATTGCAGGAATTAAGGAGACTCTAAGCAGTCTCCTTTTTATTTTGTGCTGCCTTCGCTAGCACTGCTTCAATTCCCTGCTGCGCCAAAACATTCTGATCCTTAGTCTCAGAGAGATAGAATTTCTTCGTTATCTCTATGTTGGAATGCCCCAACGCTTTGCTGACTTCATAGATCAGACTAGGGTCAGCATTGATAAGCTGCGATGCAAACGAGTGCCTAGTAGTGTAGCTACGGAGATGTGGTATCTCTAATTCTTTAAGGCACTGAGTCCAGATAGTACGTTGTGATTTGTTGCTGAAGAAAGGCTTGCCCGTATGCGGGTTCAAAAAAATCTCTTTGCCCATTAGAAAAGAATACTGCTTTTGCTCTTTTAAGAACCCAATAGCAAGGCTATTCAGCACAGGGTAACGTGGGCGTGTTGGCGCGCGACGTAAATTGACCATTTGAACGAGGTACTGCGCGTTCAAAATTGACCAGGGTGTTCAGCCTATCCTGCCTAATTTATAGGCAGGAACAAAGGGGATGATCACCATGGAGAAATTGGGAAGATTGAGGC
>JAPLRD010000131.1:0-10198 GCA_026399375.1 Pseudomonadota bacterium
CTCGGGCGATGACATCCAGCATCTGCGCGCGCGGATCGAAAAGGGCGACCTGACGCAGGGTGCGGGCAAGTATTCGACCACCGACGTGCGCGCGCGCTACCTCGATCGGATCGTCGGCGATGCGAAGCTCGCGCGGCCGATGAAAATCGTGGTCGACTGCGGCAACGGGGTGGCCGGCGCCACCGCGCCCGAACTGTTCCGCCGCCTGGGCTGCGAAGTGCCGCCGCTCTACTGCGAGGTCGCCGGCAAGTTTCCCAATCACCATCCCGATCCGTCCAAGCCGGCGACCCTGCAGGACGTGATCAAGGCGCTGCGCAATTCGGACGCGGAACTCGGCCTCGCCTTCGACGGCGACGGCGACCGCCTGGGCGTGGTCACCAAGGGCGGAAACATCATCTATCCCGACCGCCAGCTGATGCTCTACGCGGAGGACGTTCTCAAGCGCAATCCGGGCGCGCAGATCATCTACGACGTCAAGTGCACGCGTCGGCTCGCTTCCTGGATCACCGAGCGCGGCGGCAAGCCGGTGATGTGGAAGACCGGGCATTCGCTGGTCAAGGCGAAGATGAAAGAGCTGCATTCCGCTCTCGCGGGCGAGATGAGCGGACATATCTTTTTCGGCGAGCGCTGGTACGGTTTCGACGACGCGCAGTACGTGGGTGCGCGGCTTCTGGAAATCCTCAGCCGCTACGCCGATCCGAACGCCGTGCTCGACGCGCTGCCCAATTCGATCAATACGCCCGAACTCAACTGGAAGCTGGCCGAAGGCGAGCCGCACCGGATGATAGACGCCTTGCAAAAGACCGCGCGCTTTCCGCATGCGCAAGAGATCATCAAGCTCGACGGCCTGCGCGTGGAATACGCCGACGGCTTCGGCCTCATGCGCGCCTCCAACACCACGCCGGTGATCGTGCTGCGCTTCGAGGGCGACACGCAGGAGGCGATAGTGCGCATACAGGACGAGTTCCGCGCCGTGCTCGCCGCGGCCAAGCCCGGCGCGCAACTGCCGTTCTAGAAGGGAATTCCAACAACTGTCATTCCGAGCAACGCGACGAATCTGCTTTTCGTCGAGTGCACGAGAGAGCTCGCGCCCCTCATCGGGCGCATCGTGGCCGAGCGCGGCAAGCTGCTCGACCTGTACAAGGTGCTGCTGCACAGTCCGGCGGTGATGGAAGGCTGGCTGGGATTGTTCACGGCGATCCGGCAGAAGACCAAGCTCGACGGCCGTATCCGCGAATTTGCCATCATGCGCGTGGCCATCCTCAACGGCGCCGAGTACGAGTACAACGCGCACCTGCCGTTTGCGCTGAATGAGGGCGCGAGCGCGGAGCAGATCGCGGCGCTCAAGGCCTGGCAGCTGTCACCCCTGTTCAGCGCGCAGGAGCGCGCGGCACTGGCGTACACGGACACCATGACCAAGCAGGTCCAGGTCGCGGACGAACTGTTCGCCGAAGTGAAGAAGCATTTCGACAACCAGGACCTGGTGGAGCTCACAGCAACCATCGCAGGATACAACCTGGTGTCGCGCTTCCTCGAGGCGATGCAGGTGCATCACCAGAGCTGAACGCGGCGGTGCGCATTCGCATGCTTGCCAAATCCGGCAAGTTGATCGGCCGCAAAGGCGTGCAGATCCTTGTTCTGCAAAAAAGAAAGTTATGAATCGGGCGGATTCCATGCATTTTTCAACCAGGCAGCTCGCAGACGCGATCGAGGCGCTGGAACACGAGTCTCTGGATGTACTGGCAGGTTTCGTCGCCTGCCCGAGCTTCTCCGGCAGTGAGCAGACCGCGATCGAATACCTGGAGCCAAAGCTGCAAGGCCTCGGACTTGCGACCGAGCGCATTCCCCTGGACAGCGCGCAGCTGCGAACGGCGCCGCTCTACTCGCCGTCCTGCGATCCGGACGGAGGGCGCTACAACCTGCTTGCCGAGCACCATCCGCGGCAGGCTTCGGGCAAATCGCTGCTTTTCAACGGGCACGTGGACATCGTTCCCACCGGCCCGGAACATCTCTGGAGCCGGCCGCCGCTGCAGGCGGCGGTGAAGGACGGCCGCATGTACGGGCGCGGCGCGGGCGACATGAAGTCCGGCATCGTCTGCGCGATGGCGGCGTTCGAGGCCCTGCGGCGCCTCGGTGCGCAGCCGGCGGCGAAGGTCGGTTTCAACGCCGTGCTGGAAGAGGAAAACACCGGCAACGGCACGCTCGCTAGCGTCATGCGCACAATGCCCTACGAAGCGGTCGTCATCCCGGAGCCGTTCGACGAATCGCTGATGAGCGCCCAGGTCGGCGTGCTCTGGCTGTCGATCGAACTCACCGGCAGCCCGGCCCATGTCGCCTACATGGCCAGCGGCGTGAATCCGATCGAAGCCGCGATCGCGGTTCACGCCGGGCTGAAGAAGCTGGAGGCGGAATGGAACCGGCCCGAACACCGGCATGCCGCGTACCGCGGCCACGAGCATCCGATCAATTTCAACCTCGGCCGGATCGAAGGCGGCGAATGGAATTCGTCCGTGCCCTGCGTGTGCCGCATGGGCGTGCGCGTGGGCTTTTTCCCGGGTGTCACGGTGGAGTCGGTGAAGCAGGCGGTGGAACAGGCGGTTCACGCCACGCTCGCGACGCTCCCCAGCCGCCTCGGCGTACGTTTCGACTACAAGGGCTTCCAGGCCCCGGGCTGCGAGTTCGACCTGGAGCATCCGGCGATGCGCGCACTCGCCGGCGCGCACGAGAAAGTCAACGGAACGCAACCCAGGCGCCTGGCGATGACCGCCACCACCGATGCGCGCCACTTCCAGCTCATCTCCGGGCTGCCGGTCACCTGCTACGGGCCGCAGTCGGGCAACATCCACGGCGTCGACGAGTGGGTGTCGATCGTCAGCATGCGGCGGGTCTCCACCGTGATGGCGCAGTTCATGCAGGACTGGTGCGGACTGGAGCCGATTTAGGATAGTTGCAACTCGGGCTTTTTACTCATCGAGGGGATACCTCCCCTCGTGCCCCCCTGGATTGGCGGCCATTTCGGCAGATCTGAAGTGGCCTCGGGGGTGGCTAACGCAGCGGAGGCAGGAATGGCGACTAAACGCGCGCAGGCAACACCGACCACGCAAGCCGACAACGAACGGGTCACCGTGACCGAGTGGCGTTTTCCCCCGGGTGCGGAAACCGGCTGGCATCGCCACGGACGCGATTACGTGGTGGTGCCGCTGAAAGACGGCAAACTGCTGCTCGAAACGCCGGAGGGCGAAGTCATCAGCGAATTGCGCCTTGGAAAATCCTATTTCAGGAATGCCGGCGTCGAGCACAACGTCATCAATGCATCCGGCGAGGAGTTCGCTTTCGTCGAGATCGAGATGAAACCGTGACGTCTGATTGCGCCGGCTTCAGCGGGCCTGCTTGGCGGCGATGATGCGAGCCGCCCGGCGCTGATGCAATGCAGCGCCCTTACTGCTTTACGAACTTGAGCGTGAAGCGGTCGCTTTCGCCGATCGCCGCGTATTTCGCCCGCTCGACGTCCTTGAGGCGGTAGGTCGGCGGCAGCGTCCATACGCCCTCGGGATGATCTTTTGTGTCCTTGGCGTTCGCGTTGACCTCGGAAACGCCGATCAGCCTGAAACCGGCTTTTTGGATCATGTCGACGGCGTAGTCCTGTCGCACGTAGCCGTTCTTCATCTGCGCTTCCTGCGTCAGGTCGGTGCGTCCGCGGTGATCGACCACGCCGAGCACGCCGCCGGGCTTGAGCGCCTTGTGAAAAGCGCGCAGCGCACCTTCGATTTCATTGCGCTCGATCCAGTTGTGCAGGTTGCGGAAGGTGAGCACGAAATCGGTCGTGCCCGGCGGCGCGATCTCGTGCCGGTCGGCGTTGAATTTCGTGACCTGTACCTTCTCGTAGAGTGCCGGTTCTGCCGCAAGGCGCGCCAGCAGCTTCTGATGGTCGGCAAGGTACTGCGGCGGCGCGTTCTCGTCGCGGCCCGCGGCTACGTAAAGCCCCCGCTGCTTGAGGTGGGGCGCAAGGATCTCCATGTAATAGCCTCCAAGAAGGCGAGCGTTTCGACCGGGTGCCGGTGACCGTCGCGCGCCACGTTGCCGGGGCTGCGATGCGCTGCGGTGAGTCGCTGCGCGAAAATGCCCGGATCCTGCGCGTACGCCGGCAGCCACATAAGGGTCAGGACGCAGGCGAGCGCTGCGCAAAAAAGCTTCTCCGGCGCGGACGAAATTCCGCCGAGTTTCAGAAATGCATTCATTTGACCGGGGTTCCTCTGCTCTCACGGCTGAGCGGATTCTATCACCGGTCTACTTCCCGGCTTCTTTCTCCAATGCAACGCGAAACTTCTCCAGTTTCGCGTGATAATCGGCGGCCTCGCCGTAGGCCAGAAAGCGCTCGTAGCGCGCCGGGGTGCCCGGAATGCGGTGGGCGTGCTTGACCGGGCAGAAATACTGCTCGGTTCGCGCCCGAAGCCGTGGCGACGATAGCTGCGGCGAACCGTTTCCTGGGCTGCGAATTGGCAGTCTCCATTTCTCGCTCGGCGGGCCTGTGCGCAAACTGCAGCTACTGGGCGGTGATGTTGCCCCTGCGAATGACTTCCGCGTAGCGGTCGATTTCGCGCCTGAGCTGGGCGCCGAGTTCCTCGGGCGTGCTGCCCACGGGGGTGAGCGCATCCTGTTCGAACAAGCCGCGCACCGTCTGCGTTTCCAGCGCCTTTCTTACGGCGCCATTGAGGATGGCAACGATTTCGCGCGACGTCCCCGCCGGTGCGTACATGGCGAACCAGTTGTCGGCGACAAAGCCCGCGAGCATCGCATTCATGGTGGGCAGTTCTGGAAACGTGGCTGCGGGCCTGGCGGTCGTTACTGCCAGCGCACGCACCTTGCCGGCCTTGATCTGCGGCGCCGCGAGCAAGGCCTCGGCGAACAGAAAGTCAACTTCCCCGCCCATCAGGGCCAGCATCGCGGGGGCGCCGCCCTTGTAAGGGACGTTGGTGAAGCTGATGCCGGCGAGTTGGCGGAACATTTCCGCTGCGAGGTGGCTGGTGCTGCCGGAAACGGTGAGGGCGGCGTTGAGGCTTCCCGGTTTCTTCCGCGCGAGTTCAACCAGTTCGTCGGCCGATTTCGCCGGCACACCCGGATGCACGATCAGCACCAGCGGCGTTGCGCTCACCAGGACGATGGGCGCAAGGTCTTTCGCGGGATCGAATTTGATCGCGTTCTTGGCGAGCGTCGCGTTGATCGCGAGGGCGGCGGTGGTGAACAGGATGGTGTACCCGTCAGGTACGGCTTTCGCGACCGCTTCAGCGCCTATCATGCCGCTTGCCCCGGGGCGATTGTCGACGATGAAAGACTGCCCGAACTGTTCGCTCAGGACTTTCGATAGAACGCGGGCCTGGATGTCGGTGGCACCGCCGGGGGCCAGGGGAACGACTACGCGCACCGGTTTGGCGGGAAAACCTTGTGCAGAAAGATGCGCAGGAGATGCGAGCGCACAAAGCGCAGCGATCAGAACGGCAATTTTCCTTATGTTGCGGCAAATCATGTTGAACTCCCGAAAGACAGTCTGTCGTTTTGATTGGAATGGAATGAGTGCAAGTGCTCGGCTCGGCTCGTCGCGTTCGGTCCGCCCCCAAGAATCATCGTCTTGGGAGAATGCGGGCACGGCGAAGTCGTCTGCCGCGCCAGAACGATACTCGCCCCGGCGCGGCCGTGCGGCTACTTGACGCGCTTGTAGGCGAGCACGGACTTGCCGCCCCGGGAAGACGCAAGCGTGTACTTCATGTCGTCGCCCGAGAGCGTGAGGTCGCGCTTTTGCTCTGTGCCAACCCAGTGCGCCCAGGTTCCTCCCTCGATTTTTTGCGTCAGAACCTTGCCATCCGCGCTGACCGAATAGGTGCCGAAGCTGGCATTGCTTCCCCGCACCACCGCCTTGTTCTCTTCCGCGGTGCCCTCCGACCGGTTGCTGGAGGCAAACTTCGGAATGTCAGGATTCGTGTTCACGGAAGTGAAATGGCCGCTGCTCGTATATATCACCATGCCTTTTGGGTTCGGGCCGAACGAGCCCGGCCTGGCGCTGCCGTCCGCTCCTGTATTGGTCGAAGAAACGAGCTTCCACACGCCGACGATCTGCTTCTGCGCCGGGCTCGCTTTCTGCTGCGCCCAGGCAGCGGAAGTGCCGTACAACAGCACGCCGGACAACACGAAAGCAAACGAAACAGCCCCTGCCACTTTCCTTCTGAATTCGTTCATAGCGTTGACTCCCTGTCGAGAACCGCGCACATTTCCGCAATGGCCGGCAATCGGGAAGGCGGTGATGCCTGAAGATCCGCGTCATTGCTTGATCTTCAGGCGATGGACGTTGCAAAAAATCACCGTTTTCCCGGTAATTCACGCCGCGACGCCAGGTGGCGCGGAGAGCCTGGCGCCGAAAAACAAATTTCTTACTTGATCCGCTTCCAGACGGTATGCGCGGTTCCGCCGATGGCAGCGCCCGGAAGGGAAATCTTCATTTCGTCCCCGGAAATCGAAATCGTCCGTTTTTGCTCTGCGCCATCCCAGTTGGGATAGCTGCTGCCGCCAACGCGAGAACTTATCGTGCGTTCTTTTTCGTCAACAGTGTAGGTGCCGAAGTAAGCAATGCTGCCTTGCACGACGGCTTTGTTTTCGTCAGGCGTCCCGGTCATGGCATTGTTGGAGGCAAATTTCGGCAGGCTCCGGCGCTGAAGGAACTGCACAAATTGGCCGTTACGCTCGTAGATGGCGATGCCTTTGGGGTCGGACCCGAAGCGCTCGGTCCTCTTGCCATCCTGCTCGACGTACTGCGAGACCAGCGACCAGGTGCCGAGGATCTGCTGCCTTAAGCTTCCTGACTTCTGTTGCGCCCAGGCGCCGCTGAACCCGCACACGGCGAAGGCAAACACCGCCGCCAGCGCCAACCGCCGACCCGCTCTCCTAGAACGAAATATCCCCATGGTGCAATCTCCCTATATGTTGAAACGACGATAATCGCGCATTGAAGGAGCGCGTTCCCCTGCGGGTGGCACCAATGTGCCGAGAAAGGCGGGGCCAGCACCCCGAATGGCCGGGGCGGCTGACCGCCCCGGTGACGACTCACAGGGTTCGCCAGATCGAGTCGTTCACCGATCCTGCGATGAAGTTGGCGCCGCCTTTCGCCAGCAGCTCGACGTATTTCGGATCGGCCATGAGCTTGGCCTGAAACGTCTCCATGGCGCCCAGGTCGGGATACTCGGTTCTCCAGGCGACGCGGTGGGGATTGCCGCCCACGGGCAGCATCACCTGCAGCTGTACGCCATGCTTCTTGGCGATGAAGTCCGAAACCTGCTTTGCGAACGCGAGCGCATCCCCGACTTTCCCGGGGGCGATACTGGCCGAGCGGACAAAACGAATCATGTTCAATCTCCTTTCATTCGCCCCTCATTGACGCATCCCCGGTGCGGGGGTTGCCGTGCGGGCCGGAGGCCGGGTCCGCGCATTCGCGAGAGGTACGACGCGGCCGCGCGGCGCTTGCGGCCACGCTGCCACGGAGTACGTCACTTCTACGAGTGGCACCAGCGTGCCGAGAAAGGCGGGGCCTCGCGCCCCGAAAGGACTGCTGATTACTGCCCGGATCCGCGATTGCCGCTTGTCCTCTTCCTTTGGATCCGGCGCCGTTATTGTGGGCTCTGAAAAAAAAGGCTACACGCCGACGGGCAAATTCGCAACCCCCCAAATGGCCTACCTTGCGTAATGCCCGAGTAGGCGCAGTCCCGCTAATCAGCCCGGGGCCGGCCCACGGGGTTTGCGCCGTGCCTTCCGCCTGGTCTACTTGTGCTGCCGGTCATGCTTGTCGCGTTCGATGCGCTTGCCCTGCTTGTTCTGTTCGTGCTCGATACGCTTGCGCTCCTGTGCCGTGACCACGCCGTCGGCCTTGGCTTTGTCTTCCATGCGCTGCACCTTGGCCTGGCCTTTGTTCAGCTTGGCCGCTTCGCGGTCGGTCAGCTGGCCGGACTTCACGCCCTGGTCGATTCGCTTTTGCTGTTCGGCCTGGCGCTTGTCGATGTTCGGGGTGGCCGGGTTCGCCTGGGCAAATGCCAGCGCGGGCAGGGTGGCGAACATCAGGGCGGCGATGCTGGTCTTGAATGTCGACATTTGAATCTCCTTTATTAAGAGGAAGAAATTCTCCCATTGCGCCCAAAACGCGGCGGGAACCTCCGGTGTTGACCCGGACATTGTAAGACTTTGCAAAAATCGGCAGGCTCGCGATCAGGCGGCCAAGGGGCTGAATTTGCCCGGGTCAAAGGCTCAGCCGTTCTTGCGCCGCACCTGGTCCGCGAGTTTCAACAGGTACTTCTTTCCGCGTGCGCGGTACCGCGTCACCTCATTGTCCGTGAGGCTGTGGGAGATGAAGAAGTACGCGGCGCTGTTGTTCGAAACCACCTGAATTTCGTACTCCCCGGTCGGCAGTTCGTAGAGAACAAAATGGGAGGGCTCGAAATCGATTTCGCGGCGACCGGATTGATCCTCCGGGGGTGGAAGGGGCGGTGTAGATGCCATTGTCAGCGAAGTCGCCTGTCTACAATTGGTCGGTCACCAGGACACGGCCCTTCGCCGTCAGGGCGGTCCGTCCGTCCTGTCCCAGAATGCGCCCGCGCAAGTCGACGATTTCTCCGTTCAGCTTGGTGTTGGGCGTTATCTTGACCACTTCCCACTCCAGCCGGATCGTTTCGTCGGCGTAGACCGGGTGCTCGAAGCGGACCGTAAATTCGAGTCCGAGGACGGCCCCGCCCTTGGAATAGTGCGTGCCGGTCAGCCCCATCAACAAAGCCGTGGTGTGCGTGCCGCTCGCGATGCGCCGGCCGAAGCGCGTGGCTGCGGCGAACGCGGGATCGAAATGCACCGGGTTGTCGTCGCCTGCCGCCGTTGAAAACGCGCCTACGGTTTCCGGGGTGAGGGTCACCTCGGAGGAGAAGCGTTCGTTCGGGTATGCACGCATCGATGCTCCGCTAGCGAAAATCGGGTCCGATCAGATCCAGCCGGTCGGTGATGACGGCGTCCGCGCCCCAGTCGAACAGCACGCGCGCGATTGCAGGATCGTTGACGGTCCAGCAGACCAGCCAATAGCCGGCGTCGTGCACCGCGCGCGCCTGCTGCGGCAGCAGCATACGGTAATCGCAGTGCAGGGACACGCAGTCCAGTTCCTCCATGTGCGACTGCCAGTCGGGCGGAATTTCCTTGGTCAGTGCGCCGCGCGGCAGTTCCGGCGCAGCTTCTTTCGCTGCAGCCAGCGCCTGCGGCCGGAACGAGCCCAGCAGCGGCTGCACCGGCGCGCCGCGCCACAACTCGCGCGCAAGCAGCGCCGCGGCCCTGCCGGTCTCGGCCTCGTAGCCCTTGGCCGGCTTGATCTCGACGTTGGCCCAGAGCCCGAGCTCGACGCAGAGCCTGCCCGCACGCTCGAAGCTCGGCACCAGTTCGCCCACGAATTCCGGAGAGAACCAGCTGCCGGCATCGAGCTTGAGCATGTCGGAAAATGCCGTCATGTCGATCGCGCCGCTGCCGCTGGTGGTGCGCTCCAGGGTTTGGTCGTGCATCAGGATGGGCGTGGCGTCTGCAGACAGCATGACGTCGAACTCGACGCCGCCAAAACCCAGTTCCTTCGCCACGCGCAGGCCGGCGAGGGTGTTTTCCGGGGCGAGCGTGCCGCCGCCGCGATGGGCGATGATGCGCGGATAGGGCCAGGGTTTCACTCAGGATCCAGACGGGCGCCGCTGGCGGCGTCGAACCAGTGCAGGTGGTCGGGTAGGGCGCGCAGCGGCAGGGATTGCCCGGGCGCCGGGTGATCCGCCGCGGCGAGGCGCGCCACCATTGTTTCGCGCCCGACGAGGCCGTGCACCAGCGTGTCGGCACCCAGCATTTCGGACATTTCGGTCTGCAGCGTGAACAGTGCCTCTTTCGCGGCGCATACCGCGAGGTGCTCCGGCCGGATGCCGAGCACGAGTTCACGCCCGGTCAGCGCCGCGGGCACAGTCAGGGCCAGGCGCACATTGTCGGCTAGGGCAAAGCCGCCGCTTTCAGCCCGCCCGCGCAGAAAATTCATCGATGGCGACCCGATGAAGCTGGCCACGAATTTGGTCGCCGGCCGGGTGTAGACCTCCATCGGTGCGCCGATCTGCTCGGCGCGGCCGGCGTTCATTACGATCATGCGCTCGGCCAGGGTCAT
>JAPLRD010000131.1:10226-11330 GCA_026399375.1 Pseudomonadota bacterium
ATGCGCTCGGCCAGGGTCATCGCTTCGACCTGATCGTGCGTGACGTACAGGCTGGTGGTGCCGAGGTTGCGGTGCAGCTTCTGGATTTCCAGGCGCATCTGCACCCGCAGCTTGGCGTCCAGGTTGGACAGCGGCTCGTCGAACAGGAACACCGCCGGCTCGCGCACGATGGCGCGGCCCATGGCGACGCGCTGGCGCTGGCCGCCGGAGAGTTCGCGCGGCTTGCGCGCAAGCAATTCCCCCAGTTCGAGAATCTTCGCGGCGCGCTGCACCCGTGTTTCGATGTCGTCCTTGGCGAAGCGGCGGATTTTGAGGCCGTAGGCCATGTTGGCGTAGACGCTCATGTGCGGGTAGAGCGCGTAGTTCTGGAACACCATGGCGATGTCGCGGTCCTTCGGTTCCAACTGGTTCACCACGCGGTCGCCGATGACGATCTCGCCGCTGGTGATCGCTTCCAGCCCGGCCACCATGCGCAGCAGCGTTGACTTGCCGCAGCCGGAGGGGCCGACGATGACCACGAATTCGCCGTCGCGAACGTCCATGGACACGCCGTGGACGATTTCGAGTTCGCCGAAGCTTTTTTTGACGTTGCGCAGTTCCAGTTTTGCCATTATTTGTACCGTCGCCTACTTTTCCGTGTCCACCAGGCCCTTGACGAACCAGCGCTGCATCAGCAGCACCACCAGCGCCGGCGGCGCGAGTGCGAGCATGGCCGTGGCCATGACCAGGTTCCAGTCCACCTCGGCGTCGCCGCCCGGGATCATGCGCTTGATGCCGATCACCGTGGTGTACATGTCCTCGCGCGTGGTCACCAGGAGCGGCCACAGGTACTGGTTCCATCCGTAGATGAACAGAATCACGAACAGCGCCGCGATATTGGTTTTCGACAGCGGCAGCACCACGTCCCAGAAGAAGCGCAGCGCGCTGGCGCCGTCGATGCGCGCCGCCTCCATCAGCTCGTCCGGGATGGTAAGGAAGAACTGCCGGAACAAAAACGTGGCCGTGGCCGAGGCAATCAGGGGCACGGTCAGGCCGGCGTAGGTGTCGAGCAGGCCGAGGTCGGCCACCACCTTGTAGGTGGGCAGGATGCGCACCTCCACCGGC
>JAPLRD010000415.1:0-998 GCA_026399375.1 Pseudomonadota bacterium
GTCTTGGTTTGCGTCATGTAGGCTCCTGGGTGGTTGGTTCGATACCAATCGTCGAGGCTGCGACCATTGGCGATCTGTGTGACTGCGGCTTGAAAAGGGCTAGACATAAATTAGCGGCGGGGTTTGCCGATAGTGCGGCGGTGCGCCCACATGCTGGCGACGATGCCGAACGGGCCGCCGGTCATGTATGCGACGATCTGCAGCAGGTTGGCGTCTGGCACGAGCTTGTAGAGCGCGAGCTGCGAGCCTCCAATGACAAAGCTGGTGATGAACGCGGCGACGTAGTGTCCGCCGTTGACATTGAGCGATTGCAGGCCGAGCGCAAACACGACGATGAAGGTGCTGGCGAATAGGGCGAGTTCGATCACGGCGCCGCCTTCCCGCACGCCAGGCGATTGCGCAGCCTGAATTCAGCCGCGTTGCGCACGCCCAGGCGGATAAACGGCACTGTCATCGCCTGCTCGAAGGTGAGGCTTGGGTGCTTGTGCGCAAAGAGCGACTGCCATACCGCGCGCAGGTGTGGGTCGGCTTCTGGTGCGACGGCGTCGGGTAACGGCAGCGGCAGGGTGGCGGTGGCGTTCATCGAATGCGGCTTACGGAAGCCAGGCATTGCATGAAAATTTCTCGGCGCAGGCATTGATCTATCTGCGCTCCTTCCTCCCAAGTAGGAATACACCCAGGGAGGATAAGGATCGCGACCAACAGCAACGAGCGCGTGGCGGTGCCGTTCATGGCACAAACACCCTAAGCATCGCGCGTTGCGCCTGCCGAACGGCGCCGTCTTCGTCCATGTCGGCTCCAAGCAGCTGCGCGACGTGTTCCAGCCGATGCAGCGCAGCGAGTAGATCGGGCGCCGCGGCGATCAGGCGGGAGTCTGGCGCGCACAACGTGGTGACGCCTTTGAGTTCGTATTGCGCAAACCCGCGCGCGGAAAAACTCGCCTCACCGACCCGCCACGGCCCCGGCGTGCCGCCGTTCACGCCGTCCTCGGCTCGGCT
>JAPLRD010000415.1:1046-1681 GCA_026399375.1 Pseudomonadota bacterium
GGCTGCCAGCGGTTTGACGTACAAGAGACCGCCGTCGCGCAGCTCGGTACCGATACGCAGGCTCGAACGGTTTGCCGGCGCCGGCAAACCGATGCCGTCCACCTGCAGCGCCGCCGGCGTGCGCCTGGTGGCAGTGCGCCGCTGCAGGCCGAACATGAAAAACAGCTTCTGTGCAAATGTGTGCATATCAACCTCCTTTTTTTAGCTTTGAGGGGCGCGCGGTGGCGTAGTGGCATTCGCCGACAATCTCGCCAGAGCGCAGGGAAAAGGTAACGACCGCGATGTCGCCTTCGGTAACGGGCGCGCGGCAGCCGAACGGCGTCTGCGTCTGCGCCTTCGCCTTGGCCGCTTCGCCCATGTCGTACACGGCGAGCGCTACCAGGCCGCTGAGTACCGCCACCGCTGCGATGACGAGCTTCATCCGAGCCGCCAGCCGAGCAGCTGCTTGGCGCGCAGGGCGCACTCGGGCTCGGGGACGTCCGTGGGGATGCCGTGCTGTACGGCCATGTGGTGCAGGCAGTCGGCCAGCGTCGATTCGAGCGCTTGCATCCGGGCCATCAGGCGGTACTTCTCCTGGAGGACAGCTCGGGCGTCGGCGAGGAAGGTGCTGCGCGGGGTGGTAAATTCTGAGTTCA
>JAPLRD010000415.1:1714-2126 GCA_026399375.1 Pseudomonadota bacterium
TGAGTTCATTCGCCCACCAGCTGCTTGATCGGCCAGTACAGCATTGCGCAAACGAGAATGCGAAAGACAAAGCTGACCAATTCGAAGTGACTGAGATTTAGCGTGCGCAGCCGGTTATCGATGAATGTGGTAAAAGGCCAAGCGAACACGCCAAGCAAAAGGATCAATAAGAGGAATCTCATCTTTGTCCCGGAATGGTGTTTTGTGTATGGACCAAGGAATATGGCCGCGCGTGATATCCGGCGCCGCCGCGCTGCTGTGCGTTGCGCTGCTGCCGTTCGGAATAACGGCGTGGGCGTATGACGGCGATTTGTTGCCGGACGGGGCGACGCCGCGCGAATCGCGCCCGCTCGACATTCAGCGCGACGTACGCAATCGCATCAAGCGCAGCTATGCGGCTAAAGCCGCGTTC
>JAPLRD010000109.1 GCA_026399375.1 Pseudomonadota bacterium
ACACCCACATTGGCGATTACCACATCCTGCACGGTGTGGACCTGGTGTTGCCGCGTGGCCAGCTCACCATGCTGCTGGGGCGCAATGGTGCTGGTAAGACCACCACGCTGCGCACCATCATGGGCCTGTGGCAGGCTTCGCAGGGCAGCGTGCGCTTCGACGGCGAAGACATCGGCGCGCTCGCCACGCCGGAAATCGCCCAGCGCGGCATCGCCTACGTGCCGGAGAACATGGGCATCTTCGCCGATCTCACGGTGCGCGAAAACATGACCCTCGCGGCGCGCGGCGCGCGGCGCGCCGAAGACATCGACGCGAAGCGCCTGGAGTGGATCTTCGGCCTGTTCCCGGCGATCAAGAAATTCTGGCAGCACCCGGCGGGGCTGCTCTCGGGCGGGCAGAAGCAGATGCTGGCGGTGGCGCGCGCGATCGTCGAGCCGCGAAAACTCATCCTGGTCGACGAACCGAGCAAGGGTCTGGCGCCTGCCATCATCCAGAACATGATCGCCGCGTTCCGCGAACTGAAGCAGACCGACACCACCATCCTGCTGGTGGAGCAGAATTTCAATTTTGCGCGCCAGCTCGGCGACCGGGTGGCGGTAATGGACGGCGGCCGCGTGGTGCACGCCGGAAACATGGCCGAACTTGCCGGCGACGAAGGTTTGCAGCAACGCCTGCTCGGCCTGTCGCTCGCGGCACATCAATAGGAGCCATGCATGAGCGCTTCCGCTGCAACCATCCCGACACCGGACGCGCTGCCCAAGGTCAAGCTCGACAGCCTGCCGCTTTTGCTGTTGCCGGCGCTGGCGCTCCTGGCGCTGCCGTTCATCGGCTCATTTTCTACCTGGGTCACGCTCACCGTCGCGGGCCTGGCGATGGGCATGATCATTTTCATCATCGCCTCCGGGTTGACGCTGGTATTCGGCCTGATGGACATCCTCAATTTCGGCCACGGCGTGTTCATCGCGCTGGGCGCGTATATCGCCGTGTCGGTGCTGGGGGCGATGACCGGCTGGACCGCGAGCGAGCACCTGCTGCTCAACTTGCTGGCCGTGCTGCCCGCATTGTTGGTGGCGATGATCGTGGCGGGCGCAGTGGGCTTCGCCTTCGAGCGCATCATCATCCGCCCGGTCTATGGCCAGCACCTGAAGCAGATCATGATCACCATGGGCGGGATGATCGTCGGCGAGGAATTGATCAAGGTGATCTGGGGGCCGCAGACCATTCCGCTGCCTTTGCCCTCCGCGTTTCGCGGCTCGCTGCTGCTGGGCGAGGCGGCGGTGGAAAAATACCGGCTCATCGCCGTGGTCATCGGCCTCGCCGTATTCGCGGCGATGTTCTGGGTGCTCAGCCGCACCAAGATCGGCCTCTTGATCCGCGCCGGCGTGCAGGACCGTGAAATGGTGGAAAGCCTGGGTTATCGCATTCGCCGGCTGTTCATAGGCGTGTTCGTGGCCGGGTCGGCGCTTGCGGGCCTGGGCGGCGTCATGTGGGGGTTGTATCAGCAGAACCTGACGCCGCAGATGGGCGCGCAGGTCAATATCCTTATTTTCATCGTCATCATCATCGGCGGCCTGGGTTCGGTCGGCGGCTGTTTCATCGGCGCGCTGCTGGTGGGCCTGCTCGCCAACTACACCGGCTTTCTCCTGCCCAAGGTGGCGTTGTTCTCCAACATCTTGCTGATGGTGATCGTGCTCCTGTGGCGGCCGCAGGGGCTTTATCCGGTGGCGAACCGATGATTCTGAACCGGGTACTCTCCGGCGATCTGCCGCGCAGCCGCGTGCTGACCGTGGTGCTGATCGCGATAGTCGCTGCGCTCGCGCTTGCGCCTTTCATATTCCCCGGGGCGAAGGCGCTCAACGTTGCGGCCAAGGTCTGCATATTCATCGTACTCGTGGCGAGTTTCGATCTGCTGCTGGGCTACACCGGCATCGTTTCCTTCGCGCACACCATGTTCTTCGGCATCGGCGCCTACGGCGTGGCCATCGCGCTCACGCGCATGGGGCCGTCCTGGGTCGCCGTGGGCACGGGCGTTGCCGCCGCGCTGGTGCTGTCGCTCGGTCTGTCTTTGCTGATCGGGTTGTTCAGCCTGCGGGTGAAGGCGATTTTCTACGCCATGATCACGCTGGCCGTCGCCTCCGCGTTCCAGACGCTGGCTTCCCAACTGTCCGAGCTGACCGGAGGCGAAGACGGCCTCAATTTCAAGGTTCCGGAGATGCTGTCGCCGGGCTATTCGCTCACGGATGCGCCGTTCCTGGGCGTCTCCCTCGATGGAAAGCTGATTTCCTACTACCTGCTGTTCGTCACCACAGTGGTGCTGTTCCTGGTGATGCTGCGCATCGTCAACTCGCCGTTCGGCCGCGTGCTGCAGGCGATACGCGAAAACGCGTTTCGCGCCGAAGCGCTGGGTTACCCCACGGTGGTGTACCGCACCGCATCCAACGTGCTGTCGGCGGGGTTTGCGACGCTGGCCGGAGCCCTGCTCGCCTTGTGGCTGCGCTACAACGGTCCCGACACCTCGCTCTCCTTCGAGATCATGATAGACATCCTGCTGATGGTGGTGATCGGCGGCATGGGGACCATGTACGGCGCGGTGATCGGCGCGGCGCTGTTCATCGTTGCGCAGAACTACCTGCAGGACCTGATGAAGCTCGCCAGCAATGCAGCGGCAGGGTTGCCGCTGTTGCCTGACCTGGTGCATCCGGATCGCTGGCTGCTGTGGCTGGGCATATTGTTCATCGTCAGCGTGTACCGGTTCCCCAGCGGAATCGTCGGCAAGCTGCGCACCAAAGTCAACGGGGCGCGATGACCCTGGTGCGCCTGGAGCGCGCAGACGGCGTGGCGCGCGTGGTCCTGTGCAGGTCCGGAATGCACAACGCGCTCGTGCCGGAACTGCTCGACGACCTGCTGGCGGCGCTGGCGCCCTTGCGCGACGACGCGGAGTGCCGCGCGGTGCTGCTTGCTGCGGAAGGGCCGGCCTTTTCCATCGGCGGCGACATGCGCCGCATCCAGCGCGAACGCGGAGCGCTCCACGCGTATTCTGCCGGGCTGGTGGGGCGGCTGAACGAGGCGATCCTGGCCTTGATCGACCTGCCGCAGCCGGTGGTGGCCGCGGTGCACGGCATCGTCACCGGCGGTTCCATCGGCCTCGTGCTCGCGGCAGACCTTGTGTACCTCGCACCGCAAGTCGTGTTCAAGGCGCATTACGCGACCGCAGGGTTCGGACCCGACGGCGGCTGGACGGCGCTCGCGGGGCGCATCGCCGGCGTCCACCGCGCCGCCGCGGCGCTGATGCTGAATCGCAGCGTGCGCGCCGAGGAGGCCGTGGCCTGGGGTCTCGCAAACGAGGTGGTCGCGGCCGACCAACTGCAGCAAACGGCCGCCGCGGCGGCGCGGCGCATGGCGGGTTATCCGGCCGGCACCCTGCGCGCAGCCAAGCGGTTGCTGTGGGGCGACCGCGCGCAACTCGCCGCCGATCTGGAGGCCGAGCGCAGGCATTTTCTGGAATTGATCGCGCAGCCCGCGGCGATGCAGGGCGTCGACGCGTTCCTGCGCGATTTCAGCGATTACCCTTTGAACGAGTAGGAGGACAAGGTGTTGATCCCCGACTGGCTGGTGAAGCACGCGCAGCAGTTTCCCGAGAAGACGGCGCTGGTGGATTTGTTTTCCGGGCGCAAGGTCAGTTATGCCGAGCTCGACGAGCGCGCCAGCCGCTGCGCGGAATTTCTGCGCGACGGCTGGGGCATCAAGGCGGGCGAGCGGGTCGCCGTGCTGGCGCACAGTTCGGCCGAGTACGTGGAACTGCTCTACGCCTGCGGCAAGATCGGCGCGCTCATGGTCTGCCTCAACTGGCGCCTGTCGCTGGACGAACTGCGCGGCATCGTGGAAGACGCGCAACCCTGCGCCCTCGTTTTCGGCGATGAGTTCGAGGCCAACGGCATGGCGCTGGCCAAGGCATTCGGCCTAGCGCGCTGCATGGTGCTCGGCGAGGCGCGCCAAGGTGCGATCGGCCATGCGGCGAGCCTCGCAGGCTCAACCGGAGCGAGCATTGCCATGCCCTGGAGGCAGCACGACGACGTCTGGTACCTGCTCTACACCGCAGGCACCACGGGCAAACCGAAGGGCGTGGTGCAGACCTTCGGCATGGCCTTCACCAACGCGGTCAACGGCATATTGGCCGCCGGATTGCGGCGCGAGGACACGCTGCTTTGCGTGCTGCCCTTCTTCCACACCGGCGGCCTCAACCTCTACATGAACCCGATGCTGATGTGCGCCGGCACCACGCTCATCATGCGCCAGTTCGACGTGGACAAGACCATGGAACTGCTGGAGGGAGGCGTCACGGTGATGTTCGGCGTCCCCGCGATCTACCTGTTCCTGTCGCAGCACCCGCGCTTCGAGGCGGCGGACTTTTCCCGGGTGCGCAGCTGGGCCTGCGGCGGCGCGCCGATACCGAAAGTGCTGCTGGAGAAGTATCTCGCCAAGAACGTCACCATCTGCTACGGCTTCGGTATGACCGAGACCGGGCCGACTGTGTTCCTGACCGACGAGGCCACCGCGCGCAAGAAGGTCGGAACCGTGGGCAAGCCCGTGATGTACGTCGAGGGCCGCATCGTGGATACCGCCACGCGCAAAACGCTGGGCGCGAACCAGCGCGGCGAGCTGCTGCTGCGCGGCCCCGGCATCACGCCCGGTTACTGGAATAATCCGCAGGCCACGTCCAAGGCGTTCGAGGACGGCTGGTTGTGCACGGGCGACATCGCCTACTGCGACGAGGACGGCGACTACTATATCGTCGACCGCTCCAAGGACATGTACATCTCCGGCGGCGAGAACGTTTATCCGGCCGAGGTGGAGAACGTGCTGTTCCAGATGGAAGGCGTCGCGGAAGCGGCGGTGATCGGCGTGCACGACGACAAGTGGGGTGAAGTGGGCAAGGCGATCGTCGTGCTCAAGCCGGGCGCCAGTGCGAGCGCCGAAGACGTGGTCGCCCATTGCAGGGGGCGTCTCGCCGGGTTCAAGCTGCCAAGGCATGTGGTGTTCATACCGGCGCTCCCGCGCAATGCCGCGGGCAAGGTGGAGAAGCCGCGGCTGCGCAAGGAATTCGGGGACAAGGTTTGAACTCAGGTCTGAACGCAGGCGCGGTGGCGGAATACCGGCGGGTGCTGCTGCAATCGGATTTCGACCGTTTCGCAAAGCTGACCGGCGACGACAACCCGATCCACTGCGATCCGGCCTTCGCCGCGAAGAGCCATTTCGGCGCCACCGTGGCCCACGGCATGATGCTCTACAGCTGCATCTGCAAGGGCCTGGCGGAACTGATCCCCGGGCCGGGCGCAGTGCAGCTGGAGCAGAGCCTGATGTTTCCCAACCCGACCTTCGTCAACGATCAGATCAGCGTGCGCCTGACCGTGGAAGGCGCGGCCGCAGGCGTTCTCGATATCGCCACCGACGTGTGCAAACCCGGCCCGGGCGGCAAGCTGCTGCCGACTGCGACCGGCAGGACGCGCGTCGTTCCCGCGGGGGTGGCCGTGCCCGCGATGGCGCCGTTCGCGGCGGGCGGCGAATCAGGCGACACGGCGCTCTACGGCTTGCGTCCCGGTGCGACGGCCGCCGGCGAGCGCGTATTTTCCGCGGCCGATCTGGATGAATACGGCGATCTGACGGGCGATCGCAATCCGGTGTTCCGCGATGACGGCGCTGCGCGCGCGCGCGGCTTCGCCGGCCGCATCGTGCCCTGGCCCCTGCTCGCCGGGATGTTCTCCGATCTGCTCGGCACGCGCCTGCCGGGGCGCGGCACCGGCTGGATGAAACAGACGCTGCGCTATCCGGCGCCGGCCTATCCGGGTGAAACGCTCAGCGCGACCGTCGCCATCACGCGGCTGCGCGCGGACAAGGAACTGGTCAACCTCTCCACCCGCGTCCTTGCCGCGGACCAGCGCGTCGTCTGCGACGGCGAGGCTTTGGTGCTGGTGCGCAATCTGGAGAACAAGACAGGATGAACGACAGTCGAATGAACAACGTCGGCATCCTTGGCTACGGCATTTATCTGCCTGAGAGCACCATGAGCGCCGCCGACATCGCGGCCGCGACCGGAGGAAGCTGGAGCGAGGCCGCGGTGCGCGAGAAGCTCGGCATCGTGAAGAAGACCGTACCCGGTCCGGAAGACGGCACCCAGGAAATGGGCGCGCGCGCGGCCGAGGACGCCATCGCCCGCAGCGGCATCGATCCCGGGGAGATCGACCTCGTGCTGTGCGTGGGCGAGGAGTGGAAGGAATACCCGCTCACGACTTCGGCCACCTACATACAGGCGCGCATCGGCGCGCACCGCGCCTGGGGCATCGACATCCAGCAGCGCTGCAACACCACGGTGGCGGCGATCAAGATCGCCAAGGACATGATGCTGTCGGACCCCGACATCGCCACCGCGCTCATCGTGGGCGGTTACCGCAACGGCGAACTGATCGACTATACCGACCCGGACGTGTCGTTCATGTACGACCTCGCCGCGGGCGCCGGTGCGCTGCTGCTGCGCCGCGGACTCGGGCGCAACCTCGTGCTCGGCTCGCACATCATCACCGACGGCTCGTTTGCGCGCGACACCGGCGTCTACTACGGCGGCACAGAACATCCGATAGAGTCGCTGCCGGAGGCGGAGCTCGCCGCGCTTCGCGTCGGCGGAAACCGCAGCCTGCGCGTGTTCGACGCCGGGCACATGAAGACCGGGCTCAACGAAGTGTCGCTGCGCAACTGGCTGGCGTGCATCGACAAGGCGCTGGCGAAGAGCGGCGCGACGCGCGCCGATATCGACTACCTCAACGTGCTGCACTTCAAGCGCTCGATGCACGCCGATATGCTGGCGACCCTGGGCTTGCAGCCGGAGCAGGCGGTGTATCTGGAGAATTACGGCCATCTTGGCCAGGTCGATTTCATGATCTCCCTGCACGAAGGCCTGAAACAGGGAAGACTGAAGGACGGCGATCTCATGGTGGCCATCGCCGCCGGCATCGGCTACGTCTGGGGCGCGGTGGCGGTTCGCTGGGGCGGCTAAAAGGCCCGGGCCCGCATTATTCCTTCGGCGGTCTTGGCCGTTTGCCTGCCGTAATCGCCAGATCGAATTCACGGCCGTCGCGGCGCAGGCGCAGCCTGGCTTCCTTGCCCGGCGTCAGGGCCACGATGAGGGTGCGCATCGAATCCGGATCCTTCGCCTGCTTTCCGTCCACCATGGTCACGATGTCTCCGGGCTTGATGCCGGCGCGGTCGGCCGGGCTGCCGCGCTGGACACCGGCGACCAGCACCCCAGCGGTGGTGCCGAGTTTGAACGACTCGGCCAGGTCGGGCGTGATCTCCTGCAACTCCACCCCGACCCAGCCGCGCGTCACCGCGCCGCTGGCGATCAGCTGTTCCATTACCTGTTTTGCGGTGGAGACCGGAATGGCGAAGCCGATGCCGATGGAACCGCCCGATTGCGAAAGTATCGCGGTGTTGATCCCGACCAGGTTGCCGGATGCGTCGATGAGTGCACCACCGGAATTGCCCTGGTTGATCGCGGCGTCGGTCTGGATGAAATTCTCGAAGGTGTTGATCCGCAGGCCGGTGCGGTGCAGGGCCGATATGATGCCCATGGTCACGGTCTGGCCGACGCCCAGAGGGTTGCCGATCGCGAGCACCACGTCGCCGACCCTGGGATTCTCCGCCTGGCCGAGGGTGATCGCGGGCAGGTTCTGCGCTTCCACGTGCAGCACGGCGAGGTCGGTTTCCGGATCGCTCCCCACCACCTTGGCCGCGAGCTTCTTGCCGTCGGAGAGCGCGACTTCGATTTCGTCCGCCGCCTCGACCACGTGCTGGTTGGTCAGGATGTAGCCCTTGGAATTGATGATGACGCCGGAGCCCAGGCCGAACGCGCGCTGCGCTTCGTCCTCGAAGCGCTCGCCGAAGAAATGGCGGAACAGCGGGTCGTTCATGAAAGGATTGCGCGGCCGCTTCACTTCCTTGCTGGTGAAAATGCTGACCACGGCCGGCACGGCCTTGCGCACGGCATCGCTGTAGGACGCCGTCCTCGTGCCGCCGAAGGTTGAAGGCTCCGCCTGGTTCGGGGCGATCGTTCCGCCGGACTTTGCCGGCAGCCACTCCGGCTTGAGCGTCGCCACGACGAACAGCACCGCGAGGCACAGCGTGGCTGTTTGCGCGAAGGTCAGCCAGAGTCGGTACATCGCATGCGCGTCCTTGCGTTTGTTTCAAGAAAGAGGGACATGTCCCCTCATTTTGCCCAAGTGCCGGGCAGATGATGCGCCGGCGAGTGTGCGGGTACAATTCCCGCTGGCCACTGCGATGGATGCCGCAATGCAGCGCGAGGAACTGAACCGTTACCTGGACGGCTTGCTGGAGGTTTCCCGATATCGGGATTATTGCCCAAATGGGCTGCAGGTGGAAGGGCGGGACGAGATTCGCCGCATCGCCACCGGGGTTACGGCCAGCCTCGAACTTCTGCAGGCCGCGCTCGCACAGGGTGCGGACGCCGTCCTGGTCCACCACGGCTACTTCTGGAAGGGCGATGATCCCTGCCTCACCGGCACGCGCCGCGCGCGTGTCGCGCTCCTGCTGGAGCAGCAACTCAATCTGTTCGCTTATCACCTGCCGCTCGATGCGCACGCGGAACTCGGCAACAACGCGCAGCTGGGGAGGCGCCTGGACCTGATCGAGACCGGACGTTTCGCGGATCAGGACATCGGTGTATGCGGCGAACTCCAGCTGCCCATGCGCCTGGACGCGTTCGCCGCACAGATCACGCAGCGCCTCGGGCGCGAGCCCCTCGTGATCGGTGACCAAACGAGAGAAGTCCGGAACGTGGCGTGGTGTACGGGTGCGGCGCAGGGATTTTTCGAGGAAGCGATTCGCTTGCGTCCGGATGCCTACATCAGCGGCGAAATTTCGGAGCAGCAGGTGCATCTCGCACGCGAGTCCGGTGTCGCGTTCATCGCAGCGGGTCATCACGCCACCGAGAAATACGGCGTGCAGGCGCTGGGAGAGCATCTTGCCGCCCGCTTCGGCCTCGAGCACCGCTTCATCGACATTCCCAATCCGGTCTAGATCGGTTCGCTGCCGGTTTTGAATTGGCGTCTGTTTGTTCCTTTATTTCATATACTTAGCGTACAAAACTTTAATCTTGCCAGCGTTTTCAGGTATAATTGCAAGCTTTTGCATGCCGCACATTCTTGTATATCGAGGACCTTTCAATGAGCGACGATAAGCAAGTAAACAATACGAGGCGCAATCTGGTGATCGCCAGCTGCGCCGCGGGGGGCGTCGCCGGCGCGGCTGCGGCACTGCCGTTCGCTGCGAGCTGGTTGCCCTCGGAGCGAACCAAGGCTGGCGGCGCGCCGGTCGAGGTCGATATCAGCAAGCTCGAGCCGGGAGAGATCATGACGGTGGAATGGAGATCCAAGCCGGTGTGGATCGTCCGCCGCACCAAGGAAATGCTGGAAGGCATGACCAGCGTCGAGAGCAAGCTCTCTGACCCGGCCTCCGACGTGCCGATGCAGCCCGAGTACGCGAAGAACGCGACCCGTTCGATCAAGCCAGAAGTGCTGGTGCTGGTGGGCATCTGCTCGCATCTGGGGTGCTCGCCGCAATCCAAGCCGAACGAGGCCAAGGCGGAAATGGGCGCCGACTGGTCGGGCGGCTTTCTCTGTCCCTGTCACGGTTCCAAGTTCGACATGGCCGGGCGGGTATACAAGGGCGCGCCGGCACCGGTGAACATGGAGGTGCCGCAGCACGTATATCTGTCCGACACCCGCATTCTCATCGGCGACGACAAGAAAGGGGCATAGCGCATGGCTGCTACCGACAAATCCCCCGTTACCGGAACCGGCTCCGTTGCGCTCGACGGCCTGCTCACCTGGGTCGACCAGCGCTTTCCGCTGATATCGACCTGGAAGGCCCATCTGGCCGAGTATTACGCGCCGAAGAATTTCAACTTCTGGTACTACTTCGGCGGACTGGCGATGCTGGTGCTGGGCATCCAGATCGTCACCGGCATATTCCTCACCATGAACTACAAGCCGGACGCGAACCTCGCGTTCGCTTCGGTGGAATACATCATGCGCGAGGTGCCGGGCGGCTGGATCATCCGCTACATGCACTCCACCGGCGCTTCGGCCTTTTTCGTCTGCGTCTACCTGCACATGTTCCGCGCGCTGCTGTACGGCTCGCACCGCGCCCCGCGCGAACTCATCTGGATCTTCGGCGTGCTGATCTATCTCTTGCTGATGGGCGAGGCCTTTTTCGGCTACCTGCTTCCCTGGGGGCAGATGTCCTATTGGGGCGCGCAGGTGATCATCAATCTGTTCTCGGCCATTCCGCTCATCGGTCCCGACCTGTCGCTCTGGATCCGCGGCGACTACGTCGTATCCGACGCGACGCTCAACCGCTTCTTCGCGCTGCACGTGATCGCGCTGCCGCTGGTGCTGTGCGGCCTGGTGGCGGCGCACCTGCTGGCGCTGCACGAAGTCGGCTCGAACAATCCGGACGGCATCGAGATCAAGAAACACAAGGATGAAAATGGCATCCCGCTGGACGGCATCCCCTTTCATCCGTACTACACGGTGAAAGATATTTTCGGCGTCGTCGTGTTCCTGTTCGTGTTCGCCGTGATCGTGTTCTTCGCGCCGGAGATGGGCGGTTACTTCCTCGAATACAACAATTTCGTTCCCGCCGACCCGCTGCAGACGCCGGCGCACATCGCGCCGGTATGGTATTTCACGCCCTATTACTCGATTCTGCGCGCGGTGCCGCCGCTGTTCAACTCGCAGTTCCCGGGCGTGGTGGCGATGGGCGTGTCGGTGATGATCCTGTTCCTGCTGCCGTGGCTGGACCGCGGCGCGGTGAAGTCGATACGCTACCGCGGCACGCACTTCAAGGTGGCCCTGACTTCGTTCGTGGTCGTGTTCCTGATCCTGGGCTACCTCGGCACCGAGCCGATCACGGTATGGGGCCAGTTTGGCTCCTGGCTCGGCAACTCCGACCGCGCCACCGTGGTCTCACGCATCTGCACACTGATCTATTTCGCCTTCTTTGTGCTCATGCCCTGGTACACAAAAGTGGACAAGACCAAACCCGAACCGGACAGGGTGACTTTCTGATGAACACGCTGACTACGCTGGCAGAAAACAAAGTGTGTGCCCCTCGCCGGAACTGGAAGCGCCTGCAAGTGCTGTCGCTGTTGTTCGCAGCCGCGGTCCTCACCGGACCGTCGCCGGCCGCGGCCTCGGATGCGGGCGTCAAACTGGACCCCGCGCCGATCAACCCGACCGATGTCGCCAGCCTGCAAAGCGGCGCCCGCACCTTCGCCAACTACTGCCTCAACTGCCACAGCGCCTCGCTCATGCGCTGGAACCGGTTGATGGAACTGGGCCTGTCCGAGTCGCAGATCAAGGACAACCTCATGTTCGCGAGCGACAAGGTGGGCGAACTGATGACGGTGAGCATGATACGCAAAGAGGCGAAGCAGGCGTTCGGCGCCGTGCCGCCGGACCTTTCGGTGACCGCGCGCGCGCGCGGCGCCGACTGGCTCTACAGTTACCTGCGCGCTTTTTACCGCGATCCCGCCCGGCCCAGCGGCTGGAACAACGCCGTGTTCGAGAATGTCGGCATGCCCAATCCGCTGTGGCAGTTGCAGGGCGAGCGCGTGCGAGTCGAGCAGACGGCCAAAGGCGGCGCGGACAAGAAAGACGGCCACGGTCCGGCGCACCCGTCCTACAAGTACGAACTGGTGAAGTCCGGCAGCCTCAGCCCCGTGCAGTACGACGAGACCGTGCGCGATCTGGTGAATTTTCTCGTCTACGTGGCGGAACCCGCGGCCCCCAGCCGCAAGCTGATCGGCACCCTGGTGCTGCTGTTCCTGCTTGCGTTGTTGCCGCTCGTCTGGCTGCTGAAGCGGGAATTCTGGAAGGATGTGCACTGATCTGCGAACCGGTTGCTGGCAACCGCAAAGCAGATACGGAGGCGGGGTCCGCCTCATTTTGAAAAGGCTTTGGCAATCATGATGAACCTGTATTCCGGCACGACGTGCCCGTTTTCCCAGCGCTGCCGCATCGTGCTCTACGAGAAGGGCATGGACTTCCAGATCATCGATGTCGACATGTTCAACAAGCCCGAGGACATCGCGGTGATGAACCCGTACAACCGGCTGCCGGTGCTGGTGGAACGCGATCTGGTGCTGTACGAGTCGAACATCATCAACGAGTATATCGACGAGCGCTTTCCGCACCCGCAACTGATGCCGCCCGATCCGGTGATGCGCGCGCGCGCGCGCCTGCTGCTGTTCAATTTCGAGGTGGAACTGTTCAGCCGCATCGAGATCCTCGAAAAGGGCAACGTCAAGCAGCAGGAGAAGGCGCGCTCGCACGTGGCCGACCGGCTGACCGAACTGGCCCCGATCTTCGTCAAGCAGAAATACATGCTGGGCGACGAATTCTCCATGCTCGACGTGGCGATCGCGCCCCTGCTCTGGCGCCTGGATCACTACGGCATTTCGCTCGGCAAGCCGGCGGCGCCGCTGATGAAATACGCCGAACGGCTGTTTTCGCGCCCGGCCTTCATCGAGGCGCTGACGCCCTCGGAAAAGGTGATGCGCAAGTAAGCGCCCGCCGCCTGTGGCGGCGGCGAGCGAAGTTCTTCGCAACAGGTTCACATGCCCGATCCTTCCACCAAACCCTACCTGATGCGCGCCATCTACGACTGGTGCGTCGACAGCGGCTATACGCCCTACCTGTCCGTGACCGTGGATGCGGCCACGCGCGTGCCGATGGAATACGTCAAGGACGGCCAGATCGTGCTCAACATCGGGCCGATCGCGGTGGAGCGCTTCAAGCTGGGCAACGATCTGATCGAATTTTCGGCCCGCTTCAACGGCACCGGACGCGATATCTCGATTCCGATCGGAGTGGTGTCGGCGATCTATGCGCGTGAAAACGGCCAGGGTCTGTCGTTCGAGGTGACGGCGTCGGATGCGGCGCCTTCCGCCCCGTCCGCGGATTCGGGCGAGGGCGCAGACAAGGACAACCCGCCGGGGCCGCCGCGACCTACCGGCAAGCCGTCGCTGCGGCGGGTCAAGTAGCGCACGAGCGGATCCCGGTCTGGACAAATCAACTTGATGCGGGCAAGCTAATGACAGGCAATATCCGGGTCAGCGCACGACTACCCTCGAATGAAGCCGCTTTAGCTCAGTGGTAGAGCAATCGCCTTGTAAGCGATAGGTCGTCTGTTCAATCCAGACAAGCGGCACCAGATACATCGGTGGCGAAACAACGAGTCCGGCACCGGCGCTTTTTTGCATGGTTGCCGCTGTTTCGCGGATAATGGAATTGTTCAAACCGACGATAATGTAGCATCGGCAATCGGGCGAAACGAACACAAACTCTTCGAGTGCCTCCAGCGCGCAAGAATCCATGAAACACACGACACTCGGCCGCTATCGCATCCTCGGTGAACTGGGACGCGGCGCCATGGGCACGGTATACCGCGCCCAGGATCCGCTCATCGAGCGCGAAGTCGCGATCAAGACCCTGCATCCCAACCTGCCGGAGGACGTGATCGCCGAAGTGCGCCAGCGCTTCCTGCGCGAAGCGAAATCCGCCGGGCAGCTGAACCATCCAAACATCGTCACCATCTTCGACGTGGGCGAGCAGGACGGCGTCGCCTACATGGCGATGGAACTGCTGGAGGGACGCTCGCTGCAGGAGATTATGGCCGAGCCCGCGCGCCTGCCGTTTCAGACGACCGCCGAATACGTGGCCCAGATCGCGGATGCGCTCGACCGCGCGCAGCAACTCGGCATCGTGCACCGGGACGTCAAGCCGGCGAACGTGGTCATCTCGGGGGCCGGGCACGTCAAACTCACGGATTTCGGCGTCGCCTATGTGCCGTCCTCGACGATGACGCAGACCGGCACCATGATAGGCTCGCCCCGCTACATGTCGCCGGAGCAGGTGCTCGGCCTGCCCATAGATCCGCGCTCTGACATTTTTTCTCTCGGAGTCGTGCTCTACGAGATGCTGTCCGGGCAGGCGCCTTTCGTTCGGCCCGGTGACAGCACGATCTTCCCGCTGATCAATCGCATAGCGGCCGAACCGCATCCCCCGGTCACGCAACTGGACCAGTCCATCCCTGCCGGGTTCGAAGCCATCCTGCGCAAGGCGCTGGCGAAGAAACCGGAGGATCGATACCAGCGCGGGGGCGAAATGGCGCGCGACTTGCGCAACCTGCTTGGACCGGGCAGTCCGGGCGCGGCTCCTGCACCGGCAGACGATGAAAAGACCGTCATCCTCGCGCCGGGTTCACTGGACGCGCAGTCCGGGTTCGAAAAGACCGTCGTCCTTTCCCCGGGACAGGATCTGGCGGCAACGGTGCCTTCCAAGAAAGGCAGCGGGTTCGAATTGGACCTGGACGCGTTCTCGCGCAATTTCGAGGCGGATGAACAGGCCCGGCTGAAGGAGGAGGAAGAGGGGCGGCAGAAGAAAGAGGAGGATCTGCGCCGCTGGAGCGATGCAGTGGAACAAAAGCGCGCGGCGTTCGAGCGCCAGCGCGAGCTCGAGGCGCAGAAGGCGGCCGCCCGGTCCGGCGGGGGGGCGGAATCCGGGGCGCGGCGGGGCGCCCTCGATCTGCTCAAAACGCAGACCAAGTCGCGCCCGCCCGGGGACGACCCCGTGGCGAAGAAAGCCAAGGCCGACGCCGAACTCGATCAGCGCATGCGCGCCAACTTCAAGTACCTCGCCGAGATTGCGCGCGAGCTGAACGGCGTGATTCCGACGACCGGGCGTCCGTATGATTACTTCCTCCTCGGGCGCCTGCCGGCGGTAATGTTGTCCGCGGCGTTTGTCGATTTGCGCAGCCGCAAGATCGACGGCAAGGACCACGGCGATCACTTGTTTTTCAGGTTCCGCGCCCAGCCTGCGGCCCCGGCGAGCGTGACCCTCCTTGGAAAGGACATCACGCGCTTCCAGGAGTATCTGAAGATGCTGGACGTCCCCTGCGAAGTGAAGACCGAAACGAAGGGCGACTTCGGCGATACGAGGCGCGCGACGTTCACGGTCGCGGCGCCGCTGCCCTGCGAGATCAATATCCGCGCCGATTACGGGAAGTACTCGATCGAGATCGAGTTGGTCAACGTGCGCCACCCCGGCAGGGTGCGCTGCCAGGTCGAGCCCTCGGCGCTGAACGACGTGGTGGATGATCTGGCCCGCTACGTGCTCGGCGTCGACGATGAATTCGAAAAGGTATTGAACCGCGTCTGAACCGGGCATGCGGCGGCCCTGACGCGAAAACCAGCCGCCGCGGGCGCGATCAGGCCGGTTTCGGCGGCAATTCCAGTCCGAGCACAGCCTTGATGGCGGTCATCAGCGATTCGAATTCGAACGGTTTGGTGATGTAGCCGTTCGCTCCGGCCGCAAGTGCGCGCATCACGTCCTCGCGGGTCGCCTTGCCGGTTACCATGACGATGGGAATGTGCTTCAGCGCCGGATGGCCGCGCACGCGCTGCAGGATGTCGAAACCGCTTATATCGGGCAGCCCCACATCGAGCAGGATCAGGTCCGGACACGGAGACTTGCGCAGTTCGGCCACGATCTCTTCGCGGCTCGAAGCCCGGCGCGGCACGAAGCCTTCCATCTCGAGAAATTTGCACACGACCGTCAGCAGCGTCGGCGTGTCCTCCACGACCAGCACGGAGTATGCCCCCCCGGAAGCGGGCTTCGCCGCCTCCCCCACCTGGCGCGCAATGCGTACCGCGTAGCCCTGCGATTTCAGCAAGGCGGTGAATTCCTGCGCTTCCTCCTGCAGCCTGCGCGCGGAATCCTGATCGCCGCCCGCGTTCGAACTGGTCGATCGGCCGGAGAAGAAATCGAGCACGTCATACGCCGCCGCCTTGGCCGGTTCGCCGACCTTTATCGCTTGGATATAACCCTTCTGCTCGAGAAACAGGGCGAGCTTGGCGAGCTTGGCTTCGGGCAGGCTCTTCAGGTGGTGCGAGATCTGTTCCAGGCTCAGCTTGCCGTTGATGAGCACCAGAAGGCTGAGCGCTGCGCTCGGCAGCATGGTCGAACTGCCCTGCAATTGTTGCCAGCCTACCTCGTTGACTTTGTAGACGGTTTCGATGCTGGGCAATGCCGGTTCGTTCATTCGCCCTGTCGCCTTTAGTGACCAAACTCCTGCCGTTAGAATAACACCAAGCGGAGCAAGGTCATATCAGGGCAAATACCGATCCGCCGATGCCGGGCACGCGAACGCCACGGCGCCCGATCCCTCCGACGACCCGGGAATCCCGGCTCCGTTCAGACCGCGCGCTGTTCCTACTCGGAGACCTCGACCCGGTTGCGGCCGTTGGACTTCGCCAGATAGAGCGCCCGATCGGCGCGGACCAGGGCGGCCTCGGCGCTCGTTTCCCCCGCCTTCATTACCGTGATGCCGATGCTCACGGTGACCGCAATGATTTGGCTGTTCAGCGTCAGCGGCCGCGTCGCCACTTCCTGGCGCAGACGTTCGGCGAAGATCCTGGCCTCGTCCGCGTCCGCGCCGGGCAGGATGATGGCGAACTCCTCGCCGCCTACCCGGGCTCCGGTGTCGATCTTGCGCAATTCGTCGCGCATCAGCGTCGCAAAATGCCTGAGCACGGCGTCGCCGGCGGCGTGTCCGTGGGCGTCGTTGGCTTGAAGTGGTCCAGGTCCAGCATCAGCACGGCGGCGCGTGATTGATCCAGGCGTTGCAGACGCGCCAGTTCTTCGGTCAGCCTGGCGATGAAATGCCTGCGGTTGGAAAGTCCTGTCAGGAAGTCGGTGGTGGCCATTTCCCGCAATTCGGCTTCGGCGCGCTTGCGCTCGGTGATGTCGCGGATGAAGGCGCTGAATTCGGGCTTTCCCCCGGTGATGACCAGGGCTATGGCCAGCTCCACGGGAAATTCGTGGCCGTCGCGATGCATCGCATCGGTCTCAATCATCCTGTTCATGACCGGTCCCTCGCCCGATGCGAGAAAGTGCTTCAGCCCGCGTACGTGGCCCTCGCGGTGGCGCACGGGGATGATCGTCTCGTGGATCGGGCGGCCGGTGATTTCATCCCGTTGCCATCCGAATATCCGTTCCGCCTGCCGGTTCCAGCCGGTGATCATCCCTTCTGCATCCATCATCACCACCGCGTCCAGCGCGGTATCGACGAGGGTTTGCAGCTTCTTCTTGCTCTCCCTGAGGGCGAATATCAGATTGATCTGTTCCTCGGCGGCGGCCCAGCAGTCGTGCGGACTGGTCTTGAATCCCGAGCGCTCGGCGATGTGGTAAGCCGCAACTTCTATCATGTCGTAGCGCTCTTCCGCACTTGGAATCCAGGCGGCGAGTGGATCCGCCGCATCGGTGCGGGTGCTGGTGGCGGGCTTTTCGGTATCGTCCATGATTGGTTTGCGCAGATTGCGGGGTACGGATGTGCGCCGCTATCAACCCGAAAAGCTCGAGTCGCGAGGCTGCGGCAGCAGTCGTTCAAACGCCGCCAGCGGCAGCGGCCGGCCGAACAAATGGCCCTGAAAGGCGTCGCAGCCGTTGCCGGCGAGAAATTTCCGCTGGGTTTCGGTTTCCACGCCTTCGGCGATGACGGACAAGCCCAGGCTCTGCCCCAGCGCCACGATGGTGCGCGCAATGGTGGCGTCGCCCTGGTCCGTGAGCGCGTCGCGCACGAATGACTGGTCTATTTTCAGTTCGTCGAAAGGCAGCCGCTTGAGGTAGGAAAGTGATGCGTGGCCGGTGCCGAAATCGTCCAGCGAGAATCCCACACCGGTGGCCTTCAGTTCCGTCATTTTGGCGATGGTGTCTTTCAGGTCGTTCGCCAGCAGGCTCTCGGTCAGTTCCAGCTTGAGCTTGCGCGGATCGGCGCCGCTGCGCGCCAGCGCCGAGCGCACCACTTTCACAAAGCCGGGGTGGCGGAACTGGCGTACGCTGACGTTCACCGCCAGCGTCAGATGATTCGTCTCCGCCCGACCTGCCCAGGCGGCGAGTTGCGCGCAGGCGCGCTGCATGATCCATTCGCCCAGGCCGAGGATCAATCCGGTGTCCTCGGCGAGGGGAACGAACTCGGCCGGGACCAGCAGTCCGCGATGCGGGTGCTGCCAGCGCACCAGCGCTTCGACGCCTTTGGCGCGGCCTTCGCTGTCGACCTGGGCCTGGTAGTGGAGGGCGAACTGCCCGGTCCGCAGCGCTTCGCGCAGGCCGGCCTCCAGTGCCACGCGGGCGGTGACCGAGGCCTGCATCTCCGGATCGAAAAAACGCAGGGTGTTGCGGCCCGCGGTCTTGGCCTGATACATCGCGAGATCGGCGCGCTTGAGCAGATCCTCCACGGTTTCGCGCTGATCGCTGAACAATGTCACGCCTATGCTCGACGTGCTGTGGTATTCGTGCCCGGCAAGCGCATAGGGCTGGCTGAGGGCGGCGAGAATCTTCTCCCCCACGATCTCGGTCTGGGTCGCCGCGTCCGCGGGGGACAAACTCAGATTTTCCAGCATCACCACGAACTCATCTCCGCCGAGGCGGGCGACGGTGTCGCCTTCGCGCACGCAGGTGGCGAGCCGCTGCGCGATCTGCTGCAGGAGCAGGTCGCCCTTGTCGTGACCAAGAGTGTCGTTGAGCGTCTTGAAATTGTCCAGGTCGAGGAACAGCAGCGCGCCCAGGCGCTTGCTGCGGGCGCTGACCGCCAGCGCCTGCTGCAGGCGGTCGAGCAGCAGCCTGCGGTTTGGCAAGAGGGTCAGGGGGTCGTAGAAGGCGAGGTGCCGGATCTCGTCCTCCGCCGCCTTGCGCGCGGTGATGTCGGTGAGGGTGCCCACGTAGCGGCTGACTTCGCCGCTGCCGTTCCTCACCGCGGTGACCGTAAGCCACTCCGGGTGCACTTCGCCATTCTTGCGCCGGTGCCAGATTTCGCCCCGCCAGGTTCCGTTGCGCCTGATCTCCTCCAGCATTTCGGCATGAAACGCCGCGTCGTGGCGGCCCGAGTCGAGCAGCGCCGGCGTCTTGCCCACCGCTTCGGCCGCGGTGTAGCCGGTGATTTCGGCAAACGCGCGGTTGACCCTGAGAATGGCATTGCCGGCATCGGTGACGAACATGCCTTCCTGCGATTCGAACGCGGTGGCCGCGATTTGCAACTCCAGTTCGGTGCGCTTGCGTTCGGTGATGTCGCGCAGGATGGCGACGAAATGGCGTATCGTTCCGCCGCCGTCGATCACCGGGGCGATGACCAGGGATTCATCGTAGAGCATGCCGTCCTTGTGGCGGTTGACGATCTCGCCGCGCCAGACCTGGCCCGACTGTATGGTTCGCCACAGTTCCTGGTAAAACGCCTGGTCCTGCCTGCCCGACTTGATCAGCTCGCCCGGATTGCGGCCCAGCGCTTCGTCCAGCGCATATCCCGTCAGCTGCGTAAAGGCCGGATTGGCCCACTCGATGCGGGCTTCGGTGTCGGTGATGACAATGCCGTTGGCGGCGGAATTCAGCGCCACTTCGAACAGGCGCAGGCGCGATTCCAGGCGCTCGCGCACCAGGGCGTGGCGCACCGCGCGGCCCAGCGCGTCGTGATCGAACTGGCCTTTGATCAGATAGTCCTGGGCGCCCGCGTGCAGGGCCGCGAGAGCCTGCTGGTCGTCGTCATGACCGGTGAGGACGACGACCGGCACGTCCGGCAGCGCCGCGCGCATCGCCCGCACCGTGGCGAGGCCAGATGAATCCGGCAGGGCCAGATCAAGCAACACGACATCGGGTGTTTCACGCCGCGCAAGCGCGATGCCCTCGGCCAGCGTTTTTGCCCAGATCGCGGCGTCCTTGTCGTTGCTGCGACCGAGTCTTGCCCGGCGCAAATGGGCCCGGATCAGGCCGAAGTCGCCGGGGTCGTCCTCGACCACCAGGACCGAAACAGACGGCTGGTATGCATCGTTCATGTGACCTCCCCGGTATCGACCGGTATGTTTCCCGCTTTCGCCGGCGCGGCGCCTGCCACAGGCAGGGTGAAGCTGAAGGTGCAGCCTTGATTCTCACCCGGAGATTCCGCCCGGATGTTTCCTCCATGGTGTTCGACAATCTTGCGGCACAGCGCCAGCCCGATGCCGGTGCCCGGATAACGGCTGCGCGGTTGCATGCGCTCGAATATCCTGAACAGGCGTGCTTCCTGCCCCGGCAGAAGGCCGACACCGTTGTCGCGCACGGCAAAGCGCGCCTCACCCGACCCGGCATGCGCCGACAGAACAACTTCCGGCGTGCGGCCTTCCAGCCGGTACTTCAGGGCATTGTCGATCAGGTTCTGGAACAGCCGCCGCAGTTCGTCGCGGTCGGCGACAAGGCTGGGCCACTCGCCTTCGGTGCGTATTTCGGCCGCGGCTTCCGCTATCGTCGGCTGCAGGAAGCGCAGCGCCTCGTTCAGGACTTCGCGGCTGTCCACGGCGGCCATGGGTTTGCCCACGCGTCCTGCGCGCGAGTACTCGAGCAGCGCCGAGAGCATCTGGTCCATGCGCTGCGCGCCTTCGGTGGCGAAATGGAAACTCTGCCGGTTCTCTGCATTGAGCAGCGGCTGCAGTTCGGGTTCCAGCAGTTGCAGGTAGCTCGAAATCATGCGCAGCGGCTGGCGCATGTCGTGCGAGGCGGCATAGGCGAACTGTTCCAGGTCGGCGTTGGAGCGCTTGAGGTCCGCCATGCTCGTTTCGAGTGCCCCGGTCCTTTCTTCGACGCGCTGCTCCAGCGTTGCGTTCAGCTGCCGGTTGGCGCTGAACTGCGCCGCCAGCGTCTGCGCCATCTGCCTGAAATTTTCGATCAATTTGTTCGCTTCCAGGATGGCGCTCTTCGGCCAGGCCGTCTCGCCTCCGCCTGCCAGCGTTTCCGGAAGATTGCGCGTAAGCTCGCTCAAGCTCTCGGTCGTCGCAACGACCCGCCGGCTCAGGAGTTCGGCAAGCGCCAGCGCTCCGAGCAGGATGAGGAACAACTGCACTAGCTTGGCGGCGTAGTTGTTGTAGAGCGCCTTCTGGAACGGCGCCACCGGTTGCTCGATGATCAATTTCCACTCCGCCAGTTCGCCGATGCCGGTCTCGGCGACGTAGTACGAATCCCGCCAGCGCTCGGAAATCGAGGTGTTGATCGACACTTCGGGCACCCACTGGCTGATCGTCGCATCCAGTCCGACGAGCGCCCCTTTGCCGCGAGCTAAGGGCTTCATGGCCGGCTGATCGGCGCGGTTGGTCATGATGACGTTGCCGTTCCTGTCCAGCAGCGTGTAGAGCGCGGCCCCCTCGGCCGTGCTTCTGTCCAGGTGCGACCTGATCTGCTCCAGGCTGAGAATGCCGGCAACGTAACCGCCGTATTCGCCGTTGACGATCACCGGGGCAAGCATCGCCACGAACGGTTTTGGCGTGCCGACCCTGCCCATGACGACCTCCGAGAGCATGGGCTTGAGCGTGCGCCTGAGCGTCTGGATATAGGGCCGGTCGGCGTAGTTCCTGCCGACGTTGCTCTGCCCCAGTTCGTCGACCGGCGGGAAGTAGGCGGTGCTGGTCGCGCCTGCGTCCGCGAGCCCGACGCGCAGAAAATTGGAATCCGATTTCTTTGCCTGCTCCAGATGGGCTTGCATCTGCTGTGGGGACTTGAACGCCGCCATTTCGCCCAGGTAGAGTATGGCCGATTTTCTGTTCAGCACCCAGTTCTGCGCGTGGTCGGCCAGGCGTATGCTGTCCTGGATCAGCGTCGTGCGAATATGCTGGTCGGTTTCGGCAAAGTCGCTTCTGCTGCCGATCGCCAGCATGACGAGCGCCGGAAACATCACGAAGAACGCCAGCAGGTTGTAGACGATCTCGCGGTACGGGATCGGCGACGTCCGGGTTCGAAGTGCAAAGGCGGTAAATATCAGCCGTGCGAGCAGGGCGTTGGCGATGCCGTTTACCGCCTGCTTGGTCATGATCATGTAGGCGCTGCCGTCGGAGACGTTGAGTACGGCTTTATAGAAGAAGTAGCCCAGTGGCATGCCGATGACGAGCCAGTAGAGCGCATCTGCCAGCACCAACCCCATTTTGCGGCGCGCTGTCAGCCCGCCGACGACCACCACTTCGGCCGTCATGATGATCATGGCGTAGGGTTCGTTCCAGAGAAAATAGGTATAGCCGGCGATCAGTGCTGCGGCCGCAATGCCCCGGGCGGGCCCGAAGTATTGCAGCGCCAGCAGCGCGAAAATGCTGCCGAAAATAAAATTGATATTCAGAAAAATCGGAAAATTGAAATGATTCCCGGCCAGGCCCGCCGCGATCAGACAGAGGTACAACGGCGCACCGTGTCTCGCGGGTTTGGCTGTGCCGACAGGGATTGAAGTGTTCATGATGCGTGTCTCTGTGCCGGTATTTCCAAGGGGTCAATCGCTGTTCAGGGGCAGGCGAACCAGACCGAACCAGTATTTCCCCAGAATCTCGATCGCGGCCATGAATTCGCCCAGGTCTGCGGATTTCACCAGGTAGCCGGCTGCGCCGAACCGGTAGGACGCGAGCACGTCGGCGTCGAGCATCGAGGTGGTGACGATGACGGCAGGAATGGCGCGCAGGCGTTCGTCTTGCTTTAGCTCCTCGAGGAATCCGAGGCCGCCCTTGCCCGGCATTTTGAGGTCGAGCAGGATCAGGTCGGGGCGGGGCGCAGCGCGAAAGCGTTCGCCCTCCCGGCGCAGCATTCGCAGGGCCTCCAGGCCGTCGCCGGCGACCTGCATTTCGATGGCAAAGCCGCCTTTTCGCAGCGCCAGCTGCATGAGGCGGGCATCACCCGGCTCGTCTTCCACTATCAGGATGTTCAGCTTTCGCTGCTTGCTCACGGCAGGCTCACTTTCTTTGCGGCAGGCGCACCAGCGCGAACCAGTACACGCCCAGATCCCGTATCGCGGCCATGAACTGCAGCACGTCGATCGGCTTGGTGATATAGCCGGCCGCGCCCAGGGTGTAGGAGGAGACCACGTCGCGCTCGACATCGGAGGTGGTCAGCACGACCACCGGGATATTGCACAGGTCCGGGTCCCGTTTCAGGGCGGCAAGGCATTCGCGCCCGTCCATGCGCGGCATGTTGAGATCGAGCAGGATCAGGTCGGGGCGCGGCGCGGCGGCAAATCGCGGCCCCTGGTGGCGCAGGTATTCGAGCGCCTCGCGGCCGTCGATCACCTGGCGCAGGTCGGCGAGGATATGATTTTCGGACAGGGCGGTCTTGACAAGATGTGCGTCTGCCGGCTCGTCTTCGACCAGCAGGATGGTCAGGGGCTGCATTGGGGCATTCATCAAGTCGGTTCTCCAGGAAATGATTCAAGTTCGGTGACAACGCGTGCCGCGGCCTCGGCGCGTGCGATGGCTGCCCCGCCGGCGGGCGACATGACCTGATCGGCAATGGAAGTCAAGCGGCCTCCCCGGCGCTCAGCGGCAGCACGAAGAAGAACGTGCTGCCGCGTTCTTCGCCTTCGGATTCGGCCCAGATGCGGCCGCCGTGATGCTCTGCGATCTTGCGGCACAGGGCGAGGCCGATGCCGCTGCCTTCGTAAGTGGCGCGGCTGTGCAGGCGCTGAAACACCTGGAACAGCCGCCCGATCTGTTCGGGCATCATCCCGGCGCCGTTGTCGGCGACCTTCACCCGCCATTCTTTGCCC
>JAPLRD010000042.1 GCA_026399375.1 Pseudomonadota bacterium
ACAATCGACCCGTTGCGGCCGCTGACGCTCACGATAATCGAATGGCCGGTTCCGCAGCCAGCACCAGACGCTCACGCGCCCCTGCCACCGGGGATTAAACGGATCAACGCGCCGTCGTTACCAGATACGCCAAGATCAAGGGGCCTTTTGACCTCATCAGCGTGTCCTCATCGGCATTGCAATCGAACGGGCGCAAGCGCAATTTCCTACGATGGGTACGATGCGTGAAGATACGTAGAATTGAATTGTTAATCGTTGTAAGCGCTCTTATTGTGAGCGACGCTAAGCTCGGAAGCGGTGTGGCAGCAAAGCTTTCTCTCTAGAGTCGACTGGCTACATGCAATAGCGTTGGTCGGACCATTACTCAATAGAAATGTTGTTGGCCGTCACCAATTGTTTCGCTTTGGTTAGCTCATTTCGAATGAATTCACCAAAGGCCTGGGGAGTCGTAATCTTGGGACTAAACCCCATGCCGGCTAACCGAGAAATGACGTCGGGATCTTGGAAGACAGCGGCAACTTCCGAGTTAACCCAGGTTACAATCTGCTTCGGCGTACCGGCCGGAGCGAGCATACCAATCCAGGTGAGCGATTCGAAGTTCTGAAGGCCGGACTCGGACAAGGTCGGAAGCTCGGTTTTCAAGTTTGTCCGGTCCATCCCGGTAAGCGCGAGTCCTTTCACTTGGCCACTGGAGACAAATTGCATAGCTGTGGCGTAGTTGTCAAAAAGAATATCGATCTCGCCCGATGCCAATGCGGTTAGGGCAGGTGCGCTACCCTTGTATTGGATGTGGACAGCTTGAGCGCCGATGCGGTTCAGAAACATCAATGTCGAGAGATTGATGGATGTCCCCACGCCACTGCTACCATAGTTGAGTGCGTCGGGTTTTGACTTTAAACGCGTAATTAGCTCAGGCACTGTCTTGATCCCTGACTTGTTGCTGACCATCAACACCAGCGGCGTTGTTGCAAGCAAGGATATCGGCTCGAAATCGCTCGTAACGTCATATCGCATGTTCTTTGTCATGGCAGGCGCATTCGCCAAGGAAGTCGCGCCGATCAGAAGGTTGTAGCCATCCGGTTTTGAACGTGCAATGTATTCAGCGCCGATGTTTCCGCCCGCACCGGGCTTGTTTTCAATGATGACAGACGTGCCCCATCGCTTGGAAAGTCCCTGCGCAAGAAGACGGGCAACGATGTCGGTGGTTCCACCAGGTGCAAACGGTACGACAAGCGAAACGCGGCCGGAACCGGGGTAGCCGGCGGGCTGCGCGGCAGTATCGGCCGCGGGAACTGCCAACCCGGCTGCGGCCAGAAGTCCAGCCATCATCCGGTGTACAAGTCGCCCGCAGTTAGGTAATAGGGATCTATCCATGATGTCTCTTCTCCTGTGTTTAATGGGTGAGTTGTGTAATTGGCTGCATGGCTAGACTGATGACAAGCCAAGCTCGTCTAGTCCACAGAAATGTTGTTCTGCCGAATGATCGCGGCGAATTTGGCGGTTTCGTCCTGGATGAACTTGCGAAACTCCGCTGGGTTGGATGTTTTCGGAGTGAAGCCCTGCGCTGCCAGGCGCGCCTTGACCGCCGGCGTATTCAATACCGCATCGGCCTCGCGGCTCAGGTAGTTCACGATCTCTGCGGGTGTATCTGCGGGCGCAACCAGACCGAGCCAGGTCACCGCCTCGAATCCGGTCAATCCTGCCTCGGCCAGCGTAGGCAACTCCGGCGCCTGTTCGGAGCGTGTGGCGGAGGTAACTGCCAGCGCGCGTGCGCGGCCGCCCTTGGCCAGGGCGAGTGCGGTGCTCATATTGTCGAACTGAAACGCGATCTGCCCGCCCGCCAGGTCGGTCAGCGACTGGCCGCTGCCCTTGTATGGAACGTGCACCGCCTTGGCACCGATGCGGCCGAGAAACATTTCCGTAGTCAGGTGCTGCGAAGTACCGTTGCCGCTGGTGCCATAGGCCAGCGCTTC
>JAPLRD010000167.1 GCA_026399375.1 Pseudomonadota bacterium
ATGCGATTCGGGAAAACCATATTCGCCGAAGCCGAGGATCTGCTGGTAGATGCGCTCGGCGAAGTCGCGCGCATAGCCGCGCGCCAGCATGCCTTGGATCAGGCGCTGCTCCAGATGCTCGAGGCCGCCTTTTCTTTTCCACGCCGCCATCGAGCGGCGCAGGCCGTCGGCCTCCCCCGGGGTGAAGCCGGCGGCGACCACCGCGAGTTGCATCACCTGTTCCTGGAATATCGGTATGCCCAGGGTACGCTCGAGCACAGCCTTGACCGCATCGCTCGGATAGCTCACCGGTTCCAGCTTCTGCCGGCGGCGCAGATAGGGATGCACCATGCCACCCTGGATCGGGCCGGGACGCACGATCGCAACTTCGATCACGAGATCGTAGAAATTGGCCGGTTTCAGCCGCGGCAGCATGGACATCTGCGCCCGCGATTCGATCTGGAACACGCCGACGGTGTCGGCCTGCTGGATCATGGCGTAGACGGCAGGGTCTTCCGCGGGTACGTCGCTCATCGCAAACGCCGTGCCGGTTTGCCGGCTGATCATTTCAAGCGCGCGCTTGATCGCCGAGAGCATGCCCAGTGCGAGCACGTCCACTTTGAGCAAACCGAGCGCATCGAGGTCGTCCTTGTCCCACTGGATCACGCTGCGCTCGACCATGGCTGCATTTTCGATCGGCACCAGGCGCGACAGCGGGCCGCGCGAAACGACGAAGCCGCCGACGTGCTGGGACAGATGGCGCGGAAAGCCGAGCAGCGCATCGACCAAAGCGAGCAGGCGCAGCAGATCCTGGCGCTTGTCCCACCAGGAAAGCGTCTTTGCCAGGCGCTCGACCTGGGCGAGTTCGAGGCCAAGCGCCTTGCCGCAGTCGCGGATCGCGCTTTTCGGCCGGTAGCGGATCACCGTGGCCGCGAGCGCCGCGCGCTCACGGCCGTACTTGGCGTAGATGTACTGGATCACCTCTTCGCGCCGCTGGTGCTCGAAGTCGACGTCGATGTCGGGCGGCTCGTTGCGCTCGCGCGAAATGAAGCGCTCGAACAGCATGCTCATGCGCGCCGGGTCCACCTCGGTGATGGATAGCGCGTAGCACACCGCCGAGTTCGCGGCGGAGCCGCGGCCCTGGCACAGGATGCCCCGCTCGCGCGCGAAGCGGACGATGTCGTGCACGGTGAGGAAGTAGGGCTCGTAGCCGAGTTCGGCGATCAATCCGAGTTCGTGCTCGATGAGAAGATGGACCTTGTGCGGCACGCCTTCCGGGAAACGCCGCGCGAGGCCCGTTTCAGTGAGCGCACGCAGATGGCCGGAAGGCGTGGCGCCAGGCGGCACGATCTCCTCCGGGTATTCGTAGCGCAGGCAGTCGAGCGAAAAAGTGCAGCGCGCGGCGATGCGCACGGTTTCTTCGAGCAGTTCGCGCGGATAGAGGTTGGCGAGGCGCAGGCGCAGCCGCAGGTGGCGCTCGGCGTTCGGATACAGTTCATGGCCGCAATCGGCAGCGCCGCGAGGCGCGCGCGGTCGTCTGGTCCGCAGAGCAGCTCGACGGCGATCCAGGCGCGCCCGGGGAAGAGCGCGGCGAGCCAGCGCGCCTGCGCGACGTCGGGTGCCGCTCCCGGCAGGAGCAGGGCGAGGCAGCCGGGCAGTCCCTGGTCCAGATCTCCGTTTTCCAGGGCGTAGCGGCCTTTCGCGCCGCGGCGCCTGCCGAGTGTGATCAGTTCAGACAGGTTGCCGTAGCCCTCGCGGCCGGTGGCGAGCAGCACCAACCGCGGGCCATCGGCGAGACGGATTTCGCTACCGAGGATCAGTGGCAGGCCGCACTCCTTGGCGGCCACGTGGGCGCGCACCACGCCTGCGAACGAGCATTCATCGGTGAGGGCGAGCGCGCGGTAGCCCAGTTGCTGCGCCCGGGCGACCAGTTCCTCCGGATGGGAGGCGCCGCGCAGGAAGCTGAAATTGGATATGCAATGCAGCTCCGCGTAGGCGGGGAGAGCGCTGTGTTCTGTCATTCCGAGGAGCGCAAGCGACGAGGAATCTGCTTTTTGATGGCACTAACAGCAGATTCCTCGCTGCGCTCGGAATGACAAATGCTGGTTGAGCCGCGTTGCACGGAATCGTGTTGCAATTTGTCTTCAGGAAAAAATGCCGTGCAGATACCAGGCCCCGGCGGGGCTGCGCTCGCGGTAAACCCACAGCAGCGCCTCGTTGCCAGCGCGAGCGATGAAATAATCGCGCGCCGTGTCGGCGCCGTCCCACCATCCGGACTCGATCCGCTCCGGGCCGGCCAAGAGCTTCAGCGGCCCGTGGTGGCAGGGGGTGGATTCCTTTTCCTCCAGCGCCTGCGGCCGTTCCAGCAGCCAGAACGGGCGCAGGTCGAAATCGAGGGCGAGCTGCTTTGCGCCGGGTTCGACCTGAGCGCTGGTGCGATCCACGCGGGCGCTGGCGCGATCCACGCGGGCGCTGGCGCGATCCAGATGAACGCTGGCGCGTTCGGGGCGGTGATCGGCGCGCAGCGCGATGCCGTGCACGGCCGCATTACCGAGGCGCGAGCGCAGGCGCTCGATCAGGCGCGGCCAGTTGCCCTCCTCGTGCAATGCATCGGGAAAGAGGTTCTGGTTGGCATGCTGCAGCGGCTCGATCGTCTGCACTTCCAGCGCGATGGCGCGCACCGGCTCGGCGAGCGCCGTCCGCTGCAGCTGTTCGCGCAGCAGCAGCGCGAAGTGCGCGGCCTCGCGGCAGGGGGCGACCAGGCCCACTTCGATCCGGGTGGCGGGGGCGGCGCGATGCGCTAGGCTGAGCGCCAGCCGCCGCGTGCCGGCGGCGCGCGCCGCGAGGAAGCCTTCGAGCTGCGCGAGGAGCCGCTGCGCGGCGAACAGCAGGGCTTCGGCCTGGGTGGCTTCGGCCGGCAGTTCGATCGCGGCGGAAAATTTCTCCGGCAGCACGAATGCGCCGCGCGGGTCGGGCAGCCGGCCCAGGGCCTGGTCCAGCGCGTCGAGCAGGCCCTGGCCGAAGCGGCGCGCCAGGCCGTCGCGCGGCAGCGCCAGCAGATCGCCGACGCTGTTGGCGCCGATGGAGGACAGGGTCTCTTCCTGCCCGCATTGCAGCACCGACAGGGGCAGGGCGCCAAGTTCGCCCTCTAGCGCGGCGGTATCGGCGATCAGGCAATGCTTGCCGGCGCGGGCGAACCAGGATGCGGCGCGCGCCGTGGGCGCGGCGGCGAGGCGTGCGCTGTAGCCCATGGCTGCGAGTCCCTGCTGCAGCCTCGCCTCTATGCGCGCCAGGCCGCCGAACAGCTTCAGGCTGCCCGACACCTCCAGCAGCGCCAGATCGGGAAATTCGAGGGCGACGCTGGGCGTGCACTGCATCGCCCAGGCGGCGATGCCGAGCAGGGCTTCGGTTTCGGCCGCCGCGTCGCGCTCGCGCAGGCGCAGGCCCGGCGCGAGCGCGAGCGCCGCCGCGACCGGCATGCCTCGGCGCAGGCCGCGCGCGGCCGCCTTGGCGTCGCAGACCAGGATGCGCTGGCGCTCGGCGACCGCGCGCGGCTCAGGCGAGGGCAAGCCGCGCTGGAACGCTTCCAGCGGCAGCTGCGGCAGGTGTATGGCTATCCACATGGGTTTCAAATCCGGAAAAGGGGTTGTTGCCTGCTGCCGGCGGCGCAGCAGGCAGAAAAACCGGCCGTGAGAGCGGCGCTCCCCGACGTTTCAGAATCGACAGCGCGAGCCCGCCGGCGGAAGTAGCGAGGGCGATGCGCAGCACCGCAGGCGAAGGTTCATGTGCGGCCTGGGTGGGGCGGAACAGCACGGCGAGGCAGCGGCCGTCCTCGGCCGCGAGTTGCAGCCGCCGCAACTGGGGGAAACGGATGTCGCGCGGCCATGCGAGCACGCCGCCGCATGCGGCCGAGCGCAGCGCCTGCTCCGCCGCCCACAGGCTGTCGCCATCCTTGGCGGTTTTGACGATGAGTATGCGTTCCAGGCCGATGCCGGCAGCGGCGAGCGCCGGCGCGTAGGGCAGGTGGGGCGGGGCGATCCAGGCGATACATTTGCCTTGCGCGGCCAGCCGGGCCAGCGCCGGGCCGAGGATGCGCAGTTCGCCTATGCCTTCGTGTTGCGGCAGGATTTCGGTGAGCGACCCGCAGGGCCAGCCGCCGCCCGGCAGTTCCGCATCCAGGGCGGCAAAGCCGGTGGCGATCCCCGGGCAGGCGGTACGCGCCAGTTCGCTGCCGCGCCAGATGCCGGGATGTCGGTCGAGTCCGGCCGCGAGGCTGGGCATGGCATCTCCAAAAGCTGTATGTTTATACAGTATCCGGAAATTTAGCCGGCTTGTCTACATCGAATTTCAGGAGGGCGAACTGGGAAAGTCGGGGGGCAATCGAGTCCGAACAAGGCAGGGGAGGGTAGGGGGCCTAGCCCTAAAATCAGCGAGCCCTGGATCCGCGAATCCCAACCTTTGAACCCACAAAAAACCACGAATCAGTCAGGTTGAGTTCGCTGTCCACGCTGTTTAAACCCCGTCTGTCTAAATAGTGCTTGACAGCGGTTATTCAATTGTCTAGATTATAATTTATACAGTCTAATCAATTTTATACAGTAGCATTTTTAGGGCAGATAAACAGTCTATCCAACATGAAGTCAAGCAAAGACATTCTAGAAAAAACAGGTATTTCTAGGGCAACATTAAATAATTACATTAAAGATGGAATATTGCCCAGACCGATACTTAGACAGCCAGAGCGGGAAGACAGCGATGCCAAGCTGATGGGGTACTTTCCCGATGAAACAATAGACCGGATAGAACAGGTACAACGATTAAAAAAGGAGGGGTTGAGCATGGCCGAGGTCGTGGCGCGCATAGGTGGCAATCAGCCGGGACGGGAACTTCATGCTCTCGCCCCGGTTCCTGTTCCCGAGGTCCGGGAGGACAAGGCAGCGGCCAGTCCGGAAAAGCCGGAACCGGCGGCCGATAACCGCCGCGCCCTGCGGCTCACGCTGGAGGAGGTTCCGCATCCGGCTTATATGGTGAATTACAACTTCGAGCTGACCTGGTACAACGACGCGGCGCGGGAAAACATTCTCAGCGATCTTGCTGCCCTGCCGGCGCATAGCGAGGCGCGCAATCTGTTCCTGCTGCTGTTTCCACCCGGGTCTGAAACGGCGAGCGGTTTTCGTTCCGAGTTGCTGCGCGTCCACCTGGCGCTGGCCAAGAACCGCCTGAGCAAGGGCAGCGTTCTGGGCCTCCTGTACGGCCTGGACCGGGCGGCGCTGGCGCTGGCGGACCGGCTCTACGACGAGTCTGTGGTGACCTCCGAGAAGAAGCCCATCCTCGATTTTTCGGTCGAACTGGATGAACTTGGCGGCGTCAGCAAGAACTGGCGCGTGTTCGCCCAGTTCTTTCGGGAAGGGATATTCATCGTCTATATCCCGACGCAGCAATACAACGCGACGCTGCTCGAATTCCTGAGCCAGCGCGATGTGGTGATCCGCGACCTGATGCGCAAGCGCCTGCCGGTGCTCACCCCGCTGGCAGTGCTGGTGGCGGACCTGCAGAATTCGGTCAAGATCTGTTCGGAACTGCCGCCTGAGGAGTATTTCGACCTGATCAACGAGATTTGGACCTCCATGGGGCCGATATTCAGGAAATACTACGGCACCTACGGCAAGCACGTCGGCGACGGCATGGTCTATTACTTTTTCCCTCAGCCCGACAGCGACTACATTTTCAATGCGCTCGCCTGCGCGCAGGAGCTGAAATCGGAGATCCGGAAAATCAGCAAGAAGTGGCAGCTGCGCAAGAACTGGCTGAACGAACTCTATCTCAACACCGGATTGCACGAAGGACAGGAGTGGCTGGGAACGTTCCAGACCGCGACCAGCGTCGAGTTCGCCGTGCTGGGAGACACCATCAACCACGCGTCCCGCCTCTCCGAATTCGCGCGCTTCGGCACGATCTGGGCGACCAAGAACCTGCTGAGCAAGCTTGAGCACGAAAAGCGCGCGACGGTGGATTTCGGCATTACCCGCAAGGGCGGGGACGGGCAGGAGCATTTTGTCGCTTCGTCCTATTCGCAACTGGGCTCGATGGTGGACCTCAGCGCCGAGCGCCACGAGAAGTTGCGCGACATCGCCATGCTGCCGATTACGGAAATACGCTCGGTAAAACTCGGGACCTAAGCGCGACAAAGCGGGGGAAATGCGCCGGGATGGGGTATCCTTGGCGCCTTTTCCTGCGAACTCCCCCGCCTACCGATGCCTCTTCTTCAGCTATCCCAGGTTTCCCTGGCCTATGGCCATGTTCCTTTGCTCGATCATGTCGATCTGGTCGTCGAGCCGGGCGAACGCATCGGCCTGATCGGACGCAACGGCACCGGTAAATCCAGCCTGTTGAAGGTCATCGGCGGCGCCGCCGCGGCGGATGACGGCAAGTTGTGGCGTGCGCCGGCGCTGAAGCTGGCCAGCGTAGCCCAGGAACCGCTGTTCCAACCGGGGATCAGCGTATTCGAAGCCGTGGCCGAAGGGCTGGGCGAAGGCACCCAACTGCTGGTCGACTATCACGCCACGGCTCACGCCATGACGGAAGCGCATGACGCCGGCGCGCCGGCCGATCCCGCACTGATGGAAAAACTGCATGCACTTCAGGAAGCGCTCGATGCCAGCGACGGCTGGAGCCTGGAGCACAAGGTCGCGACCACGCTGTCGCGGCTGCAGCTCGATCCCGACCGGCAAGTGTCGGATTTGTCCGGCGGGCTGAAGAAGCGCGTCGCCCTGGCGCGTGCGCTGGTGCCATCGCCCGATCTACTGTTGCTCGACGAGCCGACCAACCATCTGGACGTCGCCTCGATCGAATGGCTGGAGCAGATGCTGCTGTCGTATTCCGGCAGCGTGCTGTTCGTCACCCACGACCGGCGCTTTCTCGACAACGTCGCCACACGGATCATTGAACTCGACCGTGGGCACCTGAGCAGCTATCCGGGCAATTTCAGCGCCTACCTGCAGGAAAAAGCGGCGGCGCTGGAAACAGAAGCCGTGCACAACCGCAAGTTCGACAAGTTCCTGGCGCAGGAAGAAGTCTGGATCCGCCAAGGCATCCAGGCGCGCCGCACGCGCAACGAGGGCCGGGTGCGGCGCCTCGAAGCCTTGCGCCTGGAGCGCGCTGCAAGGCGCAACCGCGTAGGCAAGGTGGCCCTGGCGGTGGAAGAGGGGGAGCGCTCCGGAAAATTGGTGGTGGAACTGCGCAAAGCCGGCAAGCATTACGGAACCAAGCAGGTGGTGCAGGATTTCTCCTGCCGCATCCTGCGCGGCGACAAAGTGGGGCTGATCGGACCCAACGGCAGCGGCAAGACCACGCTGCTGAAGCTGATCCTGGGCGAATTGCAGCCCGACGAGGGCCAAGTGCGTCTTGGCACCAAGCTCGATTTCGCCTATTTCGACCAGTTTCGCGCAGTATTGGATGAAGAGGCCACGCTTGCTGACACCATCAGCGTGGGCGGCGATTTTGTCGAAATCAACGGCGCACGCAAGCATGTAATCAGCTACTTGGGTGATTTCCTGTTCCCGCCGGAACGCGCGCGCGCGCCGGTCAAATCGCTGTCCGGCGGGGAGCGCAACCGCCTGCTGCTGGCACGCTTGTTCAGCCGGCCGGCCAACGTGCTGGTACTGGACGAACCGACCAACGATCTGGACATCGAAACCCTTGAATTGCTGGAGGAATTGCTGCAGGACTATTCAGGTACGCTGTTTCTGGTCAGCCATGACCGGGCGTTTCTGGATAACGTCGTCACGCAGACCATCGCGAGCGAGGGCGAGGGGGTATGGAAGGAATACGCCGGGGGCTACAGCGACTGGCAGCGCGTGAAAGCATCGGACAAGGCCGGGGATGATACTGCTCGTCGATCGCAAAAAAGCGATGCCCGGGGAAAGCGTGCCCTTCCAGAGCCAGCACAAGCAAAATATAGACTTAGCTTTAAAGAAGAAAAAGAACTTAATGAATTACAAGCAAAAATAGACATCTTAGAGAAGGAGCAAAAGCAGGTCACGGCGGCCCTGGCCAATCCAGTGCTGTACCGGGATCAACCGGAGCAGGTGAAAAAGCTGAACCTGCGCTTCGCCGAGTTGGAGACGGAATTGGCCGCAGCCCTGGCTCGCTGGGAGCAACTGGAGGCCAAGCGGTAGGAGGTCGGGTTGCGGCAAATCCGGGAGAGGTTTAGCCGCACCCTGACAAGCAATGGCGCAGATAGCGAACCGCGCTCGGGCGGGTGCGACCGACCTGCCTTGATCAGTTCGTCCGGCCTTACAGGATTTTCGCGAAACGCTGCACGGCTTCTTCGACATTGGCCCGGCTATTGAAGGCGCTCAAGCGGAAATAGCCCTCCCCGCAGGCGCCGAAGCCGCTCCCCGGCGTTCCCACCAAGTGGGCCTTCTGCAGCAGTTTGTCGAAAAAATCCCAACTGCTCAAATTGCCAGGCGTCTTCAGCCACACGTAAGGTGCGTTCACCCCGCCGTAGACCTTCAAGCCCAATTTGGTCAGCGCTCCATGCACGATTTTGGCGTTGGTAAGGTAGAACTCGATGGTTTCCCGCACCTGCCGCTTGCCCTCCGGCGAGTAAATCGCAGCGGCGCCGCGCTGCACCGGATACGAGACGCCATTGAACTTGGTGCAATGCCGTCGGTTCCAGAGCGGATGAATCGCCACTTCCTTGCCATCACGCGTCTTTCCCTTGACGCCCTTTGGAATCACCGTGAAGGCACAGCGCACGCCGGTGAATCCGGCCGTTTTGCTGAAGCTGCGGAACTCGATCGCAACGTCCCTGGCGCCGTCAATTTCGTAAATAGAGTGCGGAATGGCCGGGTCGGTGATGTAGGCCTCATAGGCGGCGTCATACAAAATCACCGAGCCGTTCTGATGCGCGTAGTCGACCCAGCGCTTCAGCATTTCCTTGGTGGCGACCACGCCGGTCGGGTTATTGGGATAGCACAGGTAAATGAGGTCGACCCGCTGCTTGGGAAGGTCGGGTACGAAATCGTTTTCGGCGGTAACCGGAAGGTAAACCAAGCCGCCGTAGCGGCCGCTGGCATCGGCGGGGCCCGTATGTCCGGCCATGACATTTGTATCCACGTAAACCGGGTAGACGGGATCCAACACTGCGATGACGTTGTCTTCACCGAAAATATCCAGGATATTTCCCGAATCGCACTTCGAGCCGTCCGAAACGAAGATCTCGTCCGCGTCGACCTCGGCTCCGCGGGCTTGATAGTCGTTCTTGGCAATGGCTTCGCGCAGGAAGTCGTAGCCCTGCTCGGGCCCGTAGCCGCGGAACGACGAGCGCTCGGTCAGCTCGTCGACGGCCGCATGCATCGCCTGAATCACGGCGGGGGCAAGCGGTTCGGTGACGTCGCCGATGCCCAGGCGAATGACGTTCGCAGAAGGGTTTTCGGAACAGAATTTCGTGACCCGCCGGCCAATTTCAGGAAACAGGTAACCGGCGGTCAGCTTGAGATAGTGCTCGTTGATGTAGGTCATGATCTTCTGCTAAAACCCCTAAACTGGTGGATTCGTTTTGTGATTCGCCAGACAGCGTCACTCGCTTGGGGCGTCCATTGCGCTCATCGAATCGCAGCGGTGCAACGCCTGCCGGCATTCTAACATTTGCGGTCTTCGATTCGAGTAGCCTTGGCGCCGATGTGCGCCTCTTGGCGGTATTCCGCTACATCGAAGCGCTGATCTCGCGGATGATTCTGGCGTCGGAGAACGGAACCTTCTTCGTCATGGCGCGTCCCCGGGAGTCGCGCATCGGCAGGCCTTCTGCGTCTCGTTCAAGCACGATCTGATAGTCTTCATGGCCCTTGCCGGCGACGACAAGGACATCTCCCGATCGCAATGCGGAAAGCGCGAGTTGCAAGGCCTCGCGGCGCGGACCGGCGTTCGTTGCGCGCCTGGTGCCCGAGAGGACCTGTCCTCTGATGGCGTCCGGGTCTTCGGTGCGTGGATTGTCGTCCGTTACCCAGACGCAATCGCTGAGTTCTTCGGCAATGCGGCCCATGATGGGGCGTTTGCCGGCGTCGCGGTCGCCGCCGCAGCCGAAGAGCACATGGAGCTTGTTTTTCGCGGCCACGTGAGGGCGCATGCTGCGCAGAACGTTGTGCAGGGCGTCGGGCGTATGCGCGTAGTCCACGTAGACCGCCGCACCGTTGGCAAGAACCGCGGCGAGTTCGAGGCGCCCCGGAACGCTGGCCAGGCGGGCGATGCCGGCAATCGCACGCTCGACGGGCACGCCCGTGCCTATGGCCAGTCCAAGCGCGCATAGAATGTTCTCCGCTTGAAAAGCCCCCGCCACCGGCGCCTCGACTTCATATGCGGCGCCGAAGACCGATAACTTCAGCGCTTGTCCCTGCGCATTGGGAATTCGCTCAAGCACCACAAGGTCGGCTTCGCTGCCCGCTTCGCCATAGGCGATGACGCTGATCCCTCGCGACTTCATTGCCGATGAGATCTGATTACCCTGCACGTCGCGGGTA
>JAPLRD010000382.1 GCA_026399375.1 Pseudomonadota bacterium
CAGCGCCGAGCGGATGGCGGTCAGGAACGCGCTGGAACAGCTGGGCAGCCACGCCGGACTGGTGAAGAACTATGCGCGGCCGTTCTTGCCGCAAAACCACGAGGCCCTGGACGAGGGCCAGGTGTTCCTCGCGCGCTTCCAGGCTGACGGCAGCCTGTCCAAAGTACAGCGCAAATAGATTTCGAGCCGACGATGCTGACCCCGATGACCGTCACGGCCCGCCTGCGAGCGCGTTTCTCGCGCCTGGATCTGCGCGCAAAGATCGCCTCCGCGCTGATCGCGGTTTTCCTGCTCGCCGGAGCGCTGTTCGCCCTCGCCTCCTTCCTCATGATGCGCGCCCATATCATCGAGAGCGCGCAGTCGCTGATGGCAGCGCGGGCGCAGATCGAGCGGCGCGAGATCGAGCTCAAGCTGGAGGCGGTGTTCGCCGAGGCTGCATCCCTTGCCGGCAACACGGCGACCGCGAATGCACTCGCCGACTCGCTCGGCCGCGAGACCTACCTCCAGCCTCTGCTGCAGAACTACAAGCTGTCCTGGCCCGGCGCGACCCTGACGCTGACCGACCACCGGGGCAATCCCGTTGCCAAAAGCGCGACGGGCGAAATCCTGGGAGCGGACGCAAGGAGCACCTTCGCCGGCATGATGCGATCGAACAAGGCCTTCGCCAGCCTGGAGCTCCACCCCAAGGGCGAGCGCGTGCTCAGCGTCGCCTTTCCCGTGATCTACCGGCTTACCGGAAGCATCGAAGGCGCGGTGCTGTTGCAGCTGGACCCGGCGAAGATTGCTTTGCCCGATGCGCCCGAGGACTGGGCCCTCCACGATTCCGCGGGCCGCCTGATCGCCGGCAGCGCGGCGCCCAAAGCGGCGCTGCAGGTGCGCTCGGCGCTGACCCTGCCCGAGTTCGCCGGCAGACTGGGCCTGACGCATACCCTGTCGCTAGACCGTGACCTGATGCTGAGGGATCTGGATTATCTGCTCGCCGCGTACTTTGTATTCGGCCTGCTGCTCGTGTATGGCGCGATCAGGCTGTCGCACGCCGCCGCGGGCTATCTCTCCGCCCCGCTGCGACAGCTGACGGATGCGGCGGAGCAGATGGCCGCCAGCGGCCGCCCCACGGCCTGGATTGCCCTGGGCGACGAGGCCGAATTCAACCGCCTGGCGCAGGCCTTCAACTCCATGGTGAACCGGCTGGGCGCATCCTATGCCGAGCTCGAATCGCGGGTCACGCAAAGAACCCTGGAAACGGAGACGGCGAGGCAGGCGGCCGAAAAGGCGCGCAGGCTGCTGCAGGAGGCCGTGAGCAGCGTGGCGCTGGGCTTCACCATCTACGACGAAGCGGACCGGCTGGTGCTGTGCAACGAAGCCTATCTCAAGCTGTACGACATGAGCGGCGATGCGATCGTGCCCGGAACCACCTTCGAGCAGATCCTGCGCATGGGCCTCAGCCGCGGGCAATACCAGGACCCGGAGGCGATCGCCGACCCGGAAGCCTGGGCGCGCAAGCGCGTGGCGCAGCACCAGAGAGCCAATGGCGAAGTGGTAGAACAGAAGCTGGGCGACGGCCGCTGGCTGCTCGCGGTGGAATATCGCACCGCCAGCGGCTACATCGTCGGCAATCGCTTCGACGTCACCCGACTCAAGCAGACCGAGGAGGCGCTGCGCGAGCGCACCGAGCAGCTGAACGTGGTGTTCGAACTGAGCCCGGACGGTTTCGCCTCCTTCGACACCGCACACCGCATCCGGTACGTGAGCCCGGCGTTCACGCGCCTGACCGGACTCGAACCCGAGAGCGTCATCGGCACCGACGAGGCCGAATTTTCCAGGCTGCTCGCGGCGCAGTGCCTGCCCGGCGCGGCCTTTCGCGGCGTGGCGGCGCTGCGCGAATCGATGGGTGCCGCGCAGCCCGGTGCATCCGCCCGGCGCGAGCTGATCGAAATCCCCGGCCCCGAGGCGCACGTGCTCGAAGCGGGCCTGCGCGAAAGCCAGGCGGCAAGCGTGTCGCAGATTCTCTACGTCCGGGACGTCACCCGCGAAATGGAAGTCGATCGCATGAAAAGCGAATTCCTGTCCACTGCGGCGCACGAACTGCGCACGCCGATGGCGAGCATTTTCGGATTCGCCGAATTGCTCATGGGCGGGAGCTTCGACCGCGAGACGCAGCTCGATCTGATCCAGACCATACACCGCAACGCCGACCTGATGGCCTCCATCATCAACGAACTGCTGGACCTGGCGCGCATCGAGGCGCGGCGCGGCAAGGACTTCATCTTCGAGACGGTGCAGGCACAGGCGCTGGTGCAAAGAATCGTCGCCAACTTCAAGCCGCCCGAGGGACGCGACGCGCCACAGCTAGCTCTGCCCGCGCAAGCGCTGTGGTTGCGCGCCGACCCGAACGGGCGCGCCGTGCGCGTCACGCTCCTAGCAAGAGGTGGGGATGAAGGTGAAGGCGAAGGTCCAGGTGAGGGCCGTTTCGAAATCGGCCTGAGCGTCGCCGACCGGGGCATGGGCATGAAGCCGGAACAACTGGCGCGCGTGTGCGAACGCTTCTACCGCGCCGACACCTCGGGAAAGATACCCGGCACCGGCCTGGGCATGAGCATCGTCAGCGAAATTCTCAAGCTGCACCGCGGGCGCGTTGAAATAAACAGCATCCCAGGCACGGGGACGGAGGTAACCCTCTGGCTTGCGGCGGCCGACGCACCGGCCGCCGGCGAACTCGCCGATTTCAATCTGGATCTCACATGAACAAACCGAAACGCGCGGCCGCCGCCGCCAATCTTGCGCAACGCGAAACAAACGATCTGCCGCAGGTATCCTCGACCGACCGGTGGGTGGACAACGTGCTCTCCAAGCGGCTTGGATGGGTGTTTTCACTGACGCTGCTGGTATTCGCCGCGATCGGCTGGTTCACCTACCGCTACGCCGCGGCGAACCTGATCGAACGCGAAATAGCCGGACT
>JAPLRD010000357.1:0-4582 GCA_026399375.1 Pseudomonadota bacterium
TACTCGGTGGTCCGTTCGTGCGTGTATTTCATTAGACACGTTATACGTAAGCGACAGATTGCTGACAACGGCATTTTTGTATCGCCGTGTCGCGAATCGGGGAGTCGATACGTGGCGTTACAAACCGTGTGCATCGCAGCGACTGTTAGCGCGACGATATTCTCATTTTCAGGCGTTTGGCTTTCTCGATTCCAACAACGAGACTTGCGGCGTCATGGCGTCAGCATTCTAAATGGCACGATCGCGTGTCCTGCGGTGCCAGCGGGCCGCAAGCAGCATGAAACACGTGATAAACGCGCACAGCGCAAGCGCATCGGTCGCGGTCGACCAGTAATGCTTCTCACCGAAGCCCGCGCGGATGAGGTCAGCGCAATAGGAAAGCGGCGAGAACGGCGCGAGCCAGCGCCCCCAGGCGGGCATCTGCGACAGCGGGATGAACACGCCGCTGACGAAGATGAGCGGCAGGCGCACCAGGTTCGACAACATCATCACCTGTGACGGGCCTTGGGTCGCCGGCGCCGCCAGCAGGACACCCAGAGCCGCGAACGACAGCGATCCTAGGACGATGCCCAGCGCGATCGACGGGAGCGCGACCACCGATGCCGAGGTGGCAAGTGTCGCGATCGTCAGCGGCAGCAGCGCCAGGATCGCGCCGAACACCGTTCCGGCGAGCACATCGCCCGAAAGAATCGCGATGAGTGAAGCCGGCGATGTGATCAGGCGCTCGTATGTCTTTGCCTGTCGTTCCCATGGCGTCACCAGCGGACCGACCGCCGAGGCGGTGAAGAACAGCGCCATCGCGACGATGCCCGGCGCCATCGTCTCGGGCGGCGCCGCATGACCGGCGGCGAAGGCCAGGTAGAAAAACAACGGGAAGATGATTCCGAACGTGAATACCGGGGGCTTGAGGTAGTAGACCATCGCGTTCTTCTTCGCTACCACCAGGGCGGCGCGCGCCTGCCACAGGAACTCGCTCATGATGTCCTTCCTTCGCCGTTCTTCGCGGCGGAATGGCTGGTGATGGAAAGGAATACATCCTCCAGCGTGGGCGCGAGCGTTGAGATACTTTCGATGCGCAGTTCCAGGGCCGCGGCGCGCACGGCGATCGCTTGCGCCAAGGCGCCAGGCTGCGTCGTATAGGCGCGAAAGCCGTTGGGTAAAGGCGTCACCTCACCATGCGCCAGTTCGGGTGCAAGGTCGGCCGGCCGTCCGGAGAACTGGACGAAGCGCACTTCAACCGAGCGCCTGGAGTCCACTCTTCGACGCAGCGCATCAGGTGTGTCGATGGCTACGAGACGTCCCTTGTCGATGATCGCCACCCGATGACAGAGCTGATCTGCTTCTTCCATGTTACTCGCCCATTCTGCAGAGTTGTATGATTGCAATCATATGTATGACAATTCACGCGCCTACCCCATTCGCTTCGATCCGACTTATCTGTCCAGGGGACGGCGATCTTCGGCGAAGTTCCCGTCCTTTGCGGACTACATTCAATCTTAAAGACGGACGCGTGCTAATAATTGCAGGGCGTATGATCGCAATCATACCTACTCGGATTTGTGGCGCACGATAATGCCTCGATTGAACGGAATTAAACCCTCACCGGTCGAAGTAAAGGATTCCGCGTCACACTGAGCGCGGGACACATCTTAGGAGAACGGAATGCTGAAGCAGATTGTCATGGGATTGGCCGTGATTCTAGCCGCCGGTTTTGCGCAGGCCAAGCCGACGGCGGGCGTGGAGTATCGGGAGCTTGCCGCAGCGCAATCAACCGACTCCCCCGGCAAGATCGAAGTCATAGAGTTTTTCTCGTATCTCTGCCCGCACTGCTACAATTTCGAGCCGATCTTGGATCCTTGGGTAAAAAAACTGCCAAAGGATGTGCAATTCCGCCGCATTCCGGCCATGTTCAGCGACGATTATGCTCAAGCGGCACGCGCCTACTATGCCGTTGAGGCGATCGGAGAGACGCAGCGCCTGCACAAACCGCTGTTCGACGCGGTCCACCAAGGCACCAAGCTTAAGATTACGGACGAAGCGGCTCTGACCGCATGGCTGGACAAGCAGGGTGTCGACACAAAAACATTTGCGGCTGCCTACCGCTCATTCAGCGTCGAGGGCAAATTAAAGCGCGCAGCCCAACTCACCCAGGCGTACAAGATCGACGGCGTACCTGCGATGGCTGTCAACGGCAAATACGTCGTCATAACCGACAATATAAAATCGGTGGACCAACTGCTCGGTGTCAGCGACTATCTGATCGCGCGCTCGCGTCAGGAAAGCGGCAACGTCGCGCCAAAGAAAAAATAGTGCTGACTCTGGCGCGCGCTTTTCGAGACTGATGCTGTTGGGGGCGGCGGCTGCCGCCCTCTGGCCCGATCAGTTCCTGTCGTAAGTATGCCCCTGCGCCAGTAGCGCTGAGATAAGAACTTACGAATTACGAGTCCGCACGTATCCCAATCGGGTCGATCCCGGGGGCATTCGGCTCTATGAGAGCAGTGATCCATTTCATGGCTGACCACATCTCAATTCTGAAGATCCTTGATGGTTATTGCTTATATGATTGCAATCATATCGACAGGGATCTATCGAGCATCACAATGCGTCAATTCAATTTAGCAAAATGGGTTTGACTATGAATAGTTTGGTACATTTTGGCGAGCTCTTGCCTGAGTACGGCGTTCGGGTGCTCAATGAAAGAGAAGTTCGTGCGGGTGCGGGCATCTTATTTTTCCTAGCCATTATTTCATTTCTGAATGCATGGCTATTGGGAGATCTTCTCCCGACCAAAGTGTTTGTAATGGCGTTTCTGGTGGACTTTATTATCCGAATTCTTATCAACCCTCGGTTTTCACCGAGCTTGATTGTGGGGAGATTTTTCGTCCGTAATCAAAAGCCCGAGTATGTGGGAGCGCCTCAGAAAAGATTCGCTTGGAGCATTGGCTTGGTACTCGCATTGATCGTGTTTTACCAGGTGATCGTCAGACACGTCATTGGACCAATCAATTTGCTTGTCTGTTCAATTTTCTTGATTCTGCTTTTCTTTGAGACGGCTTTCGGCATTTGCATTGGCTGCAGCATCTACAACCTTATCTATACGGACAAGGCCCAGCTTTGTCCTGGGAATGAATGCGAAGTGGACAAAAAGCATGAAGTCCAAACCATCAGCACGGGACAGATAGTGGTGGTGGTGGTGTTTCTGGCCCTGGTGTGGGGAGACGCCCACTGGTTGAGCACCACAACCCCTTGCATCGATGCTATTCAGAACAACCAGGCGGCTCATGCAGATGAGGAAGAAAGCTCGGTTGTTGAGGACCGGTGCCGGGTTCCAGACTTGTCCATCGCCATCGGGCATGCGAATAATTGGAAACTTCACAATAACTGCAAATAGACTTATCCGGGTTTGCCTCAATGTTTAGGTACCAAGTGCGTCCGCTGAAATGTAGTATGATTTTAGTCATATGACTGATAAGTTCACGCATCCCCCTAACCGATTTGATCTCCCCGAGTGGGCCGGAGCATTCGGCGATTTGGGAACGCTGATTCCTTTCGTAGCCGCGTACATATCTATACTGAAAATGGATGCCAATGGCCTGCTCATCGCCTTTGGCTTAGCCCTGATCGCGGTTGGGTCGATCTACCGGACACCCTTTCCAGTGCAGCCGATGAAGGCGATTGGCGCGGCGGCAGTGAGTCAAACTGCGCTTCCCGCCGCGGTGGTCGGCGCCGCCTTGATGACCGGACTGATTTGGATGCTACTCGCGCTCACCGGGCTTGCCGGGCGATTGGCGAACTGGGTTCCGCGTCCAGCGTTGATGGGTGTCGTCATGGGCTTGGGCTTTTCCTTCATGATTGAAGGAATTCGCATGATGTCCACCAACCTCTGGGTTGGAGGGCTATTGCTCGCACTGACCTTGGTATTGCTTGGCCGCCCGCGCATGCCCGCGATGCTGGTACTGTTGGCAATCGGAGCAGCAATGGCTCTGTTCGATAGGCCGGAGCTGATGCGTGAACTAGGCGCGCTTAAGCCCGAATTCAGAATTCCGAGTCTTGCATGGGGAACCCTGTCCATGGGTGATCTCTGGACCGGATTCATCCTCCTCGCGCTGCCCCAGCTTCCTTTGACTTTTGGCAATGCGTATCTCTCTATCACCGAAGAAAACAACCGGTTGTTTCCCGATCGGCCTGTCAGCGCACGGTCAGTTGCGTTTTCCACCAGCTTGATGAACCTGGGATCGAGTCTGCTCGGCGGGATTCCAATGTGCCATGGGGCAGGCGGGATGGCGGGCCACGTCCAGTTCGGGGCGCGCACGGGCGGATCGTCCATTATCCTTGGGAGCATTCTGCTATGTGCGGGGCTTTTCCTACGCTTGTGTTGACCATCCGGTCCAACACGGAATAAGCGTTGAGAGGGGTAGCCGATTACGCCCGGATCATGCCATTGCGGGCCGCCGAGCACGTCGTACCGGAAAATTGTAACGCAGCGTAACAACTCGCGGAATTACAGCCATTCGATACAAAAAAGAGGGCTTCGTGACTTCCCCGCATTACAACTGGCTGGTCTAATAACGGTACTGCGAGC
>JAPLRD010000357.1:4644-6316 GCA_026399375.1 Pseudomonadota bacterium
TCTGATCATGAGAAGTTTAAGAACAATTGCAGCGGGAATCGCTGCTTCATTGGTGCTGTCTGAGCCTCGAGGTCCATGCGCGGGTTTTTATCCACACTTCGGACCTGTTTCGAAGTCGGGTGCTCAATAACCCGGGCGTTTATTGGAACGCTTGGGCAGGAAAACCCACCCCAGTACTTTCTGCGAACACCCCCTCGACGAGGAAACAGGTATGAAGCAGGATGTCAACGCGATTAGCACTGCGTATCGGCTTCATGATCAGATGGCCGCAGTGGATACGGTGGCGCGCCAAATAATTCAAGTATTGGATCGGGAAACGCAATTACTGCATCCCGGCGTCGTGTACCGACTGCGCAAGATACGCGAAGCTGCGCTACGGCTGCATGATTTGTCCGTCAGTGGGGATGTGCATGCTTCCGAGGCGGCGCGGGAGCCGGCGATCGAGCACGATGACTGATCAAATAATGGCGGGAACGCTTCCTGCCGCATATCAAGCAATTTATCCGGACGCGGTTTTATGAATGGCTCAAACAAGTTCGTAATCGGAGTGGCGGCATCGTTAGGCCTGAGTCTGGCGATCGCCACCGCATGGGCGGCAACCGGAGCCTTTCAAGTGGAATGGAAAGGTGTCCTGCGCGACACTCATGCAGGAGATATCAGCGGCAAGGTAAATCTCGCCGAGTTGCCGCGTAGCACTCTGCTCTACGCGATCGGTCCGGCTGCGGGTCTCGTCGGTGAAATCACGGTCATCGACGGACGACTTTCCCTCGCTCGATCCGAGCACGGAAAAGTTGAAACGAGTTCAGATTTCCAAGGGCAGGCCTCGTTTCTGGTCTGGGCCACAGTCCCGCAATGGCAGGATGCCGTACGCGCCTGCGTATCCGGTGCATTCTGTCCATACGGATAATGCTTTGGGACTGAGCGACGTTCGTGCGAACACCTCCCAGCCCGGCACGCCGTGCAGACGTTGCCCCTCGACATCGCTGATCGCCTGGTTCGATTGCTCAAATAGGTCGAGCAGCTCAAGCAGCGATTGCGTAGACGGGGGCCGCGTTGCCATCGCCGATCTCCTTCACCAGATGCCACTTGGCTAGCAGCCGGTCGCACAGGGCACGGTCCCGCTCACGCTTGGTCTTGACGTTGCACTTGTTGTCCTCGCGCAAGACGACGCTGATGGTGCGCGCTCGCTCGGCACCGTCTTTCTTTAGACGGATGGATAACTTGGCGTAGTTCAGGCGGTGGTTGCGAAAGTCGAACGTTGGGCCGATCAATGACTTGGCTGCGGCGTGGATGTTATCCACATCTTTGGTCCAGATTTTAACAAGGAGTGAACGGTGGTTTGCCAGAGTGTGGCCCAGTTCGACCACCTTGACTGACGACACGTTCTCGCCGGACAGATCGAAGTTACGATATCCGGCAAGGCTCTGGTAGTCGTACTGCTTGAGCGGGATCGTCGTCCCAGAAAAAGGGGATTTGAATATGCAATCAGCGGCGATTCTGGCAAGCACATCACGACCGTTCGTATCCCTGGAGAGCACCTCGAGATGGCCGTTGGCCGGTTCATAGGTGATGTGGGATGACGCTGCGCTGATTACCTCCTGGGTCACCAGTTCGCTCGCCTGCACGCAATCGACGAGTTCCGGCGGACGATTATTGTGGATGCTGATCTGGT
>JAPLRD010000323.1:0-5903 GCA_026399375.1 Pseudomonadota bacterium
TACGTGGCTATGGGGATTTGAAGGGTCGCGCTTGAGCTGAATGTTGCCAGCGTGCCGTTCAAGCAAAGGGGGGCTTTGCTGGGATGCCAGGCACCAGAGAGGATTCGGTGCATTGTTCGGTGACTTGTCGAGCGAGAAATGGCGTTGTCGTGCCGTAGGGCAAAAGGGTCCGCTATCGGCCCTGGACGCTGAAGAGCAGACGGATGGTTGTGAGATCGACAGGTGAGTACATTCATGCTGCGTGTCGATGTGGCGGTGCACGGATAGGTTGGCAATGCGTATTGAGCGCTACTTCCGATGGCACGCTTAGTCTCAGGCGAAAACTGTTCCTGTCTATCTATAACCACTTTATGATCGCCGTCAAATTTCCACAAATGGAATGCCATGGCGACTACGATGATCAATGTTGTCGCTTGGATAACTGTTGCGGACTTGTTCATCCTTCTAATTCCTCAATAAACAGACAAGGTCTTCAATTGCAAGGGTACGAATCGCGGCGTTTCCAATAAGCGCGATGTGAAGAACGCAATTACCTGTTCCGAATCTGCATCCATACGATATCGGTTAGTGCTACACGATAAGTCGGTCTATGTGACGGTCGCACTCACGGCTAGGCAGTCCGCCATCGTCGAGTAACATTTGTTGCCTCATCACAGCAAGACTGCTCGCTAATAATGGATTGCTTTCAGTCCAGGAAGTTAGCGACACTCCCGTCGTCACTTGGCAAGTTCATATCTGACCCACTTTTCATCGGCTTTTTGCTTATTTCCGATTTGGCGCGCTTTATAGTCGGACTCCGACTCACCCATATAAGGTGAAATGCCTCTCACGGCCAAGACTGTGGCCACATAGTGATCGGTAAGAGCATCCTTCGCGTCTTTCGAAGTTTGCAGCATATTGAATTTCTTATACTCAACCTCCATTTCTCCTAAGTACTTCTTTTGGCAAGCGGGTAGATCGGCTCTTGCCATGGCATCCGGTGCTACTGCAATGCCTCTTTCACGTGATGCTGCGTATTGTCGCGAAAGTACAAAGGTGGCACCGCATATCATTCGAGCGGCCTGGAAGGCACCATCGTAGCGTTCTGCCGGAGTTCGAATATCCGGCTTCTCCTCTTTCAACGTGGGCGTCGGCTTTATGAGGTCCGTTGATACGCGTTTCGGAAGATCTGCCGGGATAGCGGAAAGAATCGCTTTAATGTAGATCGGCGGTACTGTGAATATTTCTTCACCCGCCTTTCCACTAATCTTGAACCGCATGCCACTTTCTTTCTTATTCTCAAGATATTGCCGTGGGATATTTATCCCTATGGTTTCGCTTAATCGGCAGTATCGATTGCTACACGAAACGGTTTCGTGGGCAATCTTGGTTAAGTCGAGAGAGTCTCCATTGTCGTCGTAAGCCGAGCTATAGAAGCGCCAATCACCATAGTAATGATGCCTTAGGAAGACTTGGTAGCGAGTCTCGGCGCCATCGTCAAATTTCCACGCTCGAATTAATATCAAAGCCTGATTCGAATTTGGCGAGTTTGGCCCCATATAAGCAGTATGTTTCTTAAATTCATCGTGAACAATTGTGACTTTTTGAGCGATTTCGTCTTGAATTCGATCTGTCGTCTGAGGTGCTGAAGCAACGACCGCGCCCGCTTCTGAATCCGACGTGGACTTTGGCTGTTGATTCTCGAATCCATAGAGTTTGTCAAAGTATGCAATGGATTTGGCGCTTCCGGTTCCATATAGAAGCATATTGCCTGAGCCATCTTCGATTTTTCCAAAATAGAGAGCGCTGCTTTCTTGGGACCATTTATTCATTCCACCTTTGTTTGTCTTGCTTACGTTAAGCGCCGTACCCATCAAATTTCCAATCAACGCCTCCACTTCCTTTTTTGGGCCCGCGAGAATCATCGTGTGAGACAGATTTCCAGTGAAAACCATAGTCATGTAGCTTTCTGAGCCATTCGGAGTGGCTTCTCTTACTTTGCACAGAATCTCCCCAGGAATCTTGAGTGTGTTCTCTCCACATGTTGCCGAAGGCTGTTGGGATTTGAATGCATCCACGGATAGGTGACAGGAGAAATCTATGTCTCTCTACAAACGCGGTAGAACGTGGTGGATTAAGTTCACCACGCCAGGCGGCGAGCTTATTAGAGAATCAGCTAAGACTCAAAGTAAGCAAGCCGCCCAAGAATTCCACGACAAGCTAAAAGCTGAATCGTGGCGGGTAGATAAACTGGGCCAAAAGCCTGACAGAACCTGGGACCACGCTGCATCTCGCAGGAAATGCAACACAAGAAGTCCTGCCACAGCGACGTAGCTATTTTGCGGTGGCTGCAACCTCGGCTAACGTTAAAGCCGTTGCGGGAAATTACGCGGGACTTGATAGTACAGATTGCCGAAGAAAAGCGGAAAGATAGCTCTCCCTCTACTGCGAACCGAATGCTTGCATTAGTTCGGGCAATATTGCGCCGTTCGGAAAGAGAGTGGGATTGGCTTGAAAAATCGCCGTTGGTTCGGCTATACCATGAACCAACACGTCGGGTGCGGTGGCTAACCCCTGAGGAGTTCAATCGACTGCTCAGACAATTGCCGGAACATCAGCGCGAAGCTGCAATATTCGCGGTATCGACTGGTCTTCGGCAGGCTAATGTAATGAAATTGGAATGGTCTCAAGTAAATCTGGATAGCAATACTGTCTGGATTTATGCGGATCAAGCCAAGGGTGGCAGGGATATTCATGTGTCCCTGAATGAAACGGCAATTGCGGTTCTACGCCGACAGCAGGGGAAGCACTCATCACGGGTATTCACCTACGATGGCAAGCCGTTTGATCGCGCCTCTACGCAAGGGTGGATGAAGGCATTGAAGCGAGCAGGAATCGAAAATTTCCGCTGGCATGACCTTCGGCATACCTGGGCAAGCTGGCTCGCTCAAAGCGGGGTACCGCTAAACGACATTCAGGAAATGGGGGCTTGGGAAACGGCGGCGATGGTGAGGCGGTACGCACACCTCTCCCCTGCTCACTTGTCCCACCGTGCTAGGGTCATCGACGGACTTATAGACATAGACACAAATTTGGCACACTCGCCAAATGCTGCATCTATAAGTCCTTGAAAGAGTGGTGGCCAAGGGCGGAATGAACACCATCACCAAAACCACCTTTTGATTCAACACTCTTCCCGTCGCCGTGGTGCCAAAACGGTGGCCCACGATGTTGGACCCCCGCAATTGCAAAAGGTCTGATCACATTATAGGCGATTGTATCGGTTTGCGAGTTGTCGCCGTTTGTCGTGTCGTCGTTGCGTTCTGTGTGCAAAAGCGATTAGCTTATCCGTGGCACCAAGAAGAAAAGAGGACAACATGAGCCTTCAAATCCAAGCACAAGACCTTCTGAGTATCAATATCGAATCGCTGTCTCTTGAAGAACTCGAAGAGCATGCACAGGCATTGCGACAAATCATCATGGCACTAGCAGACGGATTGGCTTCTCCCGCTTGGAGTGCCCCCGCTCGATACAACGCAATGCACCTCGTCAAACGACTCGCCCTTCGGCTCGATGAGTCGCTGTCGCTCATCGACGATCGAAGATGCGAACAGGCGGAGCAACAGCAAGCCACGGCTGATGGCAGAGCCGTCGCACTCAATCCGCCAGCACCCTGACGCGTCGAGCGTCCTATTAGATTTTTCCTTTCTTTTCGGTCTTACGAACAGAACGGAAATTTTTCCGTGTAGTGAGTATACCGGCGAGCCGCTGGCCGGTAGTGCTTTGCAGTGCTGAGCGTGATATGCATGAGGCATCATGGATATTTCGCTCAGCCCCAATGCTCCCTATGCGGTCTTGCGAGTGGACAAACGCAAGGCCAAGGCAATGGGAGCAATCGCAGCAGCATCGGCACACCAACTGCGACAGCGGCCCACTTCGAATGCTGATGTGCATGGCCCTGCTCCGATCATCATGCACTTGGCAGCAGGGGCGACACCTTATCAAGCAGCATGCTCCCTGCTTGATGGTGCCGAGCGACGAAACAAGACAACCGTTCTCGCTCGCGAAATCGTGTTGTCTGCCAGTGCTTCATATTTTCGCCCTGGTCGTGAGGAACACGGCGGCGAGTTCGTAGTTGGCAGAATGAAATCATGGGCCACTGCTGCTCTCGCGTGGGCCAAACGCACGTGGCCGGATCAACTGGCCAGTTTCGTTTTGCACCTCGATGAGCAAAACGTTCATGCTCACCTCATTTGTGTGGCCAGAGAGAAAACAGCAGATGGGCGATGGAAACTCAACACAAAGAAGTTTTTTGACAGGGAGAGACTACGCGATTTGCAAACCAGCTATGGCGAAGCAATGCGACCCCTTGGCATTCGAAGAGGTGAGCCGGGAAGCAATGCCCAACACAGCGAAGTAAAACAATTTTATGGTGCCGTGCATCGTGCCAAGTCAGGAGCGAATCGCTTGCCACCACCAGCAGCACCAAAGAAGCCGGTGATCAACGCAACCGCACTCGAACGACATCTTGCCCCCATTCTCGATGCAATCGGCATTGACACGGAGCAGAAGCGTCAGAACGACGGCTACGAAACAGCCCGGAAGAAATGGTTAGAGCAAATAAAACAACATCGTGCCGATGAAGAACAGCGGTGGCAACAGTTGAATGCACTCGCAGCGGGAGCACCGCTACGCCGTCGAACTCGATCCGTTCAAGGACGCATAACACGCACGGCAATATCCAATCCTGAGCCGACTACTAGCAAACCACGCATGCGATAACAGCCAAACCGATTAGTCGTAGCCACCTTTCAAATTCGTAATTCTCGGATGCTGCCCACTCCGGGGATACACGCGAAACTTCTTTCCGTTTGAGCACGTAATCAAAAAATATCCATCCTTTGTGGGATTGCCCTTGGACATTACTTCCGTGCAATTCCACCCGTATGTATTGGCAGCATGCCAAGCGAGGTCGGCATTTGTAAGTACTTCGCTGGTGGTGGCCAAAAGAATATTGCTGTTATATGGGGATTCCGAGGCCTTCGTTGGTTCGCGAGCAATTGCAAGCGAAGGCATATCGAGAAGCACGAACCCGATTAGCAAGAGCCGTCTCATGGAGTTAGGTGTTGCGATCATAGGCCGGTCTCAATCTCAAATCTATTCCAAGCCTCGTCGGCCTTGCGAGACGCGTCACCTTGTCGTCTTTCGTAATCAATCGCTCGTTCGTTCTCGCTAGGCAAGATGCCATTAAGGGCGGTGAGCCACACTGCGTAATATTCTTTGAGATACTTGGATGCTTCTGGTTTCTTTGCTACGTGAGCGTGAGCACGTGAAAATATCTTCTTCACATCGTCCAGACAGTCGTCAATTTCCGAATAGGGTTCCTGCAATTCTCCACGCCTAGCTTTCGAGAACGCAGTCTTCGCCTCAAGCTGACAGATCATTAAGCCCATTTCTGTGGAGCTTCGAAACTCCTCGATCGGCGTATATTTCTTTTCCTCACCATTGGCAAATCCCGCAGTCAGAGCCAAACCGCATAAAAGCACGACAACCGTAAAGCGAGTCATACTAGGTGCCTCCACAACGCATCATCGGCAAATATCACTGTATCCAAAGTGTGGCCATCGTAGTTCACGACTACGAGATTTAGCCAAGACAGGATACGCCCACATCAATGACACTTCAACCAAAACGGACGGGCTATGCCTCTGCGATTCGACGGCTTCGAACGGCAATTCTCTTTTTTGATGCGACCTGCACACGCTCATTATCCTCTCGCGGCTCATCAGTGGGACGCATCTGCTCGCTTTCTGCTAATACAACATTCGCTCTAAATTCCGCCTTGCGTCGACTCGTTGCACTTGCTGTCCATACGATCTCAGCGTTGATCAGATACACGTTTGTTGTTCCTGTCTTCGCAACGC
>JAPLRD010000323.1:5917-14504 GCA_026399375.1 Pseudomonadota bacterium
GATCGTCTGCCGGGATTTTTCAAAATGCTCAATGAGCGGTTGCATAGAGCACACCAAGGCGTTATCGCGTCCCATACGCTCAACGATCCAAAGCCAGATTGCCAAGGCGAGCGGGTCGCACCTGCCAAGGGTCGCAATCGTGTGCAATTGCCCTCGATAGAGTTGAACAAAATTCTTGTTCTGCTCAACATGCGTTTCATGCTCGCTGATTATCTCTCCGGTGCTTTTGTCTATAACTTGTCGGCGTTCGAGCTTGGTTCCCTCGTTTGTCATGTTTTCCTCGTTTGAGTTGTCTGCGGATCAGACTTCTCAAACGCATTGCGTGTCGTCAACACCGTTTGTCGGGTTGTCGCTTGGTATGTGTGCTGCTGGTGCTTACGTATTTGTCAACGGCAGTGCTTTACATTTCGCAACCTGTTTTCATAGCGGCTCGGGGTTGCTTCCTTTCTTATTCTTCTGTTATGCGAGGGGTCAAGCCTTCAAATTCTTTTTCATCCAATTGTTCCATCTTCCTTGCTCGTATTGAATTCCCGTCATGGGAACCGCTTTGAATTGAAGCTTTGGTCAGCACAACTTGGAAAGCTCATCCATAGGAAGCTTTTCCAAGTAGCTTGTTGACTGCATCCCTCTGGGTGAATGGCCAACCCATTGGGCAATATATTTTTCGTGCAACTTCCCTTTTGCGAGTGCGGCAACACAGGTATCACGAAAGGAATGAAATACCTTTGTCCGTGGCTTGTGGACTCGAACGCGTTTAAGCAACCCGTTATTGAAGTCTCTCGAAACGTTCTTGTCTCGTTTGCCCTTCTTGTCGATCGGAAGATAGGGGAAGAGTCGTGTTGCCTTTATGCTCTTCAAGTCCTTGATGTATTCATCAAAGCCAAGGGCCAACAAGCGAGGATGGATCGGGACTTTTCTCCTTGAAGCTCTATTCTTCGTTCGTGTCGGTTCATCGGCATCAGGTTCGTGCGTAATGGCAAAGCATCGAATTCCATCTTGCTTCACGAGGTCTTGCAATCGAAGCATCGCAATTTCATTTGCTCTTGCACCAGTGAACAGCCCAATCAGCGGCACCCAGAACTGATGCGGTCTTTTCGCTTTCTCGAATTCGCCAGCGACAAACACTTTGTTTAGCTCATCATCGTTGAAGGCTTCGGCACTCAGCCTTGAATCTCCAACTGACAAGCGTGCAATGCCTTCGATTGGATTTGGCAGCGTATATCGACCGGACCCAATAGCCCAATCGAAAAACTGCTGGATGATCTGGTAATGCTGGTTGATCGTCGAATTGGAAAGCCGGTCCTTCTTCGGAATCCTCTTCGGTTTTTTTACAATTTCTTTCGCAGTGCCGATCTTGACGCCAAGCTGCTGTGCGTTCTTCCGAATAAGTTGCAGTGCGTCGGCCACATACTGACATTCGCCTTTGGTGATGGTGTGCACCATGCGATTTTCATCACCGATCAGGCGAGCAAAAAGATTCAACGTGTTGTTGTAGCTGCCCTCAGTTCCGCCAGCCGAGAATCGTTGAACGTAGACGGAAAAGGCATCTTTCAGAGATTGCTTGATTCTTGGTGGCTTTCCTTCGATGTCTTCCAGCAAGTTCAAGCCTTCTTGGTTCAGAGGTGGCCGAACGTTTTGCATCTTCTCAGTGATTTCTTCTCGAAACGCTTTTAGCTCCTGCTTCATGACTTTCGGATCGTTGCTAGTCTCCATCCGATCGACGCGAACCGTTCCTTTTCGATCAACTGTTAAGCCTTGCACTATGAGCTTTTTTATTTTCGTTGGATCGATGCTGTTTGGATCGATGGTCATTATTGTTCTCACGCGGTGGATGACAGGGAGGATTCTAGCTGATAGCTCGTAAGCGTTCCCCTTCGCCTCGATGGGGCAGCGGGTGTGCAGGCTTCGCTTGATCTCGCGTTGACCGATTGCGATTGCAATCGGTGCTGGAAGGACGATACGAAAATTGAAGATACCGTGTCGCGAAATTTTCAGGTGCGACGGCAAGAGCATGGTTCACCTCTCGATAGAGGTGGACCACTTCTTTGGACCCCCGGCGATTTTGCACCGGGAAAGTGCTCCTGATTGCTCAGGAGAAAAAAAGTTGGTGGTGCAGTTCGAGATTAACTACGGACAGTCATTATACGATGACTGGCGGAGTTAACTGAAGACTGGCGGTATTAAATGATCCGCGCAATTTAGCGAGGAACTGCCGTGGCACCTCAAGCACGCCCTTATTCCTCGGCTGAGATTTTCGAAGACTGAAATCCGACGTGCAGCCGGATTCGATTCCCGATTCCGCAACCGAACCGCCGGCCTAGCGGAGTGACGATCCCTCGGAGCATCAGAACCTCAAGTTGCCTTCTCCTCCTTTCTACGCATGAATGCGAGTCCATTCATTTGACGGAGAAAGTGATGACGAAGCTGAATTTAAGTGAGAACGACCTGGCTGAACGGTGGGGCATAAGTCCCAAAACACTGCAGCGGTGGCGTTGTGAAGGTCGTGGGCCCATGTATCTGAAATTATCGAAGCGGGTGATTTACCCACTTGAGGAGATCCAAACGTTTGAGTCCAACGCGCTGTACGCATCGACGTCTGAAAAATCGCCATCCAGTAAGGTCCCTGCTCCGCCCGGCGCGAAACTGCTGACAGGCCAGGAAGCTGCGGCTGCGACGGGGCTGCCGGTTTATTTGTTTTCCAACAAGAAAGTACGCGAGGCGGCTGGCATCCCCTGTGTACACATTAACGGGTCCATGAGATACGACACGCAGGCAGTCATGAACTGGGCTCGCCTCCGGTCTGCCGACTTGAATGGTCACTGCGTCGATTCACCGGCGGCCGACAGCGACCACAATCGAGCGATGCGGCAACCACAGCACCTTGAAGATACGCGGGGATGGTGAGACTCGCGCTCCTGATCTGGCCTTCGATTCGCAGTCGGAAACCGTACCGCTGACAATCGCGCGCACCGTCACTTCACCACATCCCAAATCGGATCGTTGGCGGCTTTCATGCGCAGCAGATGGTTGATGCGAGTCAGCAGTACGGCGGGCACATCGGACCGGCGATCGTTGGCGCGGATCGTGGATGGGAATGCAGGATGGATATAGCGCATTTCCCCTGTCCGACGCACCGGGATCATTTCGCCGCCCAGCAGGATCCAGATTCTTTGGGCCCTGCGGCAGTTCGAGGTGTGGAGGGCGTGGTTCATGATGTACTCCCCACTGCCGCCTCGGGCTTCTGAAACGCATCGGCCTCGAGGTTGATCAACTCGTCCAGCATTGCCTGCACATCCCGCTGTGTCTGCGCGTAGGCCTCCGTGCCGGGGACACGGGACTCGTCCAGATAACAGGCAAATCCCGCGAGCTTTGGGGGCAGGTCGATGAGATACAGTCCCGTTCCATGGCGCTCCCGTGCCGCCACTCGGAGGTAAAACAGTGGGTCAGAATGAACGGCCTCCATCGCTTTCATGGGGCTCGTTGGCATCGGGTCCACACTGGACTCGAACGCGGATGCCGTAATGAACTCCGGCAACTCGAGATATTTCAATAGTGGGTTGCTCGACCGCAAGAGCATGATCAGACGGTTAATGAACGCATCGCGCACGATGTTCGTGCTATCCACAATGGCCTTCAATGCATCAGCGGTGGACTTGTCCACGGTGACATTCACGGTCTCAGTGCCCAATCGCTTCAACTCGCCGGCAATGTAGCGCTTGGCCTTCCCAGACAAACGCTTGCCATCCAGGTCGCTGGCGAGGTGCTGGACCTCGCCCTGGATCATGCTGTTCAGAAATGCGTCTCTCTTGATGAAAAGCGCGTCGATCTGTTTGTCGAAATCCCGCAATAGGGGTTCGTAGATTTTTACGGTGATCTTGGTTTGGTTCACGTTCAGTCCTTTCGATGGTTCGCTGTTTTGGCGTCGACGGATTGAATGCTAGACCGACATATAATTTGCGTAAAGGAGTACGAGTACAGGAAAATAGAAGATTATTTAGGATACGCGAGCCAAAAGTGGTATGCCATAGGGGGATGTGCCCGCCGTCGCAGATTGAGTAGAAAGAATACATTGGCGTTCAACGGGCGCCGTTGATTGCCGATCATGTTCCTACAGTGACCGTGATGGGCGTCGCAATTGCCTGGGCAATTACGTTATAAAGATCAACAGTTACTTCCGGAGCACTTATTGAGACGACCAAGGCATATCGAGCCCGGTTGTTATAACGTTCCAATTTCTTCGCTGTCTTCCACCAACCGAGAGAGGGATAAACCGCGAGAACGCCTCTTTCGGCAAGGTCAGCCGCGGTGCCAGTCCAGGTGCGGCGATCGATCCCGAGTCGCCAGTTTGGATCGGTGCTGCCCCCCTGGTAGGAGCCTTCCTCTTCGTCTCTCGCACGTAGATTTATGCGCGCCCGGAAAGTCTGCTCAGTTTCCGCCGGTCGTTTGACATCGAAGCGCAGGCCATGCGATTCGTAGCGGTAACGTCCTTTTGTGCCGCGCTCGACTACTCCCGGATTCGGTTCCACGAAATATGAAAGTGTGACCCTCATTTCAACCTGTACCTGGCCTAAATCCATTAGCGATTCCTTCGGCCAAGGCAGCAGGTGAACATGCATGTCCCGCGCAGTGGGCTCTCTTGATCCGTCACGCTGGAACGGCTGAAGAGAATCCTGAACGATTAAGGTGAGCGAATTGGACAAGCTCCATAGCGCACGATCGAGATCCGGAACCCCGTACCCGCAGTGCCGGATAAGGCGGGCATAGTCTTCCTTGCGTTTACGAGCATCCAGAAAATCCGCTTGCATCTGCGCCGTCCAATCCGCGGAATGAACCATAAGCGCTCGCACCGTTTCCGGCCATAGATTCGGGTACTGCGCCATGATTTGTGCCGCCATGCGCGAACACAGCGCTGAGGCTGCGCTGGTGGCATTAGCGGTGGTCAAGAGACGTTGGTTTGGAACGTGATGCGTGGTCAGCAAGCTCAAGCTAGGCATCGTGGCGGGGCTGATTGCGTCTTGCGCCGCATTGCCGCCTTCAAACACAACGTCTGGTTTATATGGCCACGGTAATCCCTGCCATGTCACCGAAGTGGTGCTGAAGGGACTCAGTGAATCAGCCGGGGCGATCGGCTGGTATGCCTGGGCATCCGCTTCTGTGATATTGATCTTTCGCGTGTACGCACCGACAGTCAGTGCATTCCAGGACTGGCCTGGGTCGTGAATTCCGTCCGTGATATTACTGTCGGGATAGTGTCGCCAAGCGTTGAGGTCATCGATGTTGCCGGCCGAGATGACCATTAGCCGCGGAATCAGTCCTTCGCCGAGAACGTCGCAAGCCAAACTGTCAATCGCCGCGGACCATGCTGAAGGCCGCCCTCGGTCTCTGTTGTCTTTGGCTGTCACCGCCATGCTGAACACGCGGCGCCGGTCAGGGGCGGTTACTTCCGGCCGACCTACTGCCTCAATTGTCACTTCGCCGTAAGGTTCACCTTGATTAGTATGATCATCTCGAATGAGTTTTACGGACTCCAGCCGATGTCCAAGAAGCATCGGCGCATTCGATGCCATGGGTTCAGTCAAATCACCGTAGAGAGCGATGCCGGCCATCTGCGTGCCATGCCCGTCGTCGTCCTGCGGTCCCCATGCCGGCTCATAGGTGTGCATATCGTTTACATCAATTCCAGGAGCGAGTAAGGGATGGCCTCGATTTACGCCGGTATCGAGCAGGCAAACATACGGCACCTGGCCGGCCGCGAAGGTTGTCCGATTCAGCAGGTTTTCAACCCACTCGTGCTGCTCCGGTGGCGTTAAGCCGTCGAAAAACTCAGCCGTTTCCTTAGCAACGCGAATCTCGGCAACGTTATTAAGCAGCTGCATCGACTGGATGATCTGCCGCTTCGATCCACGCATGTGGAGAACTGTGCGCTCAGGAAACTGTATAACCTTGGTCGACAATACGAACCCTATGCCGGTGGCAACGGTGCGAAATCGGGCCAAGGTTGCCGTTCGGTCGTCCCTGACAGGCAGCCAGATTTCCCACCAAATGACCTGATTTTCGTCGGCTGGCAGAACCGCGGGATCATCCGTCCAAAGTGCGTCGAATGTGGCGGCCCGCACTTCCTGGATGGTATTCAACAATGCTTTGTTGTCGCGGTGTCGCCCCTTGGCATCCTGTTTCTCGGCAAGATAATCCTCAATTAGCTTCTCAAACGCATCGAGCTTTCCGTCCGGCACGAAAACCGTCGCGAAGGTTGCATTGTCGACCCGGCGAACATTCAGAAGCTCGATCCGCTGCCGCTCTCTGGAAAGACTCTCGAATGCCAATTCGACATCAGGCTGACTCTTGAATTGAATCTGGATGCCAAACCCGGAATCTATGCCGGCGTCGCGTTGCGTCTGGACGACCGCTACCGATTGAGTCTTCAGGCCGGCAATCTGGCCAAGAAGTGCGTGACCGTGCGCTTGTCGGTCAAGGTTTGGAAGTTGGGTTTCGCGGCTACCTGATACGGTGGATCTAAAGTGCTCAGTCCGAGCTGTATTGGCCAGTACAAAATGCGGCCGTTGTTCTGATTTTTGTTCTGCCATAACGCCGCAATTTCACTGATTCAACCAGACGACGTATTGCGAGTGCGGAATGCCTTTCGTTCCTCAAGGTTGCTTCTTACTTCTTCCTCGGTTACGACATCACGATCGTGAATTATCGCGTCCTTGATGGAGCTCTCCGCTGCACGTGTGATGTCGGCATAGCTTAAGCCGGCAGCTATCCGCGCGACATGCTCCCAGCTGTTGATTGGTTTTGAGAATCCGGTAAGCCTATTTTTCAGCACAGCGATAATCTGCGCAGTGCCTGGCAACCCATATTCGACCACATCGTCGAAACGGCGATAGAGTGCGTAGTCTAGAATTTCTGGATGATTGGTTGCGGCAATAATGAGGCTAGTGGAATTGTCCTGTTCGATCATCTGTAGGAAGCTGTTTAGTATGCGGCGGATCTCGCCGACATCATTCGCAAGGCCCCGCTGAGAACCAATGGCGTCAAATTCGTCAAAGAAATAAATGCCTCGCACATCGCGTACAGCATCGAATATCTGACGGAGCTTAGCTGCTGTTTCCCCCATGTATTTTGTAATTAGCGCATCTAGGCGAACAACGAAAAGAGGGATGCCCAGTTCACCAGCCAACACGGAGGCCGTTAGCGTTTTGCCCGTACCAGAGGGACCCACGAGCAGAAGTTTGCGGCGGGGTTGCAAACCGTGCTCCCGAATCTTGCCAAAGTTGCGGAGCTCCTTGATGATACGTTTCAACCTGTTTTCCACCGACTGCTCAAGGATCATGTCCGAGAGATGGAATTTAGGGTAGGACACCTCCAGCAAACCTGCCAGTTCGCCGCGCGGCTGAGCGATCGGAATGAGGTTACGGTTTGTCGGGTGCGTAGATCGACGCACCTTGGCCGCGTCTATCATGGCACGAAGGTCTTCGGCCAACTTGCCGTGCCCGACCTTGGCCTCGTGTGCGGCTACTTGCATGGCAACGGAGAAAAAATGAGCCTCGTCGCCCTCAATATGCGATTTTAGAAGAGCCTTAAGTTGATCCGCACTAGCCATAGATACCGCTTCCTTCAACACTTTAGTATACAGGCATGGGAAATTGCTGTCCCGGTGATTTGCCGGATCACCAGAGGTAGTCTATCGCGCCGAGGAGGAGCTCATTGGTGGTATTGGTTTGCGGCTTGCATCAGCGCAGCCGAAACACGAGTTCGCAGCCCCTGCGGGGCAATGACCTCGCAATCCGACCCAAATTTGAGAATGTCCATCAGCAGCTCTCGGTCGTCAGAATAGGGCACCTCGAGTACGTAGGAGCCGTCGGCCTCAAAGCGCGCCTTCTGCTTTTCGTGCCAACGCTCAGAGGCAACCCACCGGGCACGCTCCGGCATAAACTTGAGCTTGGCCCACAGCACCTTGGCGCCGCCAAAAATCCCGTAGCCCGGCTTGAAGTGCTCATCGAGCTCGCACTCCGGGACGTTTTTCGCTGTCTTCTCCAGGACGTTCGCCGCGCGGATCGCGTCAACGGCGAAACTGCGTAGACCTTCGGACTTGTGACACCAGGCGTCCAGGTACCAGTTCTCCCGATAATGCACCAGGCGCTGCGGCGAGACCTCGCGCTCGGTTTCCTCGTCGCGCACCCGGTTGTAATGGCGAATGTGCAAGCGCTTGCGCGCGAGCAGCGCCGAGCCGATCACCTCGAAATCCTTGAGATCGTGTGGTCGCGCGGCCAGGTGGATGAGCTTCACCCGTCGTTCCACTTCCTCGGAACCATGATCCTCGCTGCCCACCATCGCCCGCAACCGCGCACGCAGCGGTTCGACGTGCGGCGCGAGGATGCCTGGGTCCAGATTTGCAAGCAGGCTTTGCATCGCGAGCAGCGCGTGGATCTCGCTCGGGTTGAACCACAAGCCGGGCAGCGCATAGCGGCCCTGCGGATCCAGCGAGCGATCCAGACGATAGGCTTCGGCGTCCTTGTCCCAGGCGATCGGCGCGTGCAGCCGGTCGCGCAGGTAGCCCAGGTCGCGCATCAGCGTGGCGCGCGAC